>MAAD01000251.1 GCA_002162985.1 Bermanella sp. 47_1433_sub80_T6 | reverse complement strand
TATTGCCCCTTTATGAGTTAAGCCAGGTAGCCCTGTACCAGTCCGACCCGTTTAATCAATTTAAGGATGTTAAGCCCCTGCCCAGCGTGGTGATTGACCATCAATTTATTTGGTTATACCGCTACCAGGAGAAATCGGCGCAATCGGCTTTCAGTGTTTATAAACTGCCCATCGCACAAATTAATTTTGAAGATGACTTCTTTAACGTGAGTTCCATCTATCAACAAAAGGCCGACTACTTTTATGAAAAAATTGGTGCCCTGTTAAGCGAAGAGGCGCCGTTTGATTATTTAAATACCCTGTCACGGCCGCGCTCTTTTACCTCGGGCAATGTGATTAACCTGGCGCAAGATGTTTTGAATGTGGCCATCTGGTCACCCATTGCCATGAGCTTAACCGACCCGGAAACCTGGCAGCCGCAAATACGCCACAGTGTGGTAATGCTGGCGGTACACACGCCCAGCAGCACTAGCCTGAACGCCATCGCCGAGCGTATAGGGGCCGACCTGGCAATAGTGGATGAAGAACATGTATGGGTCTCCAGCATCGACAATCGCCAGCAACAACAGACCAGTAATACCAACATAGAAGTGAACGAACGGCCCTACGTGTTTTCGGAGGTGGCGTTAAATTTACCCAGCGACACCGAATACGAATACAAGGTTATGGCGTTAAGCTCCACCGAAGACCTGGGCACACGCACCACCAACCTGATTGTGCGCCTCACCCTCATTACCGGCCTCATTGTGCTGGTTACTGGCCTTGCCATGTATTTACTGGTGCGTATTAAATTGCGCGACCCGTTGGATGCCCTATTGCACGGGGTGCAGCAAATCCAGCAGGGCAAACAAGATGTTAAGGTGGTTATACAATCACAAAACGAATTCACCACCCTGGGCAAGTCATTTAACAAGATGGCGTTGGACATTCAGCTCAAGTCCCTGGAGCTGCGCCAGGCCAATGACAACCTGGAACAAAAAGTACAGGCGCGCACCAAGGAACTGGACAATGCCCAGCAACAATTAATCATGGCTGAAAAAATGGCGTCGCTGGGGCAACTGGTGGCCGGCATCGCCCATGAAATTAATACGCCTTTGGGCAATTCCATTACTGCCCTTTCGTTTATTCATGACTCGCAAAAAAAGGTGAAAAAGTTGTTTGATGACAAGGCGCTCACCAGCGGCGACTTTGGCCGATTTTTGGAAGACAGCGATGAGTCCATGTCGCTCATGGAGACTAACTTGCGTAAGGCCAGCGAACTGGTAAAAACCTTTAAGAATGTGGCGGTGAATCAATCGGTGGAAGAGCTGGTGAAGTTTTCAATTGGTGAGCATGTGCACGAGGTGATGTTAACCCTAAGACCGCAACTGAAAAAAACCCAGGTAGAGGTAAACTTTGATGTGGATGACCAACTCATCATCACCAGCTACCCGGGCGCGTATTACCACATTATTAGTAACATGATCATGAACAGCCTAAAACATGCCTTCGTGGATAACCGCGGGCACATACACGTGAGCATTCACGTTAAAGGGGACAAGCTCATATTGGTATACGAGGATGATGGCAGCGGCATGGCGCCAGAGGTGCTCAATCGAATTTTTGACCCCTTCTACACCACTAAGCGGGGCGAAGGGGGCACCGGGCTGGGGTTGTATATGACCTACAATATCGTTACCCAGCAGCTGGACGGTGAGATTGAGGTGCACAGTACGGTTGGCCAAGGCACACGTTTTAATCTTTCCCTGCCGCTGGTGTTAAAAGACACTGAGGGGCACCATAAAACGTTTTCGGTTTAGTGAGTGGCTGCCCTGGCAGCAAACCTTTCAATTCAAATTTCAAGTTGATCGGCCACGGGGTGGCCTCGTACATGTGCAGCCCTAGCCGAATTAATCCGTTATTAGCTGTTGGGTGAGTTCTTCCAGCTCTTCCAGTTTTTCCATCCAGCTTTCTTCTATCTCGGCCAATTGCTGGGTGCATTTGGCTTGTTCGCTCAGCACCGCTTGCAGCTGATCTTTTTGTCCCGCTTCGTAGAGGCTGGTATCGGCCAGCAGTTGCTCTTGTTGGTCGAGTTGCTCTTGAACTTTTTCAAGCTGAGCCTCTAATTTGTCCACCACCTTTTTAAGCGGGCTCACCTGACGGCGAATTTCGGCCTCTCGGCGTTTTTTATCTTTTTTGGATTCACCACCGGCTTGGGTGTCGTTGGGCGCAGATGTCATATCCAGCAGCTGGCTTTGTTTGATAAAGGCACGGTAGTCTTCAAGGTCGCCATCGAAGTCTTTCACTTTGCCGTCGTGCACCAACCAGAATTGTTCCACCGTATTGGACAGCAAGTGGCGATCGTGACTGACCACCAATATTGCCCCTTCATAATTTTGCAAAGCCAGGGTAAGCGCGTGACGCATGTCCAAATCCAGGTGGTTGGTGGGCTCATCAAGAATTAACAGGTTGGGTTTTAGCCAGGCGATGCGGGCCAGCGCCAGGCGCGCCAATTCACCACCTGAAAAAGATTCACAGGTTTCCACCGCCATGTCGCCGTGAAAACCAAAACCACCCAAAAAGTTACGTACCTGTTGCTCGGATGCCGCTGGATTTAATTGCTGCAAGTGACGCATGGGGGAGATATCCAGTTCTAACTCATCCACCTGGTGCTGGGCAAAATACCCCACCGCCATGTATTCACCTGCATAATAGTCGCCGCTTAATAATGACAACTGACCGATGATGGCCTTGATCAAAGTGGACTTACCGGCACCGTTGGCGCCCAACAATCCAACGCGGTCGCCCGGGCGCAAACTAAACTTCACCCCTTCCAAGAGGGCCGTTTCCCCATAACCAATGTTTACACCGCTGAAACTCATGAGCGGGTCACTGTGTTTGTCGGCATTGGGGAATTGAAACTGAAATTCGCTGTCCACATGGGCGGCAGCAATCATCTCCATGCGCTCCAGTGCCTTAATACGACTCTGGGCCTGCTTGGCCTTACTGGCCTTGGCCTTAAAGCGGGTGATGAAACTTTCTATGTGTTTAATTTGTTCTTGCTGTTGTTCATACATGGACTGCTGCTGAGCCAGGCGTTCGGCACGACGGCGTTCAAACGCCGCGTAGTTACCTGTGTACAAATCCAGTTTCTGCTGATGCACGTGAATGATGCCATTACTGACACTGTCGATAAAATCCCGGTCGTGACTGATTAACAGTAAGGTGCCACGGTATTTCTGTAAAAATGATTCCAGCCACAGGGCCGCATCCAAATCCAGGTGGTTGGTGGGTTCATCCAACAGCAATAAATCGCTGGGCATGATTAACGCTTTGGCCAGGTTTAGACGCATGCGCCAGCCACCACTGAAGGCGCTTACCGGTTCGTCCGCTTGTTCGGGTTTAAAACCCAAACCGGCCAACATCATCTTGCCCAGTTGTGCCACCTCATAACCGTGAATGAGTTCAAACTCACCATGTAATCCGGCCAGGGTCATATCGTCTTGTGCCTGTTCGGCGGCCTGCATTTTTATCTGAATGCTACGAAACGCCTTATGGCCATCCAGCACATAATCCAGTGCGGTCTGTGAAGAGGCTGCCACTTCCTGAGCCATGTGAGCGATGCGCCAGTTTTTAGGCATGCCCAATTCTCCCTGGTCCAGGGGTAGTTCACCTAAAATTAATTTAAACAAGGTGGATTTACCCGCGCCATTGGCCCCCACTATGGCCAGGTTGTGGCCATCGTGTACGGTTAAATCTGCTTGTTTAAAAATTTCTTTGGAGCCTAGGTTCAGGTTTACCTGCTGCAGACGTATCATGTTGGTACTTCACAAATTACTAGGGAGGTGGCGGTGGTTACAGACAACACTCGCGCCGAGCATGATGCCACAAAAGCGCAGGATAACCCATTGTGGATCTATGCCGTTAAGCAATATCAACACGCTGACTGTGCCCGGTTTTTACTGCAGGCTCAGGATGAAATGGGGTTGGAGGTAAATATTTTGCTGCTCTGTGGTTGGCTTGCGACCCGCCATCAAGGCTTAAACCTGCAAGCCGTCACCGGCTCAGACGCATACCATTGGCAGCAAGATATTATCAAGCCCCTGCGGGAAATACGCAGGCGCGCAAAGAGTTACCAACAAGATGAGTTTTATCGAGACGTTTTGGCATTGGAGTTAAGCGCCGAGAAGCAACAGCTTAGGGCTTTATATGAACTTAAAGATAAGATGCCCAAGGGGCAGGAAAATTTTGCGCAAAATGTACGCTTGTCATGTGAGGAATATTTTAAGGGGAAAAATACGATACTGCAGGAGAGCTGGCTGCAAACACTGATTAAGCATTTGCAGCCAAACAGACTAGGTTAGAACCTAGCTGTTTTCAGCGAATACAGCTTTAACAGATGTAGCTGGCATTTCAGGCTTGATATCTACTACTGGAGCAGATACTGGCTTTTTAGCAGCTTTAGCGGCGGCTTTTGCAGCTTTGGCTTCGGCTTTTTTAGCTTTCTCAGCGTCTTTCTTCGCTTTTACGGCTTCTTTTTTAGCTTTGGCTTTGGCTTTGGCTTTGGCTTTATCGGCAGCTGCTTTGGCTTTAGCTTTACCAGCATCGGCTTTGGCTTTGGCTTTGGCTTTAGTGGCTTCGGCTTTGGCTTTAACTTTTGCTTTACCGGCAGCGGCTTTATCGCTAGCAGCTTGCTCTTTGGCGATGGCTTTTTCAGCACCGGCAACGGCTTTTTCTAGCTTGGCAGCTTTTTGGTTTTCAGCGTTAACGGCGTCTTGTGCAGTCTTGGCAGTGGCCAATACGGCTTTAGCAGCAACAACAGCAGTCTTGGCAGCAGCAGTCTTGGCTTTAGCAGCGGCTAATTGCTTAACAGAAGCTGGAGTTTTCTTGGCTTTAACCTTAGCGGCTACTTTACCCTGGGCTTCTTTGGCTTTCTTTTCAGCAGCGGCTGCTTTGTCGAAAGCTTTCTGAGCAGAAGCAGATGCTTTGTTAGCGTCCGCTACGATCTTAGCGCGGGCTTTAACCAACTGAGCAGTCAATTTAGCGATGTCGTTTTCGATCAAGGCAATTGGGTTTACTACTTTCTTGGCAACTACTTTCTTAGCAGGCGCTTTTTTAGCAGCTACTTTCTTAGCAGGAGCTTTTTTTGCAGCTGGCTTTTTAGCCGCTACTTTTTTAGCAACAGGTTTCTTTGCAGCTTTTAATTTTGCCTTTTTAGGAGCAGCCATGTTTTTGCCTCAGGGTGGTATGTGTGGGAGGGGCAATTATACAAAGCAAAAAATCTTTATCTATATAAATTGATCATTTTTTACAATATAAGTTATAAATTTCGAAGATTTATCGCTCGAATTGAATTTTTAGCCAATTAATCAGCGACTGCCAATCACTAAGATCTTTTTCGTGGGGAGAAGAGAAGTCGTGAATGCCCATGCCAAACTCGGCAGCACGCACATAATGTTGAGTGTCTCGGAGGCTGCTAATAAAGGGAATATTTAAACTGGCCAAAAAAATGCCCAGCTTTTTATAACCCAGCGTGTTGGATTTCACGCGATTAGCGATCACCGCAATGGGTTTTGGCTTTGCACGAAAACCCGGACTCAGCAGCACATCTTTAATGAAAGAGGTGGCCGCTCGAATATCGATGGCCGAGGGCACCACCGGAATTAATATCACATCACAATGACGTAAATGATCGGATAGGACATTGCCGCTTAAACCCGCCGGGGTGTCGATGACAATATGCGTGGTATCACTGGGCACATTGAGTTGGTAGCTTCGAGTGGTATTGACATCACAACGACGAAAGGCCGCCACCGAATAAATATCGGGTAATTTATCATTACGCACCGACAGCCACTGGCTACTGGAACCCTGGGGGTCGTGATCAATGAGTGCCACATTATTTTTATGTTTGGCCAGATAAGCCGCGATATTGATGGTGACCGTGGTCTTGCCACTGCCCCCTTTGGCGTTGGCCACCAAGATACGCTTGGGTGGCTGATGTTTAACCCGACGCATGTCCAGCGGTTTAATGGGATCCCAAATATTACGCGTCACAGTTCCTGCCGTCGTTAATGTGCCATTTCCTGGTCATAATGAGTTCCCTGCGATTTACCTTGAATGCAAAAAGTAACAAATTGAGCCACTAACGTTACGAGTCAGCCGGTTAAAAATAGTCTAAAATAACCGCCTTTACCTGTACTGGATGGATCCTGGAAAATGTCGTTAGTTTATAAATTAATAATTCTGGCCTTAATTGGTGCGTTAGCTGCACCCTTTATTATCAAGAAGCCCGATGGCACACCCATGATGACCCTTAAGCAATTCATGCCCGATGCCAGTAAATCCATCGATCAACTAAAATCCATTGGCAAAACAGAAACTCAGTTATACCGCTGGCAAGATGAAAAAGGGAACTGGCAATACAGTGATACCCCTCATGATTCCGCCCAGGGAGAGAAATTTCAGGTGCAAGCCACCATCAATTCCATGAAGACCATCGAGCTGCCCGAGGGTTTTGGCGAACCCAAGAAAAAAGAGCGCTTTGACCCCACCGATGACAGCGGCGTTAGTCTCCCGATTACCACGGCACCGTTAGACAAGGTACCCGAGATGCTGGAAAATATTGAAGGCATTCAACAAAAATTTGATGCCCGCCAGCAACAACTGGATGCCGCCACTCGCTAATCCTGAGCACTACCATCACTTATCTGTCAGCGGATAAGTGATGCCATCACTCATCCGCCAGCTGATAAGTAATGCCGTTAGCCCCCACCGCCTTATATTTGCCACCGCTAAATGCCACATCCAGCACTTGAGTATTTTTGCTCACCCAGCCGTTGCGCGATGTGAGTTTCCAGGCGCCCTTATTCTGCGCCCCCTTAACTTGCCACAGATAAACAAAACCACTGGAAGTACCGGTTAATAATAGTGAACCGGTGTCATTGAAGCGGGCGCTTTGAATGTGCCCTTCTACCTTGGGCAAGCTCACCAACAAGTCGCCGGTGGTGAGATCCCAGATATTGCTTTTACCCCGATAGCTTGAGGCGAACCCCGTGCGCCCATCCTGACTAATGGCCACCACCTTAATTTGATTCAATAAACGCCAGCTATATATAGACTTGCCGGTTTGTAAATTCCACACCTTCACTAGCGAGTCATCGCCACCGGTTATGGCCACCGTCATATCGCCACTCATGTCCACGGTTTCCACTATGCCCTCGTGGGGCATTCTAAATTTTACACCGCCGTTTTTAATATCGAACATGGCGGCCTCGTAACTCTCCAGACCCAGCAAGGCAAACTGGCCATCGTTGCTTAGATCCATATCACGAATATCGGCCGGGGCTTCCCACAGCCAAAATGCCTCACCGGTCTTGGTATCCCACAGGGCAATTTTTCTATGATCACTGGTGCTGGCAAATAAACCATTATCACTAATGGCACTCACCACGATGCCGCTCATTTTGTTGGCTTCATGGTTCCAGTTATACAAGCGTTCAAATTTATCCACCTGCCAATAGCTGCCGCCATGATGGATAGAGCCCAACAACAGATTATGACCATCACGGGAAAGGGTGGCACTGTAGGCGCCTTTTACCGCCATCTCCCAGCGCTTCTCTGGAGGGGTGCCGTAAGAACATGCTTGTAACAATAATGCACTGATGATTAACGGCAGAAATTTCATGGGGCAACCTTCCTTGTCTTGCCCTTAGTCTAGACCAGAAAGGTAGACGGCGATTTGTGACTAAGGGTGGAGATATTTGGGAAATGATTTGATGATGAGTGGATTGTAGAAACTGGAACATGGATGCGGGTGGTTAGTATTTTCGGGAATTAACTCCTGACCGTTCATCCCTGAACATCGCCGCTCTTTGCTATCCATGGCACCGCGTCATACCGTTCGTCCTGAACGTACCCTGCAAATTGCTCCTGCATTTCCAGGATACCGTTCATCCCTGAACATAAAAAACCCGCCAGAGGCGGGTTCAGTTTCGTTTGTCGAGGGTAACTTAAGCGACTATTTCGCGATGAACATTATGCAAGGCTTCGATGAGTTCATCTTCCATTACAAATCGTTCTTCTAATAATTCACCCAATTCAGAAAGGTCACCTGCCAGGTCGGTCATTTTTTCAAGGCAGTGTTCGGCGGTGTCATAATTGTCGTTGAAGGCGACACATTTTTCGGTAATGGCCTCAAGCCGAGGATAATGCTTTTGCGCCAGTTCCATGCCGCCGTCGTCATATTGCTGAGCTTCCAATACCAGTTGCTTGTACACCTCAAAATGTCCGGCGCTGCAATAATCCATCATCACCTGACAGAAGGCCTGCACTTTAACCGACATGGGGGTCTCGCGTGGACTGTAGGGCTTTAAGCCTTTGATGGCACAATACAGCACTAACAGTTCCTGGCGCTCATTGAGCCAGCGATCGATTAAACCGTGAACGCCGCCCCAACGTTCCTTGGCGGTTTTACATCCTTCTAACATGACGCCTCCTGATATTTATACTTATTAAAGTGTCCCTTGGTCACTCAAATATAGGCGCAGGATTTGGCCACTGCAAGCTCAAAAAAATGAATATTTTTTTGCTTGAGGTACACAGTTTTTTCAAATATGATCGCTATAAGCGGTGTATCAATTTTGTACAGGCTTACTCTTCCCAAACCGGCCTAAGTGCCTGTATCTGTTAGTCATTTTACTTTTTTCTGGCTTGCCAGAAGGTATAAACCGCCAGCAACAAAAATCCTGCGAACCACAGCAAAACCCACATGGGCATAGACAATCCCAGCAATGACCATTGTGCATCGGCACAGTTTCCATTGCCCCGTAACATGACACTCAGTACTTCGGCCCATGGCAGGGTATCCACCATATATTCAAGACTTGGCCCACAGGTGGGGATTTGATCGGCCGGCAAACTCTGGATCCACACATGACGGCCCGCCACCATCAAACCAAATACCGCGCTCAATCCCATTAAGACCCCATGCACTTTTTGTCTAATGGACGTGCTGGCAAAGATAAAACCCGATAAACCTACCAGGCCCACCATTAACACGGCGATGCGTTGCATGATGCATAACGGGCAAGGATCCAAATACAGCGCATATTCAAAATAATAAGCCGCCCCCAGCAGTGAGGCGCAAGATAAAAACACCATGAGATACAGGTGTTGGTTGGAAACCTTAAACATATCAATACCTTAGTTAAAACTTTGCATTTAGAGCGATTATTACTTGCCACATTTGCCCTGTCGAGCGCCACTTCGCAGCCACTGAACTATGCTCAATACATATACCCCAACAGGAATCGAGCATGCTGCGCAATATTACCCTAATCATTATGATGTTCATCATGCCCCAGGCCTTTGCCGAGGACGGCTCGGGCACTCAGTATGTTCACCTACAACCGGCCTTTGTGCTTAACTACGGCACCAATACCAAGGGCCGTATGAAGTACATTCGCACCGACATCGCGTTAAGAGTCGTTGGCGCCGAGGCCGCTGGCAAGGTTAATCACCATCAAGCCTATATTCGCAATCAAATGGTGTTACTGCTCAGCCAGCAAAATGATGACACCGTGAACAACGCTCAGGGACGTGAAAAGTTAAGACAAGTGGCATTGGAAGAAGTTCGCGCGCTGCTCACCGAACTGGAAGGCAAACCCTTCGTGGAAGATTTGTATTTTCAGAATTTTGTAGCCCAGAACTAAAAAGGCTTTAGGGCCTAGCTGGGGTTTTACATTGTGGAGGGGGAGATTCTCGCCGCGGGCCAGAGCTGCTTACGTTCAGCAAGTACTCTTAAAGACTTTCACTACGGGCTAAAGACTGCTTTAGGTCAAATTGCTCACGACCATCTTGCCAGCCGGCTTCCCAGGCGTTAGCAATGACTTCAGCTTTGTACGGGCAGACAGCAGAAGGTTTGCCTACCATGCCGGCCATGAAGCCGTGACGATACGCTTTTTCTAAATTGTCCAGATTCCAGTGGCTTTCCACCAGTTCCATAGCCCTATCCCTAGCTGTCTTTTATTCAATCTATCCCAGACGGGATAGATTTCAAGCTAAAGGGTAGACATCAACCGCCAATGTGCGAAATGACCAAAGGCAGTGTGACAGAGATCACACTCTTTGCAGGTAGTGGGCTAGATACTGGTCAAAATTTAAATCGTCGGCTTGTTCAATATCTTGTTGTTTTTGAAGGGAATTTTGCGCCAAATCCTGCCAATGAAGGCGTGTTTCTGAGGCTAAAGGGGCTTGATGGGAGTTGGCTAATTGCTTGGATTGCTCCAGGCCAAAGTCGCAGAATGAATGATTTTTCTGCTTCATGGCTGCCAGCACTTTTGCGCTTGGGGTTAACTCACTATCTTCCACACGCGCGCTCATGGCCTGCAGCGCTGCCTGATAATGATTCACCCCGTGAGTCTCATCGAGCAACACCGCCAGCGGATGCATTTGCTCCACCAGCTCACGGGCCCAGTCTTTAAGGGTGACGGTTTTACCTAAACGCTGCAGGGTAAATTCAGGGTTGCGGCCATCTAATACCACTTCATGTTGATTCAACGCCACTTCGTTACATTCAGCTTCCGCCAACATGGGGCTAGGATTAATCAAACAATAAGATAAAAACAAATCCATGAAGTGAATTTGCTCTTCATCGATACCTAAAGGTGCAAAAGGATTCAAATCCAAACAGCGTACCTCTATGTATTCCACCCCATATTCGTTCAATGAAGTAAGAGGTTTTTCACCGGCCTTGGGATTACGTTTGGGGCGAATATCAGAATAATATTCGTTTTCTATTTGCAGTAAGTTGGTATTAAGCTGCTGATATTGATTATCCTTTTTGACACCCATATCTTCATAGGCCACCACCGACTCTTGCATGGCCTGCTGCAAGGTGTTGGTGTATGAGGGCAGACTATTAAAACAGACAAACAAGCCATCTTGAGCATTGTTCTGATAGCCCAATCCGCTCATGCGCAGGCTAGTGGCGTACGGCAAATACAAGCTGTCGTTATCCCATTTTTGTAACGGATGCTCCTCCCCCTTGATAAAGCTCTTGTCTAATACTGGGCTGGCGCCAAATAAATACAACAACAACCAGGAATTGCGGCGAAAGTTGCGAATCAGGCCGAAGTAGCCTTCGCTCATGAAGTCTTTATCTAAGGTTTTACCCTGCTGCGTGGCGAGCTGCTGCCATAACTCGTCACTCACCGAAAAGTTATAATGCAGGCCAGCAATGCACTGCATCTTACGACCGTATCTATGCAACAGACCGTGGCGGTATACATGTTTTAGGGTACCCACGTTGGAGCGGCCATATTGAGCGATGGGCACCTCCAGCTCTTCTTCGATGCGACCCGGCATGGATGCTGGCCATATCAATTCGCCATCTAAGTGCTGATAGGTATAGCTGTGAGCAACCTGGAGAAAATCCAGTACGTCGCGGGCGTTGTCTTTTACCGGCGTAATGAACTCCAGCAACGACTCACTGTAATCTGTGGTGATATGGGGGTGAGTGAGCGCACTGCCCAGCTGTGTCTGGTGTGGGACCTGACTAATACGCGTATCGCTGTTTACCCTTAAACCTTCTTTTTCGATGCCG
>MAAD01000193.1 GCA_002162985.1 Bermanella sp. 47_1433_sub80_T6 | reverse complement strand
CATTGCCCTGGGCGGTGGCATGATTTAAATCCAGGGCCGGTAATACAATTTTATCTTGCAGCCAAACACCTAAACGCAATAACACCATGGCTAAAAGACCATAGATTATCACCAACCACCACTCCTCACTGAGTGTGAGGCTGAAGGACCCAGAAGTAACACCGGTTAACGCCAGCATAAGTGCGATCACCGCGGCCGAGGTTTCTATATTGCTGGCTTCCGAATGCTGGGTTACCGGGCGCACCAGAAAACGACTCAACCAGCGCATGGCCGCTACCAGACAAAATATGGCTACCAGGTCAATGAGCAAAAAGCCAAGATATGAAGGATCAGCAGAAAGCCATTCCATAAAACTACCCTTTTGGTTTGTTCTTTATGGCGTTTATAATGCCGTTTATAAATCTTATGTTCAATAACACATGTCACGGTCTAATCATGAAAATAGTTTCATTTAATGTAAACGGAATTCGGGCTCGCCAGCACCAGGTTGAAGAGATTAAAAATTCCTTACAGGCCAATATTATTGGCATGCAAGAAGTAAAAGCGACGCCCGATCAGTTTCCGTTAGAATGGGCCAGTGAACTGGGGTACGACACCGAGGTACACAGCCAGAAAGCACACTATGGTGTCGCCACACTGGGCAATCTACCGTTAATAAGCGTACAAAAAGGATTCCCCTGGGATGACGAAGAAAGCCAGAAACGTTTTATTCACACTTGCTACCAAATGAAAGACGGCACCCCTTTACATATTTTAAATGGATATTTCCCGCAAGGGGAAAATCGCAGCCATGAAACCAAGTTTCCCGCTAAACAGAAATACTATAGCGACCTACTCAAATACCTAACCGAAAACTTTACTGCCCAGGATAACTTGATTGTTATGGGAGACATCAATGTGGCCCCCTCTGATGCGGATATCGGCATAGGGGAAAACAATCAAAAACGTTGGTTGAAAACCGGTAAGTGCGCCTTTTTGCCCGAAGAAAGAGAGTGGCTACAAAAAATATATGACTGGGGTTTGCAGGATAGTTATCGAATTTTAAATCCGAATGTTGATGATCGTTTTAGCTGGTTTGATTATCGCAGTAAAGGTTTTGCCGATACTCCCAAGAGAGGCCTGCGCATTGATGTTATTTTAGTCAGTGCCACCTTAGTGGATAGATTAATTAATGCGGGCATCGATTATGATATTCGCGCCATGGACAAACCCAGTGACCATGCGCCAATATTCATTGAATTAGAGGATTAACTTTAATTCAACCCTGTTGAAGCTGCTTAATGTAGCTCATCCAGCCTTTCGCCTGGCTGGATGATGTTTTTATGGCCATGGCTTTACTCAGTGCATTTAAAGCGAAGCGAGTATTGCCCAGTCGATACTGGCAAATGCCATCCAGCAGCAACACACTGCCTTTTTGCTTTTGCGTTAACTTAAGCGGGTACAGCTCTTTGCCGATGGCAATGGCTTGCTGCCAGTACTGAGCGTCCACCAAAAAATGCATGAGTCGAATGCCATCTTTTTGCTGTTTGAATGCAATAAACAAACGGTGCAAAGCCGCCCGAGCCTTATCCATTTCTTTTGCTTGCATCCAGGCCTGTTGCATTAAACGCAAAGTTTTTTCGGTGGACTCCAGCTTACCCTGCGCCAAAGCCTTTTCAAGGGCAGTGGCCACCTTGTAGGGATTTCCTTGGCTAGCCAGCAACTGGCCTAGATTTAAATAATCTGACGCCTTAACAATAAAACCCTTTTTATAAGACAATTCTTTGCTGCTAGCGGCACTGGCGTAATCTTCTACTAGCTGATGCATGCCGGCTTTTTGTTGCCAATAATCTTTTTTGTCGGGAAAATTGAGAACTAACTGGTTGGTATAAACAAGCGCCTGCGAATAATTCTTTTGCTGGTAATAACCAGAGAACGCCATTTGCAACCAGGCTTCTTTGGGTTTGCTTGCCAGCTCACAGGCTTTTACGATATGAGGCAGTCCATCATTGAAATTATCGATACTGTAATACGCAGCAGCCAGCAGCGAATAGACCGCAGCCGACTCCTTAAAATCATCTGCCGCAACAACACTTTCTAATACGTTTATTACTTGGGCATATTTTTCTTCTATAAAAAGCGTTTGCGCATAAAATGATTTGAGCTGAAATAACGTGGCACTATCCAGGCCCTTCAATTTAATGGCACGGGCCAAATATTCATTGGCTTCGCGATAACGTTCGTCCAACAAATGAAGCTGAGCATGGGTCTGCCAGGTTAAAGCCAATCCTAGAGAATTTCCTTCCAAATCCTCTGCCAGTTCAAGCAGGTTAGCCGCTATTTCTAAACGCGCTTCTAGATTAGGCTGCTCGTTAATACTTTGTTGAATGTCATTTAATTTGTTATAGGTGCGCGGGCTCAACAAAGCCGCATTCGCCTGAGAGATAAATGCCAGGCTTATTAAAAAAACAATAAAACGAAACATGGTTTTACTTATCCAGATTAAATTCAAAGGGCAATGTTGCAACTTGTGGTACTGGTTTGCCGTCCACTAACTTGGGTTTAAAGCGGTATCGCCAGGCAGCCTTAATGGCCTCTCGTTCAAATATACCTTTTGGTTTAGCGTCGATGACTGACACCTCCTCTACACTTCCCAATTTGGATATCTGCAAGCGCACAACCACATAACCTTCTATTTTTCTGGAAATGGCTTGTGGCGGATACCTGGGCTCCACTTGTACCAGGGGAATTACATCACTATCACCAAAACCATAACCAGATAACATGCCACCCATGGCATCCCCCTTAAAACTGGCTAAGGATGAGCTGATATCAGGAATGGAGATATCCAGCTTTTGAGGGGCCGCTTGTTGCAATGCCGGCACCTTTAACATGGGAGGAATTTTGGGTTCAGGTGGTTCTTTAGCATTGCGTTGTTTTTTTTCACTTGCGCTGTCATGCATAGCGCGAATGAAATCCACCATAGCCACTTCATTACTGGACTGATTGCCTGCTTGTTTGGGTTGTATCATCCATTGCATAACCCAAAAAACCATAAAGGCCAGCAAGATACCAATTGGGGTTACGATTAATAAGCGCACGTTATAACCCTGGATCGGCGGCAATGGAAATATTAGAGACGCCTGCCAATCTTATTTGATCCATTACCTGCACCAAAATTCCGGTACGGGAATCGGTATCGGCTTGAATAACCACCCCACTTTGTGGACTTTCTGCTTTTAATTTTTCGATATTGGCCCGCACCGAGCGTACATCCACCGCTCGCTTATCAACCCAAATTTCACCGTTGGGTTTAATGGCCACCATAATATTGCCATTTTTATCTTCTTGCGCGGTTGACGCCGAAGGACGTGACACACTGACACCACTTTCCTTTACAAAAGAAGTGGTGACGATAAAAAATATCAACATGATGAAAACAATATCCAGCATGGGGGTCATATCTATGGTCGAGTCTTCTATATCTGCGCTAACGTGTTGCTTTCTCATGTGGTTCCCTACTTGAGCAATCTATCCTGGAATGATTCCAGTTGCTTCTTGGCCATGCCGTCAAAACGGGTTTTAAAATACAGTCCAATCAGTGACACCACCATGCCAGCCATAGTGGGCACCGTGGCCTTGGAAATCCCGGAAGCCATGGCCCTTGCATCACCGGTACCGGTCACAGCCATCACATCAAATACGCTGATCATACCCGTTACCGTGCCCAGTAAACCCAGTAAGGGGCATATCATTACCAGTAACTGTATGAAGGATCTGTGGCGCTCGTATTCAATACGAACTTTTGAGATTAGACTTTGGCGTATCATCAATGAAAAGCGACTATTGTGATTCTTCAGCTGTTGCCATTCTTGAAAATGCTGCTGACACAGTTCACTGGCCTGGCGATTGAAAAACCAATAGCGGTCTAGTATCAGTACCCATAACAACAAGGATACCAATAATATTCCGTATAACACCGGACCACCGCTGTCTAAAAACGTTATGACATCTGACATCATGTTAGAGGCCTTTTTGTGCTTTCTCGGCAATAAGCCCGGCAGATTGTTGATCAAGGATCTGCACTAACTCACGGCTACGAGAACTCACAATATTGTGCATAAACAACAAAGGAATGGCCGCCACTAAACCCAATACTGTGGTGATGAGTGCCTGGGATATGCCTCCTGCCATTAGTTTAGGGTCACCGGTACCAAATAGCGTAATGGATTGGAACGTAGCAATCATACCGGTCACCGTACCCAGTAAACCCAACAAGGGTGCCACAGCGGCCAATAACTTTAACAGTGACAAGCCCTTTTCTAGTGCTGGCAATTCTTTCAAGACAGCTTCATCCAGTTTCATTTCCAGAGTTTCAAGGTCCGCTTCTTGATACTGATGATGGTAGACACTGAGAATTCGACCCAAAGGGTTATCTTTTTGCACATTGTCAGTATCCTTCAATTGGGATTTAACTTTTACATTGGTCTTAAGCATATTTAATAACAAAAACAATGCGTAAATTAATCCGGCAAGGGCTAAGGAAATAATGATATAGCCGATTAATCCACCCTGATGAATGCGATCCACCACACTTGGATTTTGACTGCTCAAACCTAGTAGCACGCCGCGAGTAGGATCCAGTGCCAATTCAGAAAAAGATTCCTCGCTTTCAAAATAGTCCGCCACCAAAGCGGCTTCAGAAGGTTGTTTGGCTAATTCAAGTAACATACGGGTTTCGGTGTCATAGTTTAAATAACCGTTTTGATTGATGGCCATGAAGGGACCTACGTGGGCAATCGATGAGGTAACCTTTTGACCATTAATATCAATATAATTGCCTTCAAACCTTTTAACTTCGCCTTGTTTGGTCATTTGAAGTTGTAATTCATACCACAAATTTTCCAGCTCGTTAATGCTAGGCAAAGCCTTGCTATCGGCCAGCTTATCTAAAAGCACTGATCTAGCCCCTAACTCGACGGCCAATAAAGAATGCTCTCTTATGGCCGCCAAATCCTGGGAGACCTGACGCACTACCCCAAACATTTCCCCCAAATTACCCAAACGTTTACGCAGCTCTTCTTCAGATTTAGTGAGCGTTTCCTCATTGTCATCAAATCTTTTTTTCAAAGACTTTGTGACCGCTTTCGTTTTAGTAAGCTGTTGCTTGGATAAACCCAATATTTTCTGTTGCTGATCGTGGCTTTCCAGAAATGTTTTTTCGCGGGTGGCGTGCAAGGCCTTCTCTGTCAAACCATCAGACTTCACCTGCTTTAATAAAGATTGCAAACTGGCTTGTGCAGGGCTAACGGGGGCAACGGTGTTTTCGCCCCAGGCAAAACCATTAACCAGAATCAGAGAAACACTGAAGAACACCGACTTTAAATTGATCATGGGTTGACTCCTAAGCCAGGCAATTGAAGGCTTAACAAACTGGGAGCCGATTGCTTACGAGCAATACGTATACCTTGTAAAATCGCACGATCAAATTCGGAATCTAATGGCTGCCATTGTTGACTGGTTTTATCCCATACAAAACCACCGTCGCCACTCAGTGGCAAGTAGTAAAGCGCCACCCTGCCCACACGTAGAAAATCCACCATCTCTTGCTGATTATTTTGTGAGCGATAAGCTTCTATGGTCCTGCCGTACTCTACTTCTATTTGGTAAGCCTCCAGTACGCGGCGGAATTTTTCGGATACCGTTATATCGGCACTCAATAATAAACCTCTTAAACTGGCAATACGGGTTTCACGCTCCTTTAATAAAAAAGGCGTGTCTAATTCAACAAACGTTTGCAGGCCATTTAGCATGCGGTCCATTAGCGGCATAATGCCTTGCTGAGTCACCTCTATTTCTTTGATCTGCTCTTGTAAAGAAGCGATTTGCTTGTCCTGATTGCCAATAATCTGACTTAGTTGGCGGTTGTAAACAGACAGCTGATCAATTTCAGCCTGAGTTAGGCGATAGTCCTGTAAGGCATCTCGTTGCTGCTCGTACAATGTGTCTATTTTTTGCTGGGATTCATTGGCAGCCTTTTGATTCTGCCCGGTTGCATTCATATTTTTTTGTAAAAGGTCTTGAGCGTTCACCTGTGTGCAAAACCACAGTAAACAACACGCAGTTATTCTTATAAAATCCATATCAATCTCAATTAAATATTACGAATCCACATAAAACGAATTTCAATTGGATCCAAACCTGGCAACAGGATTAGGTCCAATTGAATCAAAGGTAACACCTGCTTCATTTGATAAATGTATCAAGATGTTTAATCGGTATTACAGTTCTCTGATGGTCATTCCCATATCCAGAGCCTGCTGTTTATTATCTTTTTGGATGAGCGCACCCAGACTGGCATTATCACTAGTAAGATAGCGTTCTACCATGCTGTCCAGATCTTTATAGGTTAACCCCAAAACCTTTTGCCTAAATTCATTCCGCCAGGCCGTGCTACGCCCCTGGCGTTCGTTGTGATAAGCCTGCTTGGCTTCTCCTGCTGGAGAACTGGGTTTATCTATGCCTGAAATAACCCCCAGAATAGCCTGCTCTAACTGTTCATAGCCTTTATCCTCTGACTTAAACCAGTCTATAGCCCGATCAAAGTCATCAAATGTCTCTTTGAACCTGGGGTCACGATAACTGTAGAATTTAAACGCACCAGTGGCACTGTCTTGACTGGCTCCGCCGCCATAGGCACCCCCTTGTTCCCTGATGGCAGTGTGCAGGAATCCATTTCTGAGATAGCCACCCAATACGGCTAAGGCGGGTGCATCTGCGTGATTGGCGCCCACGGTTGCAAAGGCTTTTGAACAAAAATTAGTTTGCGAAGGAATAATCCATGCTTCTTTTACACTGGTGTCAGGGTAAGACAGAGCGAATTCTCCGCCATTGATAATGGCAGGGCTTTTCCACTGTTTGGCCAACTCATCGATCGCCGACTGCAAATGCGTCGAATCGCTTATGAGTAGATGGTCTGGCTTGGATGCCAGGATTTTCTGATGCAGGCGTACCAAGTCTTCACACAGTTTAACCAGACCCTTCTCATTTTCAATATCGGCTTGAAGCTGTCGGATGTGCAACAGCGAAGGCAAACCGGCTGTAATGTAGGCGTGCCTGGCGATGGGTGACATGCCTGACGCCGCAATATTCATGGCCAAACTGTGGCCATTGCCGGTAACCGCCTGCTCTTTTCGACTACGGGATTGAACCACTAAATCTTTAATGCGTTTATGGTCACTGAAATCGGCTTGGTACAGAGTTTCTTGCATTAGTTTGAAAAACTCTTGGTGATTACGCGCCAAGGCTTTGCCTGACATAACCCAATAGCCATGGACCGTTTGCAAGTCATTAATATCGGCACGAATGCTGGTAAAAGCAGAAATCCCTCCCACGACTAACGATTGTCTTTGCTGGGTCTGCAAGTAGCTTTCACCATTGACTCCCATTTCACTCAGGTAACCCGTGAGCATGGGCAACAACAATAGCTCTTCTTCACTTAATTTGGGCAATGCCATGACAACCTGGTGGTAAGTCAAACCATTGGTACCCTGCTGAAAACTCGCCAGTTGCTGACCCGTTTGCAAAGCAGTATGTTGCGGATTGGGAATAATCAATTCTTTAGCGACATCTTGCAAGGTAACCTTGGGCAACAAGGATTCATCATCCTTACTTAGCTGGCGTTCTTGCAGGGCCACGCCTTTCTTAACCAATTCCTGGGTCTGCTTTTCGGTTAAAGCCTGCTTAATGCTTTCTAGCTTTTGCTTTTCGGCTTCAGCTTTGCGTTCGTCTAGCTGTTCATCCGGGCTAAACGTAAGAGTGATACGGTGAGGATTGTCCAATAGGTACTTGTGTATGAGCTGATTGATAAAGTCGGGTTGCTGCGCTTTTAAACGCAGTTTATCAAGCGCTGGATCCAGGTTAAGCAGCTCTACCGGATCGCTGTAATGGGAGCAAGCCGAGATGGCAGACAATATAATTTGCAAACCATAAGGATATCCATCGCCTCCCACTTCTCGTTGGGAGAATTCAAGCTGGTGCAACACAGAATCAATTTGCTGCTGACTAACACCCTCTTTAGCCACTTTTGCCAATGTGTCCAATATGAGCTTTTCAACTTCATCTCGGTCTTGTGTTTCACTGCCCTCTACCCCACAAACAAAACACATTTCTTTGTTAGAATCTTCTAATCCACACAGTGGACTGGGACTGCTAGCCAAGGAACTGGTTTCCAGTGCCAGCCTTAATGGCGAGCTGCTATTTTCCAACAACAAACTGGATAAAAAATGCGCTTCCAATTGGTCATCCAGGTTGGCGCTATGACCCAGTAGCCAGCCCACCACATGGTGAGTTTGTTTGTCGGTTTGATTATGGGCGTAACGCTCCTCTACTTTCATAGGCGAGTAGTAGCGTTTTTCGTCGCTTACCTGGATACGCTCTGGCAGAGCATCAAATTGGTTTAAATATTCTGCAAAAGCCAGGTGATGTTCACTGGCTGGAATATCACCATACGTCATAAAGATCGCATTACTGGGGTGATAGTGTTTTTTATAAAAATCTTTTAATTCTTGATAACTTAAATCAAGGATCGTCTCTGGGTCACCACCACTATTAAAATGATAGGTATTGGTAGGATACAAGTGTTTGCTCAAGGCTTGCCATAATTGACTGGTAACGCTGCTCATGGCGCCCTTCATCTCATTGTAAACCACACCCTTAAACTGCAATTCACTTTTGGCATCGGCCGGGTCCTTAAATTCTACCCGGTGACCCTCTTGAGCAAAGTCCTGTTCATCCAGAGTGGCAAAGAAAACCGCATCTAAATAAACAGATAATAGATTATTGAAGTCTTTTTTGTTTTTTGATGCAAATGGATAAGCGGTCCAATCGCTGCTGGTGAAAGCGTTCATAAAGGTATTAAGTGAACGGCGAATCATCATGAAAAACGGATCGCGAACCGGGTATTTTTTACTGCCACACAAAGCTGTGTGTTCCAGGATGTGTGCCACCCCAGTTGAATCCATAGGCATAGTTCTTAACGCCACCAAAAAAACGTTTTCGTCATTTTGGGCAGCAAGGTGGTAATGCTTGGCACCTGTTTTGGTGTGCTCAAACTCTTGTACTTCAACCCCTAAAGACTCAATATTTTGAGTACGAATCAGATTGAAATCGGCATGAACCATGTAGTGCCCTTACTTTGTAATGAGTGATTAAATAGATGCCCGCTATGATACAGGTAAAAGAAGCTAAATGAGATGGATTTACATCAAGCACCGTGTGTTTTCGGTGAAATCACAAATATGAGCGGGCCCTGAGGTCTTTTTTCACCCTAGAAATTCTATTTGCTCGGCTAAACCCTGAACTGGCCGGTTATCTTACGTAAATTTGCTGAAATACCAACCAGGGACTCACTGGCGGCTTCCACTTCCTGTACATTTTTAACGGCATCGTCAGCGTTAGAACGAATACCTTCTACGTTGTGCTTAATGCTATTACTGACTTTCTCTTGTTCACCTGTGGCAGAAGCAATCTCCATATTCATGGTAGTGATGGAGCCCACTTTTTCGGTAATGGTGGCCAGCGATGCATCTGTTTTTGCGGCCTGCTCCACACTCAACTTTGCCTGATCCTGACTATGCGACATTACTTCCGCTGCGCTGCGGGCAGCACTTTGCAATTCTTCAATAACCCGCTGAATTTCCTGTGTAGAATCCTGGGTTCGTGATGCAAGGGTTCTCACCTCATCGGCCACCACTGCAAAGCCTCGACCTTGCTCGCCTGCCCGAGCTGCTTCGATGGCTGCGTTAAGCGCTAACAAATTCGTCTGCTCTGCAATGCCCTTAATTACATCCAGAATAGTGCCCACATTTTCAGTATCAGACTCCAGTTTTTTTATGACGTTGGCCGCTCTTTCTACCTCACTGGCCAGATCATTGATGGACTCTACTGATTGTGTCACCACCGCCCTGCCGGCCTTTGCTTCGGCATCGGCTTCTTTAGCCGCTTCTGCGGCACTGGAGGCATTAAGCGCTACGTTCTGAACACTGCTAAACATATCGTCTACCGAACGGGTCACTTCATCGGTGGCCCTACTTTGCTCGTCGGTTATCTGACTGGTTTTAGTGGTCATGTCGCCTAAATCACTGGAGACTTTTGTCAATGGGCCGATGGACTTCATTACATCACTGATACTGCTGTGAAGTTTATCCATAAACTGATTAAACCAATGTATTAAATCACCAATTTCATCTTCACTATTTTGTACGATGCGCTTGGTTAAATCCCCTTCACCACTGGCAATGTCCTTTAGGGATTCCAGCATGGTATTAAGATTGCGGGTAATGAGTAACACGATACTGGCACTGATCAGGATGATCACCACTATGGAAGCTATACTTAAGATAAGACTGGTCACCAACGCATTATTGGCGGCCTCATTGGAGGCGGCCACTGTTTCGTTGAAGGCCAGTAACGCACTTTCATTAAACTCTACCAGGCGCTGTTTTGTTTGACTTAAACCGTCGTTCATTTTCTGAATGAGCGTGGGCATTTCGGAAGGATCAAGATTACCGGTTACCATGCCATCGGATAACTTAAGTGCTACTTCAAAATAACCGTGAGCCAGAGTCTCGGTGGCCACCAGTGAGTCATGCATGGCTGGCCACAGCTGCTTTTGCTCTTGTATTTTTTCAATGAGATCACGGAAGGTACGCTTAGCGGTGTCGAGCATCTCGCTTTCACCGGTACTTACCGCGGTATTTAGCAGCTCTTCGGTTCGGTGAATTCGTACAATATTTTCACGGCTGGATTGCACCACTGGAAAATACAGGCCCTGTATATCCGCCAGGCGCTCGGTATTGTCGGCATTAATACTGGTATTGACGGCAAGACTGGCAATAAAGCCAATGACGGCAATAGCGGGAATAACCAGTATCTTGGCTTTAATGGAAAAACGACTGAGTAAATTCATGGGATCCTCAACAAAACTGTCTGTCCTTATAAGTCTGCTCTTATAAGCATAGACAAAGAATTGCCAAGGTCTAACCCATTTATCGAATCGCTAAGCTACTATCTGGATCAAACCATTTAAGCTTGCTGTGCAGAGTCACAACCTGACCCACAATGATCAAGGTAGGCGCAGCTACCGGTTGTTTTTTAAGCTCATCCACCATGGTAGCCAGGGTGGCAATGACGACTTTTTGTTCACTGGTGGTGCCTTTTTGCACCAACGCCATGGGGGTGTCTGTCGCCATACCATGAGCCACCAACTGCTCACAAATGATAGGCAACCCCATCAACCCCATATAAAACACGATGGTCTGATTAGGATGTACCAGCTCATTCCAGGGTAAGTCTGCACTGTCGTTCTTGAGATGACCGGTAACAAATCTCACCGATTGGGCATAATCCCTGTGCGTGAGAGGAATACCGGCATAAGAAGAGCAACCCGAGGCCGCCGTAATTCCTGGCACCACCTGAAAGGGAATACCTTCATCAGCAAGCTCTTCAATCTCTTCACCGCCTCGACCAAAGATGAAAGGATCCCCACCTTTAAGGCGCAATACTCGGTGCCCAGCCTTAGCGTATTTCACTAACAATTGGTTAATACCCTCCTGGGACACTGCATGGTCAGACCTGGCTTTACCCACGTACACCATTTGTGCGTCGCGACGGCACAGGTCTAATATGGGCGCACTGACCAAGCGATCATATATCACCACATCGGCCTGCTGCATGAGGCGTAATGACTTAAAGGTCAACAGGTCTGGATCGCCAGGTCCTGCACCTACCAGATACACTTCGCCTAATTCTCTTTTTTGAGGATGTGAATCCTTTAATTGGGCCTTCAGCACTTGCTCTGCTTCGTGCTCTTTGCCCGCAAAGATCAACTCAGACACTGGCCCTTGCAATACCGATTCCCAAAAACCTCGACGCTGATTGACCTTGTCGAAGCGAGCCTTAACCTGATTGCGGTACTTCTCGGCCAGCATCGCCAGTCGCCCATAGGTGGCTGGCAGTACGGTTTCCAGTTTTGCCCGTAAAATTCGGGCCAATACAGGAGAGCTTCCTCCGGAACTGACCGCCGCGATGATAGGCGAACGGTCCACGATGGCTGGAAAAATGAAGGTGCAAAGCTCAGGGTGATCCACCACGTTCACAGGTATATTGGCTAGTTTGGCGTGCTGCGATACCAATTCATTGATATTTGAGTCATCGGTGGCGGCTATGACCAGAGTGTAGTTATCAAGTGGTTGTTGCGAATAACCCTGAGCGATGGACTCTCCTTGAGACTTTATTACCAAAGCCTCAAGGTCAGAATTGATTTGTGGACTGCAAACACTGACCCTAGCGCCAGCCTTGCATAACAGGCGCGCCTTGCGCAGAGCCACTTCACCGCCCCCTACCAACAGCACAGAGCGGTTTTTCAAATCAAAGAAAAGCGGTAAAAACTGCATAATCTAACCCATGTATTCCAGGTTATTCATGTAAGGTTTCAGTGCTTGAGGTACCTGAATACGGCCATCTGCCTGCTGGTAATTCTCCAACACAGCGACCAGGGTTCGACCCACGGCCAGGCCCGAGCCATTGACGGTGTGCAGCAATTCAGGTTTGTTGGTTTCCGGGTTGCGCCAGCGTGCCTGCATGCGACGAGCCTGATAGTCCAGGAAGTTACTGCACGAGGATATTTCACGGAATTTTTGCTGACCTGGCAACCACACTTCAAGATCCAGGGTCATGGCTGCTGAGAATCCCAGGTCGCCACCACACAATTTAACGGTGCGGTAAGGTAATTCCAGTTTTTGCAGTATCTTCTCGGCATGCAAGGTTAGGTCTTCCAAGGCTTGCTGGCTGTCTTGCGGCTTAACAAACTGTACCAGCTCAACTTTTTCAAACTGGTGCTGGCGAATCATGCCGCGGGTATCACGACCATAGCTGCCCGCTTCACTGCGAAAACATGGAGTATGACAGGCAAATTTAATGGGAAGCTGTTTGGCATCCACTATTTCATTGCGCAACAAGTTGGTAACCGGCACTTCTGCGGTGGGAATCAGGTAGTAATGGGTGTCGTTAAAGGGAATCTTGAAGAGGTCTTCTTCAAACTTTGGCAATTGCCCCGTGCCCTTAAGGCTTTCGCTGTTCACCATGTATGGCACGTAAGTTTCGGTGTAGCCGTGCTCTTCGGTATGGGTGTCCAGCATTAGCTGAATCAAGGCACGGTGCATACGTGCCACCTGCCCCTTCATGACAGCAAAGCGTGAACCGGTTATTTTCGCGGCCACCTCAAAATCAATGCCATCCAGGCCAACACCCAGATCCACATGATCTTTGGTTTCAAAGTCATAAGGTTTAGGTTCCCCCCAGGTACGCAATTCGATGTTTTCGTCTTCGTCCTTACCCTCGGGTACAGAATCATCGGGAATATTAGGAATGGCCATTAATAAATTATGAATGGACTCCTGAATAGACTTGGCTTCATCTACCGCCGTTTTTAACTGCCCGTCGATAGCGGCCAGCACCTCGGCCACCTTTGCCTTGGCTTCGTCAACACTTAAACCCTGGGCGATAAACTGACCAATTTGCTTGGACGCTTTTTTCTTTTCCGCTTGCAGGTTTTGCGAACTTACATCGGCGGCTTTGCGTTGCGCGTCCAGTGACGTGAACAACGCCACATCAAACGTGTAATATTTTTTAGCCAAGGCCGTAGCCACGGCCTGCGGGTTTTCACGAACTTTACGAATATCCAGCATGTTTATTTCCAACTAAAAAATCATTTTGGCCAGGTGCCAGCCCACAAAACAGGCGAACACACTGCCGATAACACTTACTAAAAAATACACGGACGCTGCCAGCCATTGGCCAGCATGTAACATATTCAGGCCTTCCATGGAGAAGGTTGAAAAGGTGGTGAATGCGCCCAGAAAACCCACCATAACCAACTCACGCCAATACCCCGTCATCTTGAAATAATCTAAAATGATAACGGCACAGATACCCATTAAAAAGGAACCCAGCAAATTTATGGCAAGTGTAGCAAACGGGAAGGCAACACCCAATAATTTCGTTAGTTGGGCACTGACAAATGCTCGACTCAATGCCCCTAGCGCACCACCAAGGGCGATTATTAAGTAATGCATTAGGGTGAATACCTTTTATTCAGGCTCACACGGTCCAGGTTTGCCAGGTAGTCGAGTTTGTTTTTGATCTTCAGCTCCAAGCCACGCTCCACGGGCTTATAGAATACCTGCTGGTTTATTTGCTCTGGCAAATAGTTTTCACCGGCGGCATAGGCTTGATCTTCATCATGAGCGTAACGATATTCCTGGCCATAACCTTGCTCTTTTAATAAAGAAGTGGGGGCATTACGCAAATGATCTGGCACCTCATAACTGGCTGAATTACGCACCAGCTCGGTGGCTTGGTTATAGGCGGTATACACGGCATTGCTCTTGGCAGCACTGGCCAGGTAAACGATGGCTTGTGCGATGGCCAACTCCCCTTCTGGACTACCCAATCGCTCAAAAGCCTGCCATGCATCCATGGATATTTGCAGACCTCTAGGGTCGGCATTGCCTATGTCTTCACTGGCCATGCGCACGACGCGGCGTATGATGTACAACGGATCACAGCCACCATCCAGCATGCGCACATACCAATAAAGAGCCCCGTCGGGGCTGGAGCCTCTTACCGATTTATGAAGGGCCGATATCTGCTCATAGAAAATATCTCCGCCCTTATCAAATTGGCGCACCGATTCCTGGGCTATTTCTTTAACCAGGTTCATTTGAATTATATTCTGGTTCTCGGCCAGAGCCAGATCGCTAGCCATCTCCACTAGATTAAGTGCGCGACGAGCATCACCATCACTCACTCGTGCCAAAAACAATGCCGCCTCGGCATCGATCTTTAATTCATGCTGCTGAAGCAAGGCATCCCGACTAAATACACTTTCGATTAGCGCTTTAAGCGTCTGCTCGTTAATACCCCGTAACTTATACACCCGAGCACGGGACAGCAGGGCTGAGTTTAGTTCAAAACTTGGATTTTCGGTGGTGGCCCCGATAAAAATGACAGTGCCATTTTCCACAAAGGGTAAAAACGCGTCTTGCTGTGATTTATTAAAACGATGCACCTCATCCACAAATAACAATGAGGTCTTGCCCTGCTGTTGAAAGTATTTTGCCTGATCGATGCAGGCGCGAATCTCCTTCACACCATCCATGACCGCCGATAAGGCCAAGAATTCGGCTTTAGCATAATTGGCCAGTAATTTTGCCAAGGTGGTTTTACCCACTCCGGGAGGACCCCAAAAAATCATGGAGTGCAGCTGGCCACTCTCTATGACTTTACGTAAAGCTTTATCCTCACCCAACAGGTGCTCCTGCCCTATGTAATCCTGTAAAGAAGTGGGCCTGAGCCGTGAGGCCAGCGGCTCGTAGCTGCCGGGTTTTTCAAATAGAGAGTCTTGCATGTTTATTGAGCGCGAATCACATCTATTCCTGGCGGAATATCAAACTCGAACAGGGAATCCTGAAGCTGAGCACTTTGTTTTACATTCTGCAGGCGAATGATGGTTTTTTGACCCACTTCATCTTTGATGACCATGCGTGACAATAATTTATTACTATCAAATTCTAAACGCAAACGATCAAACAAGGTATCGGTGCGCTTAGGGATTAATACAAAATGATACTCGGTAGCTAGCGCCTCGCCATATACATCGTACTCCTGAGCGATGGTTTTAACGTTACCAGTTAACAGCAGTGCCGGCGTCACAGATAATCTTTGATCCAGTTTTTGAATGCTGACTTGCTCCAGGTCCTCATCATACTGCCACAAGGTCTCACCATTACTGAGCAATAACTGCTCAAATGGAGACAGGCTCTGCCAGCGAAATTTATTGGGACGCTTAAGGTGTAGCATACCTTTTTGAGTTTGCAGCAACGAACCCTTGCCATCAAAAGTATGCTGTACAAACTCGGCTTCAATATTGTTCATGCCTTGTAGATAATCACTTAATAAAACAGTGCTCTCCACAGCCTGAGTGGTTAAGCTGGTAAAAAAACAAACAACCAATAATAAAAATCGTCTCACGAATACTCCTTAAAGTTCGACCGGGGGTGGCGCTAAAACTTCTCGCGCACCATTTTGACTGGGGGTTGAGACCACACCAGCCTGCTCCATGGATTCCACCAAACGAGCCGCGCGATTATAACCAATTCTTAATTTACGCTGTACGCTGGAGATAGACACCTTGCGAGTTTGTGTCACAAAGGCAATGGCCTCATCAAACAAGGCATCCGCTTCCTCATCATCTGAATCAGAGGCCATACCCGGCACCCCATCACCTGAATCGCCATTAATAATAGAATCGATGAATACCGGTGAACCGCGTTTTTTCCAATCAGCCACCACCGCATGCACCTCGTCATCGTCCACGAAGGCACCATGAACACGAATAGGTAAAGAGGTTCCTGGCGGTAAATACAGCATATCACCGTGTCCTAATAACTGCTCTGCCCCCCCTTGATCCAGAATGGTTCGAGAGTCTATACGCGAACTTACCTGAAAGGCCATTCTAGTGGGCACGTTGGCTTTAATTAATCCGGTAATAACATCTACAGAAGGCCTCTGGGTAGCCAGTATAAGGTGAATACCCGCAGCACGGGCCTTTTGCGCAATACGAGCAATTAGCTCTTCCACCTTCTTACCTACAATCATCATCATGTCGGCAAATTCATCAATTACCACCACAATATAAGGTAATTTACCTAGATCGCTAGGTGCGTTTTCCATGCTTTCTTCGGCCTTCCAGAATGGATCTTTTAAGGGCTCCCCTGCGTCTATGGCATCCAGGACTTTCTTGTTGTAACCAGCCAGGTTACGCACCCCCAGGGACGCCATAAGTTTATAGCGCCGCTCCATCTCTGCCACACACCAGCGCAATCCGTTGGCCGCCTCTTTCATATCGGTAACAACGGGCGTCAATAAGTGCGGTATACCGTCATAAACGGATAATTCAAGCATCTTAGGGTCCACCAGAATTAGGCGCAGATCTTCCGGACCAGACTTGTAAAGCATGCTGATTAACATACTGTTAACCCCCACCGATTTACCTGAGCCTGTGGTACCCGCCACCAGTAAGTGAGGCATTTTTGCCAGGTCGGCGGTTACAGGGTCACCGGCTATATCGTGGCCCAGCGCCAGCGCTAAGGGAGACTTGTGGGATTGAAATTCATGGGAAGACAAAACATCGCCCAAATAAACCATAGCGCGATTTTCATTGGGGATTTCTAGGCCCATGACCGATTTTCCGGCAATCACCTCCACCACCCTCACACTCACCATGGCCAGTGATCGGGCCAAATCCTTGGCTAAACCGGTTATTTTAGAGGCTTTTACGCCAGGGGCTGGCTGGATTTCAAAGCGGGTAATAACCGGCCCCGGGTTTACTGCTACCACTTCAATCTTCACCCCAAAGTCTTTGAGCTTTATCTCTAGCAGGCGGGACATTTCTTCTAATTTTTCGGGACTATAACCAGTCTCATGACTGCCTTGTTGTCGATTTAACAAGTTAATGGAGGGTAATTCACCCACATCAAACAAGTGCCCCTGCACCTGCCCCAGTGATTTTTTTTCAAAAGGCTCAATTTTGATTTTCTTAACATCCGGCACTACCAACGGCTCAACCAAAGCACCTGTACCCTTTTTAACTGAAAAGGCCTTGGATAATACTTTGGGTATCTGGGTCACTTTAGTGGCAGGAAGGGGCGCAGGTACGGGCCGTACGGCAACGGGCTGCAATGCGGGGATGGCGGTATTGCGCGCGGGCAAAGTGTCGGCCTTAGCTTGAACGGCCTGCCCATCAACCGTTAAAATACGCCTTCTTTTAACCTTAGAACAAATTTTTGAGAGAAAAACCAATGTGAATTTGCCTAGGGCATCCAGCGTCGCTAGCCAGGCTATATCCGCATAGATGGTCAAGCCCCAGATAAACCCTAATAACCCCAACAGGCTTGCCCCTACAAAACCAAATTGAGTAACCAGTGGCGCAGAGACAGAGCTACCAACCGCCCCTCCCGCGCCAGCAGGCAGCAATTCAGTGCCGTCGTAGAGTTGAATTAATACAGATGAGGAGAATAAAATAAACAGCACACCCATGAGTCGCCAGGTCCAGCCCATTAGGCCGTATTGTAGCTGAGGCTGTTTGAAGCGCTGCCAGAACTTTAAGATAGGCAGAATGGCCAATAGATAGGCGCCATAACCCCACAAGGAAAATAGCAAATCAGCCAGAAAAGCACCTGATTTCCCGCCCAGGTTAGCCGTCACTAAATTCGTATTTAGCTGACGCCAGCCAGGGTCGTCGGGAGCATATGACATTAACGCCAGCAATAGAAAGATTGCAGCAATGGTCATCAACAAAAATAGACCTTCCTTGCTGACAGCCGCTAGCTGTGAATGCCAATCTATATTAACTTTTTCTTTATTTTGAAGCACTTAGCCGCTAGCCTAGCCTAATCCATGTTGATACGGATTGTATCGTGTCGGCTGAAATTATCTAGCACGCATTCACCCTATGACCACTTCCATACACTGGTTAGATCAAAATACCGACGCCTTCCCCCATTATCAATATGCAATGGAGGAACCCAATGGCTTGCTGGCCGCTGGCGGTGACTTGAGCCCAGAGCGCCTCATTAACGCTTATAGCCTGGGCATTTTCCCCTGGTATAACCCGGGAGAGCCCATTCTATGGTGGACTCCAGACCCCAGATCCGTCATTTACCCCAGTAAATTTAAACCCTCTCGCAGCCTAAAAAAGCTTATTAACAAAAAAACGTATTCTGTAACCATGGACACCTGTTTTGCCGATATTATAAAGCAGTGTGCACAACCCAGGCGGGACCAAGCCGGCACCTGGATTGATGAAGATATCAACAGAGCTTATAACCAACTGCATGAAATTGGCTTCGCTCATTCGGTAGAGGTTTGGTATGAGGGGAAATTGGTGGGCGGTTTATATGGGATCGCCCTGGGAAAGGCTTTTTTTGGTGAGTCCATGTTTAGTACAATGGATAATGCCAGCAAGGTAGCCTTTGCGACTTTATGTGAACAGCTAACAAAATGGCAGTTTGAACTGATTGATTGCCAAGTACACAACTCGCATCTGGAAAGCCTGGGGGCGGTAGAAATACCTCGCCAAACCTTCCTTTCACAATTGAGCTGCGCCATAAAAAAAGATGAACAGGAGTTTTGGCATATTGACTGACCTTAATAAACCCAATGAACACTCCATTCGCATGCTCACGCTGGTTGAACCCCACGACTGTAGCTACCTGCCTAACCGTCAAGCCAATTCCATTTTTGTAGACAGCAAGACGCCACCCAACTGGCAGCAATACTGCCAACTGTCACACTTGGGTTTTAGACGCTCGGGCAACCACTACTATCGACCTCAGTGCCCCAGCTGCGATGCATGCAAATCATGTCGAATCCGTGTATTTGGGATCAACCTGAACAGTAAGCGATTTAAGCGAATCCTGGCCAAAAGCAATAATTTGCAAATAACCCTGTCGCCAGCAACTTTCTCCCCTGAACATTATGATCTGTACCATAAGTACATCAGCGTACGGCACCAGGACGGTGACATGTACCCGCCAACGGTGGAGCAATATAAAAGCTTCATTGTGGGCGCAGCGCCCTACAATAAAATCATGGAAGTAAGGGACCAGGATCACAAACTAATATCCTGTACCGCCATTGATTTTCTGGATGACGGCATCAGTGCGGTATACACCTACTACGACCCAGCCATTGAAAAAATCAGCCCAGGAACCCTGGCGGTGTTACTGCTGTGCAAGATGGCAAAAAATAACCTACTGGATTACCTCTACCTGGGTTACTGGGTAAAAAACAGTCAAAAGATGCATTACAAAGCTCAGTATCGACCATTGGAGATCTTTAATGGAGAAGAGTGGCACCTACTTAACGATGAAAACTAGCGGTAAATACCCCTGTGATTTGAGCTTGCCAGCCCATTGCCTGAAACAGGTTATATTATAGAGGGACGCACTAGCTTATTCGTAGAATTTAAGGCAGAATGCGCTCGTTTTAAATCTTTCCCCAGGTGAATGAATGTCCAGAGAAGACCACATTGAAATGGAGGGTGAGGTAATTGATACCCTTCCTAACACAATGTTCCGAGTTAAGCTTGAAAATGGCCACGTAGTAACAGCTCATATTTCAGGCAAAATGCGTAAAAACTACATCCGCATATTAACCGGTGACAAGGTTAAGGTAGAGCTAACGCCTTACGATCTAAGTAAAGGCCGCATTACCTACCGCGCCCGTTAAAAAAAGCCCCTAGGGGCTTTTTTTATATCTCTTTTACACCTCCGCCTTCTGCGTTGCGGGCTCATCCTCCAGTATGCACAGCCCGATATCATCATCGATCATATCAATTTTCACCGTACCACCTTTGTCCGCCAACTTACCAAACAGTATGTGTTCAGCCAGTGGCTTCTTAACTTTTTCCTGTATTAACCTTGCCATGGGGCGAGCCCCCATTTGTGGATCATAACCATGCTCAGCAAGCCAAGCACGAGCGCTGTCGGTGGCATAGATAATCACTTTCTTATCATCCAACTGGGCCTGCAACTCACTAAGGAATTTATCAACCACATGCCCAATGACATCCCTACTCAGTACATCAAACTGAATAATGGAATCCAGGCGATTACGAAACTCTGGTGTAAAGGTTTTTCGAATCACCTCCATAGCATCTGTGGTGTGATTTTGCTCGTTAAAACCAATGGAACGACGACTGCCAGACTCAGCACCTGCGTTAGTCGTCATAACGAGAACCACATGACGAAAGTCAGCCTTACGCCCATTGTTATCGGTGAGAGTACCGTGATCCATAACCTGAAGCAGCAGATTGAAAACATCCGGATGAGCCTTCTCAACTTCATCCAATAACAGTACACAGTGAGGCGTCTTGTTCACTGCCTCGGTTAACAAACCACCCTGGTCATAACCCACATAACCTGGAGGCGCACCGATTAAACGGGAAACCGTATGAGCCTCCATGTATTCTGACATATCAAAGCGCACCAACTCCATTCCCATGACATGCGCCAGTTGACGACTCACCTCGGTCTTACCCACCCCGGTAGGCCCCGCAAACAAGAAAGACCCTATGGGTTTTTCCGGAGCCTTTAAACCGGCACGAGAGAGCTTAATGGCATTCGCCAAAGAATGAATGGCATCATCCTGACCAAACACCATCATTTTCATGTTCTTATCCAGGTTCATCAGGGTTTTCTTATCATCGGTATTAACCGAACGAGATGGGATTCTGGCGATCTGCGCGACAATTTTCTCAATATCAGAAACCTGAATGAGTTTCTTGCGCTTGCTCTGGGATACCAGCCGCTGCCCGGCCCCTACCTCATCGATAACATCGATTGCCTTATCCGGCATATGGCGATCCCGGATAAACCTATCAGCCAACTCAGAGGCTGCACGCAAGGCCTTATCCGTGTATTTAAGCTCGTGATGTTCTTCAAATTTGGATTTTAGGCCCTTCAATATCTTATAGGTATCATCCACACTGGGCTCAACCACATCAATTTTTTGAAAGCGGCGTGCCAGGGCGCTATCTTTCTCGAAGATGCCGCGAAATTCATTAAACGTCGTTGACCCCATACACCGCAATTCACCACTGCTCAACAATGGCTTGAGCAAGTTAGAAGCATCCATCACACCACCCGAGGCGGCACCAGCCCCAATAATGGTGTGAATTTCATCTATAAACAAAATGGATTTAGGCTGGCGTTTTAATTCACCCAATAGCGACTTAAAGCGCTTTTCGAAATCACCTCTATATTTTGTACCGGCTAACAGAGCACCCATATCCAGGCTATACACCACAGAATCATGCATAATTTCGGGGATCTTCTTGTCTACGATGCGCTTGGCTAAACCCTCAGCAATGGCCGTTTTACCCACACCCGACTCGCCCACCAACAAAGGGTTGTTTTTGCGACGGCGGGATAGAATTTGAATACAACGCAATAGCTCTTCATCGCGCCCAATGAGCGGATCTATCTTGCCTTCTTTTGCCAGCTTATTAAGATTACTGGCGTAATTATCCAGGGCGCTGGTGGAAGAATCAGCCGAAACCTCCTCCTCAATGGTGTCGGAGTCGATATCATCCTGCTGACCCGATAACTTGGAGATACCATGACTAATAAAATTCACCACATCGATACGGGCAATATTTTGCTGCTTCAAGAAATACACCGCCTGTGATTCCTGCTCGCTGAAGATGGCCACCAACACGTTGGCGCCGGTTACTTCTGATTTACCGGAACTTTGCACATGGAACACGGCTCGCTGTAATACTCGCTGAAAACCAAGGGTCGGCTGGGTTTCACGCTCAAATTCGTCTTCTGGCAACAAGGGCGTAGTGGAATCTACAAAATCTTGCAGATCTTTACTCAAACGTTCAATTTCGGCACCACACGCAATCAGCACTTCTTTTGCAGCATCATTATTGGTAAGGGATAACAATAGGTGTTCCACCGTCATGAATTCATGACGCTTTACTCTGGCTTCTTTAAAGGCAGTATTGAGGGTGGCTTCCAAGTCTCTATTTAGCATCTGCTTTTCCCTTATTTAATTCGTTGTACGTCGCACATGAGAGGGTGCTGGTGTTCTTTGGCGTAGGCCATCACCTGAGCCGCCTTGGTTTGTGCAATATCCTTAGTGTAAGTCCCACATACTGCCTTACCCTGAGTGTGCACCGCCATCATGGTCTCCGTGCATTTTTCGAGCCCCATTGAAAAAAACTTGCTAAGCACTTCAATCACAAAATCCATGGGAGTGTAATCGTCATTTAACATGACCACCTGGTACATGGATGGCTTTTCCAGCTTGGGTTCTGCTGGCGCCACCGCCACCCCGTGAGCGTGTTCAGACTGCCCATCCCCCATAGTTAAGATTAGTTCAATTTCCGGCATTTTGCTGCGCCCCAATTACTGCTGATATAGATTAAAGAGTAACGTAAATTAATAAGCGATGAACACTTGACAAAGCCGAAAGATTGACACAATGTAACTTTCAACAATGGAGCAGGTAACATAGCCTTAGTACCTATGCTATATGGTTCCAAAAATAATAAATACAAGCTAGGTTTTGGAGTACAAATCATGCAAACAGGGAAAGTGAAATGGTTCAATAATGCCAAAGGTTATGGATTCATTTTATCCGATGAGGGAGGCGAGGACATGTTTGCCCACTACTCCTCAATTCAAACCGAAGGTTACAAAACACTGAAAGCTGGCCAGTCTGTAGAGTTTGATACTAAACCTAGCGATCAAGGCACTCATGCCATTAACATCACTCCGCTGGACATGCTTAGCCCAGTGCAAGATCAACAGCAAAGCAACGCCGAAAAAGTTCTAAACAGTGAAAAGCAACAGGCCTAGATAATTTAGCAGCAGACACAAAAAAGCCCGGATGATCCGGGCTTTTTTGTGTCTATTGACTTACCCATTCATTAGATGGCGTCAATAATCTTATTTAGCGCGGCACTTGGACGCATCACTTTCGCGACAACTTCAACATTCGGATGGTAATACCCGCCCAAGTCTAACGCTGCACCCTGAGCCGCACAAAGCTGCTCTATGATAGTGTTACGCTCGCCTTCAATCTGTGTCACCACCTTTAAAAACTGCTCTTTTAATTCCAAGTCTTTTTCTTGCGTAGCCAACGCCTGAGCCCAATAGGTAGCCAGATAAAAATGACTACCACGATTATCCACTTCACCCACCTGGCGAAGTGGAGACCTGTCGTGATCTAAAAATTTACTGGTAGCCTCTGCCAGAGTTTCAGCCAGAATCACGGCTTTAGGATTTTCAGTTTTATTGCCCAGATCTTCCAAGGAGACCGTCAAGGCTAGAAACTCACCCAATGAATCCCAGCGTAAGTGCCCTTCTTCGGAAAGCTGCTGAGCATGTTTAGGAGCCGACCCACCTGCACCCGTTTCGTACAAACCACCACCTGCCAACAATGGCACAATAGATAACATCTTGGCACTGGTACCGAGCTCTAATATTGGAAATAAATCGGTTAGGTAATCTCGCAAAACATTACCGGTTACCGAAATGGTATCCTGACCATCTTTCACTCGTAACATAGTGAAATTAATGGCATCCACTGGAGCCATGATCTGAATATCCAAACCAGCCGTATCCAGCTTCGCTAAATACTGTTTAACAATGCTAATAATATTGGCATCGTGGCCACGCTTTTCATCCAACCAAAAAATAGCTGGCTGGCCAGTGGCCTTGGCACGATTAACCGCTAGCTTAACCCAATCCTGAATAGGTGCGTCTTTGGTCTGACACATACGCCAAATATCGCCCTGCTCCACTTTGTGCTCAATCAATACGCCGTTCGCTGAATCTATCACGCGAATAGTGCCCGCTTGATCAAGAATAAACGTCTTATCGTGAGAACCGTACTCTTCCGCTTTTTGAGCCATCAAACCCACGTTAGAGACATTACCCATAGTGGTAACATCAAATGCGCCATGCTCCTTACAGAACAGCATGGTTTGTTGAAAGATTTCTGCATAACAGCGATCAGGGATCAATGCTTTAGTGTCATGTAACTTACCGTCTTTACCCCACATCTTGCCGGAGGCACGAATAGCGGCTGGCATGGATGCATCTACAATCACATCGTTAGGCACGTGCAAATTGGTAATGCCTTTATCTGAATCCACCATAGCAATGGCCGAGCGGCTATCGTAAGTCGCCATAATATCGGCTTCTACTTGTGCCTTTTGTGCAGCCGGTAAACCTTGGATTTTGGCATATACATCACCCAAACCGTTTTTCTCATCCACACCTAATTCAGCAAATAACGCAGCATGTTTGTTAAATACATCCTTATAAAAAACGGTGACTGCATGACCAAACATAACCGGGTCACTAACCTTCATCATAGTGGCCTTAAGGTGTAGAGACAGCATCACATCATTTTCTTTGGCGTCCTGCATTTGCTCTTCAAAGAATTCGCGCAAGGCTTTACGACTCATGACCGAGGCATCAATCACTTCTTTAGCCTGTAAAGAAAGCGATTCTTTTAATACGGTTGTTTCATTTTTAGCATTGATAAATTCGATGCGTACGCTGTCGGCCTTATCCAATACCACCGATTTTTCGCTACCGTAAAAATCACCGTGCTGCATGTGAGCCACATGGGACTTGGAAGTGCTTTCCCACGCACCCATAGAGTGGGGGTTATTCTTTGCATACTGTTTAACTGGCCCAGCTACACGACGATCGCTATTGCCTTCTCGCAGCACAGGATTAACTGCACTGCCTAGAATCTTCGAATAAATATCCTTTATTCTTAGCTCTTCTTCACTATTAGCGTCCACAGGATAATCTGGCACCGCATAACCCTGAGACTGAAGCTCACTAATGGCTTCGCACAACTGAGGAATAGAAGCACTAATATTCGGCAGCTTCACAATATTCGCTTCTGGGGTTTTGGCCAAAGCGCCCAATTCTTTCAAATCATTAGGCTGTTGCTGATTATCTTCTAGAAAGTCCGGGAAATTGGCAATGATGCGGCCAGATAAAGAGATGTCACGGGTTTCGATGGCGATATTGGCGGACTTGGTAAAAGCCTTGATAATGGGTAGAAATGAATAAGTGGCGAGAAGAGGCGCTTCATCGGTGAGCGTATAGATAATTTTTGGAGTCTGTTTGGTCATGTTACATCCTAAAGTTCGACGGCTGTGGGCCTGAAACTTAATTTAAAGGCGACTTTTGATCGCCTGTTACCCGATTAAATGAGGCCTGTGGGCCACATCAAGCGACTTTTGATCGCTCTGTTTTTATATTGATTAACGTCAATGGCGGCGGATTGTATCACGCAATGGTATAATCAAGTTGGTAATTTGTAGTATTTTTACAGATCCAGCACTTAAACCCCGATTAACAGCCCATTTGGTAGCTTTACTACATAAGTAACATCATCATGCCCACTCTGATCCTTTTTAATAAACCCTTCCAGGTTTTGTCACAATTCACCGACGATAACAGTGATAAAAAAACGCTGGCCCAATACATTCAATTGCCCAATGTATACGCTGCAGGGCGCTTGGATTATGATTCTGAAGGTTTACTGCTACTTACCGATGACGGCCAATTACAGCATAGAATAGCTCACCCAAAGCACAAATCGGCCAAAACTTATTGGGCTCAAGTGGAAGGCATCCCTAGTCAACAGGCCATAGATTCTCTTTGCAAAGGTGTAACACTAAAGGATGGCATCACCCTGCCCGCAAAAGTTAGGTCTATTGACGAACCCAAGTTATGGGATAGAACTCCCCCCATTAGACAAAGAGCCAACATCCCCACTAGCTGGCTAGAAATTCAAATCACGGAGGGGCGAAATCGCCAGGTAAGACGGATGACCGCCGCCATAGGGCACCCCACCTTACGCCTGGTAAGAGCCAGTGTCGGGGAATGGCAACTGGCCGAGCTCAAGCCCGGCGAATGTAAGGTATTAGAGGTGGCGGCGCCGCCAGCTGCGAAAAACAATAAAAAGCCACCGTATCCAGCCAAACACAAATTCGCTAAAATACGCCACCCAAAACAGAGGTGAAGAAAATGCGCTGGAAGCCGCACAGCACAGTGGCCACGATTTTAGAGAAAGATGGCAAATTGTTATTTATAGAAGAAATGGATTCGGGCTGCTTGGTATTCAATCAGCCTGCAGGTCACATTGAAGAGAATGAGACCCTAATAGAAGCGGCAGTACGTGAAACACTCGAAGAAAGCGCATACCTGTGTGAGATTACCGGCTACCTTGGGCTCTATATATACACAGCACCCAGCAATGGCATCACCTATCACAGACACTGCTTCGTGGGCAAAGCCATCTCTTATGACCCCAAAGCAAATCTGGACGAAGGCATCACAGGCATTCGCTGGCTTACACCACAAGAATTAATAGACAGTAACCGGGCTCGCAGCCCGTTGGTGATAAAATGCGCACAAGATTATTTTAGTCGCCATCACTACCCTCTTGAACTGATCTACGAGCACCCAAATGATTAAAGACAACCAAAAAATCAGTGTCATCGTCGGCATGTCTGGCGGCGTAGACTCTTCCGTTTCAGCCTATTTATTACAGCAGCAAGGTTATCAGGTGGAAGGCCTGTTCATGAAAAACTGGGAAGAGGACGACGATACCGAATACTGTACCGCCAGGGAAGATCTAGCGGACGCCCAGGCCGTCAGTGACAAACTAGGCATCAAACTACACACCGCCAACTTTGCCGCTGAATACTGGGACAACGTGTTCGAACATTTCCTGGAAGAGTATAAAGCAGGCAGAACCCCCAACCCGGATATATTGTGCAACCGTGAAATTAAGTTTAAGGCATTCCTTGAATACGCCAAAGTGCTAGGGGCCGACTGCATCGCTACCGGCCATTATGTTAGGCGTAAAGATGAAGCCAATAGCAGCTTCCTGCTAAGGGGACTAGACGCCAACAAAGATCAAAGCTATTTCCTGCACGCCGTGGGCAGCAATGAAATTGGACAAACTCTGTTCCCGGTAGGTGAACTGGAAAAACCCGAGGTGCGCCGAATAGCCCTCGAG
>MAAD01000073.1 GCA_002162985.1 Bermanella sp. 47_1433_sub80_T6 | reverse complement strand
CTCCACCACATATTCGCTGGTGGCCGGTTTTCCATATTCAAAACAAATTTTTTGCAGGGGAAATTCGCCTTTGGCGATGGGTAAATCTATGCATCCCTTGCCATAGGGAATGTTCCCTTGCAGTAGTGCGGTGTAGGTTTTTTTCACCGTGCGCGCAGCAAACTGCTCACAAATATCCTTGTTCACCTGTTTGTTGAGCGCGATCACCATGAGACCCGAGGTGCCCAAATCCAGCCTGTGTACCATTAAGGCGCTGGGGAAATCTTTTACTAACCTGTGATGCACCGAATCTAAATTAAGCGGGTGTTTGCCCGACAGGCTTAATAGTCGGCTGGGTTTGTTAATTAACAGCAGGTGCTCGTCTTGATGAAGGATCTCAATTTCATCAAGACACTTGGGGGCAATAAACGGGGCGCTTTCGGTTTGCATATAATATTTATCCTAATCAGTACGAGCTTACCCCGTTAGCGAGGTGCCCTCCTACAGGACATGTAAATTGGCAAGCAGACAGTTTAACACCGACCGCCTGTTAGCCCAATGTGGAATTATGCATGCTGCTTGGGTATGCGTACCACAATCACCAGAGTGAGGATGCCACAGCCGGCAAACCCCAATATTAGCGGTAGCACCGTGCCATCATAGAGTTGGCCAATCAGGGCGCCAATAAGCACCGAAATAAAGGTAGATACCGTGCTGATTACCGAGTTGGCGACTCCGGCAATGTGGCCCAAGGGGTGCACCGCCAGAGTATTAAAGTTGCCAAATAAGATACCAAAACAGAAGAAAGTAAGGCCGAGATAAATCATGAAGGCCAGCAGTGGTGGCTGTCCTTGCTGAGCCTGTGCATAGATAAAAAATAATATAGAAATTAAAGACAAAGTGCTTAAGGCCACCGTGCACAGTTTTTCCATGGCGAATTTCATCACCAGTTTGGAATTGGCAAAGGAGGCGAGCCCTAAGGCCAGGGCCAAGGCGCCAAAGTAGAGGGCAAATAACTCACCGGTTTGATACTGAATCTGCAAAATTTGTTGTGACGAACTTAGGTAACCTATGAACGAACCAAACATGATGCCACCGGCCAAAGTATAGGGCAGGGATACAGGATGTTTTAGGGTTTCCAGCACGCCGGATTTCACATTGTTATAAGAGAATGGAATGCGATTTTCAGGTGCCAGGGTTTCACTCTGGCGTAGGTGCAGCCACAGCATTGAACACAGGGCAAATACAAACAGTAATACAAATATACCCTGCCAAGGGGCAAACAATAAGATCAATTGCCCCACCGAAGGAGCCAGTGCCGGTACCATGATAAAGGTCATCATGATGAGTGACATGACGCTGGCCATTTCCTTGCCGGAGAATTTGTCGCGAATCATGGCGATGGATACCACTCGACAGGCCGCCGCCCCAAAACCTTGCAACAGACGCCCCAATATCATCAGGCTGAAATCCTGGGCAAACAGGGAAATTAAGTCCCCCACTAAAAAGATACTCACGCCCAGGTAAATGGATTTTTTGCGGCCAAAGGAATCGGATATGGGGCCGTACAACATGAGGCCCATGGACATGCCCAGAAAAATGCTGGAAATCACCAGCTGATTGTCGTTGGGGTCCAATACGTTAAGGCTGCTGCCGATGGCGCCTAATGCGGGCAGCATGGCATCTATGGCCAGCGCCATGAGGGACATAATCATGGCCATGAGAGCGATGAATTCTTTACTACTTATGGAAGATGGCTGAGCGCTCATACTACCGTGTCCCTAGGTTTGAAGAGGCAGCATACTAGCATTTTTGGGCGTGTTTGCCCTGCAATGCACTGTCCTAATCTTGGCACTTGTATTGGCGGCGAACATCTGACCAAAATAGCCTCAAACTGGCCAGCTGTGCATGTGTTAAACGGCCGCAGTGCCCATGCAGAATATTAAATGGAATGTGTAATGACAAAATCAAGGGAGCTGGAACCCTGTAGCTGGGCCAAGGGTGATTTGTATCTGGCTTATCATCAGAATGAGTGGGGCGTTGAATGCCGTGACGATAAAAAACTGTTTGAAAAATTGTGCCTGGAAGGTCAGCAAGCAGGCCTAAGCTGGATCACAGTGCTTAAAAAACGCGATCATTATCGTCAGCGTTTCCACAAGTTTAATCCCCCTAAGGTAGCCGCCATGAGCGACGCCGATTTAGAGGATTGTTTGCTGGATACAGGTTTGATTCGCAACCGCTTAAAAATTTATGCCATTCGCAGCAATGCCCAAGCTTACCTGGCCATGAAAAAGTCCGGCATTAAGCTCGCGGATTTTGTATGGGGATTTGTGGATAACAAGGTGGTGGTGAATCGCTATTCAGATATGTCTCAAATACCCGCACAAACCGAACAGTCGCTGGCCATGAGTAAAGCGCTTAAAAAAATGGGTTTTAAATTTATAGGCCCCACCATTTGTTATGCCTTCATGCAGTCCATGGGGTTAGTGAACGACCACCTGACTAATTGTCCGCAGCATCCAGATAACGCGGCAAGGAATAAATAATGTCGGCCTCTGCATCTCCCATATTAACCCAGAGTGTGCCCCGATTATTTTTCACTATGGCCATGCCCATTATTTTGGGGTTGATGGTGAGTGGTTTGTATACCTTTGTGGATGCCATTTTTATAAGTCGTGCGGTGGGCACAGATGCCATAGGCGGTGTGTCGGCGGCATTTCCTATTCATATGTTGATGATTAGCATCAGTACTATGCTGGGCAGCGGCATGGCTTCTATCATATCAAGGCGCCTGGGAGCCAATGAGGATTTAATGGCCTCCAAGGTTTTCAGCGCTTCTTTGCAATTGTCATTGCTGGTGGGGGTAGGTGTATCTGTCTTGTTGTTTTTGTTGCGGGAAAACATTTTTTCTTTAATGAATACCCCGGCGGCTTTGTTGCCCTACGCCATGGAATACATCACCCCCATTGCTTGTTATGGCTTAATTAGTTTTAGCTACGGCACTCTCAGTGAGAATTTTCGCGCTCAGGGTAAAAATGTATTGGTGATGCAACTCATGGCTTTGTCTGCGGTGATGAATGTGCTGTTGGATGCGCTGTTCTTGTTTGTATTTGAATGGGGAGTGGAAGGGGCCGCCTGGGCTACTGTGTTGGCCATCAGTATATCCCTAGTGTTTGCACTCATTATGTTTAATAAAGGGGAATACAGGGTTCAATTTTTATGGCGCTATTTTAGGTTTATTCCTGCCATTCACAAGGAGGCCTTATCCTTGGGTTTCCCTATCTTTTTATCCTACCTGGGTTTTGCCCTCATGTTGGTAATGGTGAATTTGGCCATCGCCAATGTGGCAGGGGCCGACGCTCAGTTATTAATCAGTGCCCACGGCATTTTTAATCGTACCTTCATGCTGATATTTTTACCTGTGCTGGGCATGATGATCGCGTTTCAAACCTTTGCTGGTTTTAATTATGGTGCTCAACAATATGCAAGAGTCAAAGAAGGGTTAAAGGTGGCCATCTGGTATACCTCGGTTTATGGTTTGCTGTGGACCGTGTTTATGCTCACCCGATCTCACTGGTTATTTCAGTTGTTCACCACCGACCAAACGCTAATTGATGCGGCCGTGAGCATGAGTGAGGTCTTTTTTATGGCCTATGCGGTGGTGGGAGTTCGCACTATCTGCCCTGCGTTATTTCAGGCATTGGGGTTTGCCAAGCCTGCCATTGTCTTAAATGCCCTGCACAACTATTTTCTATTATTGCCTGCGCTGTGGTTCTGTTCGGTTAATTTTGGGGTAGCCGGCATCTGGTTAACCTTTCCGGTGGTGGATATAATTGGCGCGATTATCATCGGTATCTATACCACTCGATATATAAACAAATTAGCGCTCAAAAAAGACACCACTCAATACAGTGAAGGAGAGAAAAAAGCGGCATGAATGAATTGGTAGCAGGGACATCAGAGTATTATTCACAAACCTTTAACGGCCTGGATTTATCGGCCAGCAGTCATAGGGACCTGGAATTCGAAGACTGCACCTTTGTGAAATGTGACTTTAGTGAGGCAAAGCTTGGCAAGTGTAAATTTATCGATTGCCGCTTTGTGGATTGTAACCTGAATAACATAACGGTCTCCTACAGTAAGTTTATGGAGGTGAGCTTCGAGGGTTGTAAAATAGTGGGCGTTGATTGGAGTAAGGCTCACTGGCCTAGCATCGCTTCTTTTAAGGCGTTAAAATTTGAATCCTGCTTAATCAGTTATTCTTCTTTTTATGGTCTGGAACTGCAAGAGATTAGCATTGTGCAATGCAAAGCGCTGGAGGTGGATTTTCGTGAAGGCAACTTTACCGAATCAGATTTTAGTTATACCAACTTTAGCGGTAGCCTGTTCTCTAAAACTCGGTTAAGAAAAGTAAATTTTGCAGAGGCCACCAATTATCATATTGATGTGTTAACCAATGATATTAAAGAGGCGAAATTCAGCCGTTATGAGGCGGTAAGTTTGCTGGAGTGTTTAGGGATTGAACTGCTGGATTAATTGTCGGCCACGGGGTGGCCTCGTACGAGGGCAGCCCCTGCCCGATTCTTTAGCAGCCTGCCCGGAGTTTGATCCCTCGCTCCGGGCTAGCTACTCAAGCTCTCTAATCACTTTCATAGAAATTCCGTAATGATATTTCATCTGCTGGCGACTGTATTTGTGGGGCTTGGCCACTGGGCAAGCCACCCTAGCTAAACAAGTATGCTGGCATTTTGAGTTTTCTGACTTGCGATAACTTAGGCAAGCATCCATATCAAAGCTACCCACCGCACAGGCCTGGGCCGGACACAACTCAATGCAAATTTTACTCTGGCAGCTATCGCAGGGAGTATGGCTCTTTAATTTTGGCGTGGTCTCAATGTCTGTGTTGGTTAACAACACCGCCCGATAAGCAAACCAACTTCCCCAAATATTATTAATGCCCACTAAAAAGGGCGAGGGGTAATGCCAACCAGCCAGCTCCCCCAGTGCTTGTAAATTGATGGGCTGGTTGGATGGGTAAATAAACCTGTGGGACTTGCCCGGGTAGTTTTGTGTAAACCAGTGTTGGACGGTGCTCATGGTGGCTTGGTCGATGGGTTGTTCAGTCTTCCAGGCGTCTTCCTGCAATGCGTTCCACATTTCCTTGCCGCCGTGGGCGATGAGTATGAGCTGCTTATAGTCTTGTAAATCACCCACCAACGCCTTGAGTTGCTCCTGCAAGGCGTTGGGTAACTGATTGATGTTAAAAACGGACTGTAAGTTTAAACCTTGTGAATTTAACAGTGATGGTTCAAATGTTAGGGGGGCGGGCATGGCATATCTTCTTGCTGGGACTGTGCCTAGTTTAAGTGACTATTACAATATAGGGAAACCCTGTGCGACCACCTTAAGAAGCCCGGCGAGCGGTGCTTATTCCAAAAAGCAATTTATAACCTTCCCTTATAACCCAAAGTAAATTATAAAGTGGTATTTGAAACACAGGCCATTGGCTGCTATTGTCCATGCTATGAAACGCTTCTTCCATAAACATAACGCCTTGTTGGCCACGGCTTTAAGCCTAGTGCTGATCATAGGTGGCAGCTTGCAGTTGGTGCATGATCAATTAATTGATCATAGCCACAACAGCGACTGTGCTATGTATGTGTTGGATGGCAACAGCCTGTTGGGTTCTCAGCCCACAGTATGTCTGGCCAACCAGCAGCTGGTTGAAAGCACCCCGTTAAGCCCCCTCAAATTGGTGCTCTCGCAAGTAGAGAAGCAGCAAGCCCGCGCCCCACCCACGTCACTGTAAATTAAATTTTAAGTTTTCTCCCCATGCCAGGTGACTCAATATGAGTAGAACATCTGTTGCTTGTTGTGGTTAATGTTTAGCGATTTATATAGTGATAATCAATTATGTTACAACGAATTTTTGTATTCGGTTTGTGTGCCTTAGTCTTGCCTGCCAGTTGGGCAGAAGATAAAAACCTTGAAAAAATAGTGGTGAATGCCGACCCACTCAATCGTGGTTTAAATGAATTAATGTCGCCGGTTCAGGTGTTAAGTGACGATGAATTACAGGCTCGTAATAGTGCTTCTATAGGGGAAACCCTTTCTCAAAGTGCCGGCATCCATAACGCAGGTTACGGCAGTGCCGTGGGCCGCCCGGTGATGCGCGGATTAGGCGGCGCTCGCGTGAAGGTCATGCAAAATGGCGTAGACTCAATGGATGTAGCCACCATTAGCCCAGATCACGGTGTGGCGGTAGACAGTCAGCACGCCACCCAGGTAGAAATATTACGTGGCCCGTCGGCCTTAATCTTTGGCAGCGAAGCCATGGCCGGTGCGGTGAATGTGGTGGATCAACGCATTCCTTTAAACGTGCAATACAATCAAACCCGAGTGGCCAGTGAGTTGTCCAGTGTGGATGAAGGTCAGCTGCTTTCCTTAAATAGCCAGTATTCACTAGGCCAGTATGGGGCGCAGTTTAGTGCCAGTCAGCGCAAGCAAGAAGATTACGACCTGGCCAGCGGCGACGAAAAAACCCTGCACAACTCCGACGTATTGATGCAAAACCTTAATGCGGGTTTTGCCTGGATTAGCGGTAACCTACAGGCAGGTTTTGCCATCAGCACTATGCATAACGAATTTGGTTTACCCGGTCACGAGCACCACGACGACCATGATCCGGACCATGCAGGGCACGAAGATGAAGAGGAAGAAGGGGCCGCTCGAGTAGACATGGATCAAACCCGTTTGGATGTAAACGCAAACTGGGCCATGAACTCAGGCCCATGGCAGAGCCTAAACTGGAAGATGGGTTTGGTGGACTACAAACACAGCGAAGGCCATGTTGAAGAGCATGATGAAGATGAAGCAGTAGAGGAGGCCGCAGGCGAGCATGAGGAGCATGCAGGGTTAAGTACCTTTAAACGCAAAGCCGTGGAGTCCCGTTTGAGTGTTAACTATCAGGCAGACCAGAAGAACAAAGGCGTGTTGGGTTTACAGTTAAACAACAGTGACTTTTCAGCAGATGGTGGTGAGGCCATCGTGCCGAATACTCATTCAACCGGCTTGGCCTTGTTTGCCTTGCACAGCTTTGCCATTCGCGATGATTTGAATACAGAATTGGCGGCCCGCTTAGAGCGCAACCGTCACGATGTGGATACCTCGCAGCTAACTAGCACCCACGAAGAAGAATGTGAAATTGACATTTCTGAAGTGAAAGACCGTCAGTTTAATCATTACTCGTTATCGGGTGGGCTGCAGTTTAAGGCAAGCGATCAGGTGAGCGTACGCAGTAACATCAGTCGAGTGAGTCGTGCCCCGGCCGCCCAAGAGCTTTACAGCTGTGGCCCCCATGAGTCCACCGAGACCTTTGAGGTAGGCGACAGCCAACTGGATGATGAAAGTGCTATCACCATGGATGTGGGTTTGGCTTGGCAGGGTGAAAACTGGTTAGTGGATGCCAGCATTTATCGCAACAATTTTAGCAATTTCATATACCAGCAAAATCAAAACAGGGAAGAAGATGGCTTGGCGGTTTATAAATACGTTCAGCAAGATGCGCACCTACAGGGTTATGAAATCAATGTGACCAGAAGCTGGGAAAATGGTGTGCAAGTGCAAGTGTTCGCCGATGCGGTGGTAGCGAAATTTGATGCGGGTGCGCAAAAAGATCAATACCTGCCCCGCATGCCGGCTAACCGTCAGGGGCTGGACATAAGTTTTCATCATTATTTATGGGGTGCCTATGCCCGTCTTACCCATTACCAAAAGCAAGATAAGTTAGCAGAGCAAGAAACCGCTACCCCAGGATTTGACCAGCTGAACATGGGGTTGAATCATCTAACCGCCATGCGAGATGGAGAGTTAAAACTGTACGCGGTATTGCAAAATGTATTGGATGAAGAGATGGCTTATCACACCTCTTTTGTGAAGGATGAGGTGTCTCAACCCGGGCGTAACATTAAGCTGGGTGTGTCGTACCTCTTTTAAAAAAGAATGTTAAAACGTTAAAGTAAACACCTGCATGACAGGTGTTTACTTTGCCACCCATACCGGCTGGTGTTGGTATTTAAGAGTAAGCTCGCTGTGAATATCAAAGCGGTTATCCGATTCGATAAACAGGCTTTGTCCATTCATGGTGACTTCTAAACGATAGCGATAACCCATGTAAAGGCAGTCCTTCACAACCGCCTTCTCTCCTTGTTCTGCATTCAAAACAAAACCATTTTCGTGCAACAAACAAAACCCGCTTTCATCGTGCTCGGGCAGTGGCTTGGCAAATAATTTTGTGGGCAATTGTTGGCAGGGAATTAAATTCCCCGATTCCATGAATTTCGCCACGAAGCTGTCCTTGGGTTGTTCGTAAATTTTTTGTGAAGAATCTACCTGTACTAATTTCCCCTGATTTAAAATGGCGGTTTTATCGGCGAAGGCAAACGCTTCTTGCTTGGCGTGGGTAACAAAAATGCAGGTGATGTTGTGCTCTTTTAACAAGCCGCGCAGCTCACTCATGAGGCTTTGTTTTACCTGGCTGTCGATGTTAGAGAAGGGTTCATCCATCAATAATAACTTGGGGCGATTGGCCAGGGCACGGGCCACGGCGGTTCGTTGCTGTTGGCCACCAGACAGTTCGTGAGGGTAACGCTCCTGAAGCCCATCCAGATGCACCATGGCCAGATTTTGTTTGATGATGGCCTCGATGGCGGCCTTGGGTTGGCCTTTTAACGAGAAGGCAATGTTTTGCGCCACCGACATATGAGGGAACAGAGCGTAATCCTGAAAGATAAAACCTATGTCGCGTTTTTCAGGGGGTAATTCAAACGCATTCTTTTTAAGCAGTTTACCAAATAATTCTATTTTACCTTGCTGTACCTCTAACAAACCGGCGATGGCTTTTAACGCGGTGGTTTTGCCACAACCGCTGGGGCCTAACAGGCAAAGAATTTCACCCTCGTTTAGGTTAAGCGAAAAATCTTGCAGGATTTTTTTATCATCAAAGGCAACGTTAAGTTGTTCGATGTTTAGTGAACCTGAAGCGTTGGGTGTGTTTGAAGAAATGGACGTCATGACATTCTCTGGGTGCGAGAGAGCACAAAAATAGGTAATAGGCTCACCACAATAATCAGCAGGGCGGCGGCAGCCCCATGCTCCAGTTGTTCGTCACTGGCAAATTGGTAAACATAAGTAGACAAGGTTTCAAAATCAAAAGGTCGCAACAAAATAGCGGCCGGTAACTCTTTTACACATTCGATGAATACCAGCAATAACGCACTGATGGTGGCCGGGGTTAGCAACGGCAGGTGAATATCCTTAAACAAACGCCAGCTCTTGGTATTTAAACTGCGCGCCGCCAAATCCAGGTTAGGCGGAATCTGTTGATAGGCAGCATGCACACTGCCATTGGCGATGGCGGCAAAACGAATCACGAAGGCGATTAACAATGCAAAGCTGGTGCCCGAAAATATGAGCCCCACACTGTCCATCTGCCAGTTTTCAAGCCAGGCATTAAGGGTTAAATCCATGGTCCCCAGGGGAATCAGGATGGCGATGGCCAATACGGTGCCGGGTATGGCGTAGCCGATGGAGGCCACATTTTGCTGGGCCAAGTTGAGCTTGTTGGGCACAAACCTGTGGTTACTATTAAATAACAAGGCCAGCGCGGTGCATATAAGGGCCGCGCCAAAGGCCAGTGTGAAAGTATGCTGGCTGTGTTGCCATAATGTGCTGTTCCAGTTTTCGGTAAAATAATCCAGGTTATACCCCACCAAAGTAAGCACCGGAATAATAAAGCCCAGGGTAATAATGCCCAAACATACCCCCCAAATTAATAACAACTTGCCGCGGCTGGGAATTTTTTTACTTAAACCGTGGCTGCCTTTTAAGTCGTAATGTTTTTGCGCTTTGCGTTGGCGGCTCTCAAGCCAAACCAGGCTCACCACAAACAACAATAACAAACAGGAAATTTTGGCTGCGGTGCTTAAGCTGCCGTATACCAGCCAGCTGTCATAGATTGCGGTAGTTAGTGTGCTGATGGCAAACAGGTGCACGGTGCCAAAGTCGGCCAGAGATTCCATGGCCACCAGAGTACAGCCTATGGCCAAAGCAGGGCGGGCCAAGGGTAAACGAATGCTAAAAAATATGCGGCGCTCATCAGCGCCTAATAAACGCCCGGCGTGTTCCAAATGATCGCTCTGGTTGGCAAAACCGTTGCGCATTAATAAATAAATGTAGGGGTACAGGGCCAGGGCCAACATGAGGCTGGCACCGGTAATGGAGCGGATATCAAAAAACCAGTAATCCGCGGGGGATTGCCAGTTGAATACATCACGTAAAAACGTTTGTATTGGGCCGGCGTAATCCAACGCCTCGGTATAAATATAACCACTAATGTAAGCGGGAATCGCCAGGGGAAATACCATGGCCCATTGTAAAATACTGCGCCCTTTAAATTCATAACGAGCACACCACCAGGCAGGTGCGATGGCGAACAGGCAGGCAAAGACCAGGGTACATCCAACAATTTGTAAACTGTTGGCCAGGTAATCCCATAATACAGTTTGGGCAAGGTTGCTGAAGGTATCGTCGTTCAGAGCTTCGCTACTGAACAGGGACTCGTACATCAAGGCTAACACTGGCGCAAAAATTAACAGCGCCAGTAAGCCCGATGTCAGGGATAAGAAGTTGATTGAAGCAGGCTTGAATAATCGCATCAGAGCAAGATTCGAACAGCTTGGCTAAACTTGCGCAAATGTAGTTGCGCAAGTAAGCAGGATGTAAATGAAATAGGAGTCAATAATCGCATGGCGCGATTATAAGTCGAACTTCACCTTATCCACTAATGTTAATGCGGCTTTTCTGTTGGCGGCGATTTGATTTAGCGCAATAGAATCGGCTTTAAATTCCCCCCAGCTGCTCACCATCTTGGAAGGAGATACACCTGGCTTAACCGGATACTCCATGTTGAGCTCGGCGTACATGGCTTGTGCCTGGTTGGAGCTTAAGAAATCCAGCAGTTTAAGCGCCGCGTCTTTGTGAGGGGCGTGTTTGGCAATGACCGCACCAGAGACGTTGATATGTGAACCACGACCACCTTGATTCGGGAAGTTTAACTCCACCGCATCGGCCCAGGCTTTCTGTTTTTTATCTTTTAACATCTTGCCAAAGTAGTAACTATTGCCCAAAGACACGTCACACAAACCGGAATGGATGGCTTTTACTTGGCCGCGGTCGTTACCTTGAGGTTTACGCGCCAGGTTAGCCTTAACGCCTTCAAGCCATGTCTGAGTAGCAGCTTCACCGTTGTGGGCAATCATGGAGGCGATTAATCCCAGGTTGTAAGGATGTTTGCCACTACGGGTGCAAATGCGGCCCTTGTATTTGGCATCGCTTAAATCTTCATAACGAATGTTCAATTTTCCCAGACGTTCTTTGGAGCTGTAAATGTTGCGTACACGTTGCGTTAAAGCTAACCAGTGACGCTCGTCATCACGAAACTGCGCAGGGATGTTGTCTTGCACGTCACCACCTGCCGCGTATTGCTGGGTCAGGCCCTTGTCTTTTAATTCCAGTAACTTGGAGAAGTTAGAGGTGAGTACCACATCGGCTGGGCTTAATTTACCTTCACGCTGTAGGCGTTGGATTAAGCCTTTTTTAGCAAAGATGACCTTGCTTTTAATGCCTGTCTGTTTGGTAAATTCGGTAAGGATAGGTTGAATCAGGAAGGGTTGGCGAAACGAATATACATTCACCGATTCGGCCAACGCCAGGCTGCTCATGGCCATGAGGCAAACAACAATTAGGGTACGCATGATTAGGGTTAACGCCATTCAATTGATAATGATTATCATCCTAGCATAGGGTGTGCCTTGGCAACAGGCGGTGAGTGTAAAAGAAGGTAAAGCTTTGACGGGTGTCGAGTTAGGGGGGGCAAAGAAAAGAATCGGCCAGGGGCTGGCCTCGTACCTGTGCACCCCGTAGGTGATTAGTTAACTGGTCTCATTGGTGGGCAGCGCACTAATGTGCTGAATTTGTCGTTCAATGAGCGCCTGATAATTGGGCGTCAGGTTATCCACCCAATAGGTATCGATGCTTTGCTCAGGGTGGTTGCCCAAAATGCTTTGATGTTTACTGATAATGAGCTGGCCACCCAGGTGCCCCTCATCAATCACCTGCTTGCTGAGCAATAGGCGATTTTCCTGCCCCTTACGACACAGGCGTGCCGCCACATGAATGGCATCCCCTACTGTGGTATAGGTGAGGGAATCCTGATCACCAAAGGTGCCCGCCAGTACCGACCCTGTATGCAGGCCCAGTTGAAAATCGATGGTGGGCAGTTGGTTGTCCTGACGGGTTTTATTAAATTGCTTGAGCAAACCAATTAGTAACAGCGCCGTGCACACCCCGTGAAAGCAGTCTTTTTCATCTTGCTGGGGGATGCCAAATAACACCATCACCCCGTCCCCCAGGTATTTATCCACACTGCCATTGTATAGGCGCGCCGCCTGGTGAATGAAGAAATAATATTGGTTTAACAACGCCGCCAAGTCTTGTGGCGGCATCTTTCGTTGGGCAGCTGCCAGATCTACAAAGTCGATAAACAAGATGGCGGCGTGGGCATAACTGTCGGGCAGCACAGGTTTGTCGTAGTTAAGGCTGGCATTGTCATTCACGTTGGGGGTCATGAATTGGCTTAATGCCAATTGCATGGCTTGCTTGGCCTGCTGTTGTTGCTGGTGCTGATGTAAGGCCTCGCTTAGTTGTGACAACTCTCCCCATGAGTGACGAGTGACGGGTTGAGAGTCGCCCATGAGCCCTTCTATATCTTGCTGGCTGGTGTGCAGTTTACGCCCCAGCGATTTACCCAGCCACCAACCTGCCACCCCGCAAATGATGCTAAATAACAGGCTTAAAATGCCTAATAATCCATAGATGCGGTAGATGGCCGCTTGCAGCTGACGCTCATCGAGGCGCACTTCCAGCAAGGCAATGATCTCATCCTGGTATTGGATGCTCATGGGGGAGCTTTGCGTCTTAATGGCCTGCCCTTGCTCGGCAATGACCTCATTGTTAAGGCTATACACGGCGGCGTAGGCGATATGGGGGTGTTCTACCAATGTGGATAAAATGACATTTAAGCTCAGGGAGTCCTGGCTAAAAATAGCATTGGATGCCTGTAAACTGGCCTGCTTGCTCAGTGTATTGCGCAGCTGGCCGGCTTGTTGCTCCAGTTGCTGCACGGCAGTGTGGGCAATGGGCAAGGCAATAATGAGTATGGCCAGCAAACTTAAGGTTAAGCTGAAAAATAAAACCCGGTATCTAAACGGCCAATTTTGTTGTTTTAATGTCATGGCGTACTACTGAAAGTATTAATTGGAGATCACTAGATCATAACGGAAATATCCGCCAGAACATATGCGCTCAAGCGCATTTATGGGTGTTGGTCACGCAGAAATGGTTTATCATGGCGCCATAAATTTACTTCCTTTTTACTTAAACAATAAGCTGGGTGACATCATGAGCGACGCTAAGAAAGTTTTAACTGAAAAATTGGCTGAAATGGACAAGGGTTTGTTCTTCATGGGTCGAGATCGTGCCCGTGCCTTGTCTTACCATGAGACCGAAGACCTTATTGATGAGTTGCGCGAATCTGTGGCCATCATGCAAGCACAAGTGAATACCCTTTAATTTTTTTGCATAGATTTAACTGGCTTAGATTCAACCGGCTAATATGTAACAAAACCTGAGGTGTCCGTGAAAGAAGTTGTATTGATCAAGGTTAACGGTGAAGACAAGCCGGGTGTAACCGCCAAAATTACCAGTATCCTCGCCAAGTACAACGTGAGCATCCTGGACATAGGTCAGGCTGAGATACACGATAATCTTTCACTGGGCATACTGGCCGAAATCCCCAGCAGCATCGAGTCTGCCCCCGCCCTTAAAGATGTATTGTTTTGCGGATACGAGATGGGCATGGCGGTGAGTTTCACGCCAGTTTCCACCGAAAATTACAATCACTGGGTTTCTGCCCAGGGCAAACCTCGGCACATCATCACTTTGTTGGCGCGTAAACTCACCGCCGAGCAGTTGTCACGGGTGACCCGCATCGTGGCCGACTACGAGTTGAACATAGATAATATCTCCCGTTTATCTGGCCGAGTGGCGCTGGAAGATGAAGCCAGTAATGAATTTAGCAAGGCTTGTGTGGAATTCTCGGTGCGTGGCACTGTGGATCAAGGGGCCTTGCGGGCCGAGTTTTTAACCGTCTCCAGTGAACTGGGGGTGGACATTGCCATGCAGCAAGATTCCCCGTTCCGTCGCAATCGCCGCCTGGTGGCGTTTGACATGGACAGCACCCTCATCGAAGCCGAAGTGATTGATGAACTGGCCAAGGAAGCGGGTGTGGGTGACGAGGTGATCGCCATTACCGAAAGCGCCATGCGCGGCGAGATCGATTTCAATGAGAGTTTCATTCGCCGTGTGGCCCTGTTAAAAGGCCTGGATGAATCTGTGTTGGAAGCGGTGGCGCAACGTCTGCCCATCACCGAAGGGGCGGAACGTTTGGTTAGCACTTTGAAGAAGCTGGGTTACAAGACGGCCATTCTTTCCGGCGGTTTTCAGTATTTTGGTCGCTTTCTGCAGCAGAAGTTGGGCATCGATTATGTGCACGCCAACGAGCTTGAAATTGTTGATGGCAAGGTCACCGGCAATGTAACCGGCACGATTGTTAATGGCGAGCGTAAGGCCTTTTTACTGCAAGAAATCGCCGACAGCGAAAGTATTTCCCTGCAGCAAACCATTGCCGTGGGCGACGGCGCTAACGATTTGCCCATGTTAAGCAAGGCCGGTTTAGGCATTGCCTTCCGTGCCAAGCCGTTAGTGCGTGAAAATGCCGAACAGGCTATTTCTACTTTGGGTTTAGATGGGGTTTTGTATCTATTGGGTATCCGTGACCGGGACGACGTTCACGGATGAACTAAGATCGCGCTGCCAGGACGGCAAGGAGCGTAGACGTTCACGGATGACCCAATATGTGACGCCCATAAAAAAACCGGCAAATGCCGGTTTTTTTGTGGGCGATACATAACAGTCCGCATCACTCGTCACTAAAGGTATAGTCCATGCTGGCGGCTGGTCCGCGCAAGTAATAACCCTGAATGAAGCTTACACCACTGGTCCATAACTGGGCCACGATGTTGGCGTTTTCCACAAACGGCACGATGGATGCCTTGTTGTGTTCGCCTATGCCGGCTAGCAATTCTTTTAAGCTGGCCATGCCTTTTTCGCTTTCCAATTCCTGAGTGAAAGAGCCATCCACCTTCACAAAGTCCACGTGCAAATGCTCGAACACCTTGAATGGATCGATGGCCGAACCAAAGCGATTAATAGCCACCATACAGCCCAGTTTGTTTAAAGACTGGGTCATGGCCTTGGCTTGCATCAGATGGTTAATGCAGTCGGCTTCGGTGAACTGAAAGATTAAACTCTTGCTGGGCAACTTGCTGGCGGTAAGCAATTTTTGCAACCAGGGCAGCACGCTGTCATCGATGAGGGTTTCGTTGGTGAGGTTAATAAACAAGCGTGTGTCATGACCTTGGGCCCGTTGTTGAGCCAGACGCTTCACTGTATTTAAGATCACCCAGCGGTCCAGTTTACGCTTGAGGTTGGTATCTATATCGGCCAAAAATTCTTGTGGCGACACATCACTGCCATCGGCATCCACCAAGCGCAGTAGGGTTTCATAATGCTCACCGCTTTCATCACGCAGGTTAATGACGGGCTGGAACAACAGTTTAAGCGTATTGTCCTTGATGGCACTTTCAATCCTGGCGGTGAGGCGCGCGCCGTCGGTGCTGGCCAGTTCCGATGGGTTGTACAGATAGACCCCGTTGCCCTTTTCTTTGCCGTCTAGCTTGCGCACGTAATAACTGGCTTCGTGAGCGTGCTGCAAGACTTCTTTGGGGCTGCGTGAACTTTCATTAATTAAGGCAAGCCCTACGCTCACGGTAATTTGGATGGTGCGTTGATCCACCGCCACTAAGTGTTCTTGTATGGATGAACGAATGTGTTCGGCAAAACCCTGGGCCTGTTCCGGGTTGCTGTCGTGTAACAGGATGCCGTAAATATCTTCTCCCACGCGGGCCACTAAATCTTCTTCGCGACACTTGCTGCGAATTAAGTGAGCCACATCGCAGATCACCAGATCGGCCCCTTCAATGCCCACATCGCTTTTGCATTGGCCAAAGCTGTCGATGTTTACATAAGCCACGGCACCTTTACTGCCGCTGATGACGGCCTTATCCACGCTGTCGGCCAGTTGCTCGTTAAAATACTGTTTGTTGTATAAACCGGTTAACAAATCTTGAGAGCTAATTTGTTTGAGCTTGCTTTCTAACTCGGCATTGCCTGAATTGCTGCGAATAATCAGCTGCATGCAGGGCTCTTCCTCGTAAGTGGCCTGGGCAAACAAAATGCGAGTATCCACTTCGGTGTCGGCCACGTTGAGCATCTTGCATTCAAATTCGCCGCTACGGGTCTTGCCGGAATTAAAGTCTTTGAGGAATATTTTAAAGCGGCCCTGATCGG
>MAAD01000018.1 GCA_002162985.1 Bermanella sp. 47_1433_sub80_T6 | reverse complement strand
GCTGATATCGCGCAAACCCATCCCGCTCATTAAAGAAAAACGAGACTTGCACAACCTGACCCTGGGCCTGGTTAAAGGCTTCCACTATCCGGCCATACAAGACTTAATAGACAGGGATTACGTGCATTCTGAATACCATCAAAATGAGCACATGAACTTCATCTCGTTATTCCAGGAAGACAAGCTGGACGCGGTAATATTTAAGCAGGTGGCCTTCAAGCACCTAATGCAAACCCTGCCAAGCATAGTGGGTAAAAACACCATCATAATTCACCCATTATCTTTAGGTGAACTTGAGGTATCATGTGCGCTATCATCCGCCAGCAAGCATTATCTACCCAAAATTAATGCCGCCATCGATGCCTTTACCCAAGATTACCCTTTGTAGCCAACACCTGCGGGATATTCCCTAATATGTCACTTGCTTTACCCAGTCAGCTTTTGCTGCAACAAGACCTTATTGAACAGACCTTGTTAATTAATCCGCCGCAGGATGATTTACCCCATCACGCCCCTAAAACCTGGACCGTGGCCTGCTTAAGCTTTGCCGTGAGCCACAACTACCAGCAACAGGGTTTTGCGCTAGCGGATATTTGCAGCCCGCCAAACAAGACCTTTGCCCACGTGATTATCTATATGTCCAAGGCCAAGGCGCGTCTGGGCTTAATGCTGGACTACGCTCGCGACTGTCTGCAAGAAGATGGTGAAATCTGGGTAGTGGGTGAAAACAAGGGAGGCATAAAGAGCCTGGCCAAACAGCTTAAGGGGGATTTTGACAAGGCAGACAAGATGACCAGCGGCAAACACAGCGCCATCGTCTGTGCCTCTGGCCCACAAGATAAGAAGCCGTTTGATATCAACAGCTATTACAGCGACCAGCAAAACGAATTGGACATTCCCCTGCAAGCCCTACCCGGTGTCTTTAGCCAGGAAAAACTCGACAAGGGCACAGCAGTTTTGTTGAAAAATCTGCCACGCAAAGTCAAAGGCCGAGTACTGGATTTTGGCTGTGGCGCCGGCATCATAGGGTCCTACATTAGCCAGCACAGAGAAGTAGAAGAAGTTGAATTGATCGACGATGATATCCTGGCGGTGAAGAGCGCGCAGAAAAACATCGAAGATAATAAGGTTGCCTACAGCGAAGCATTTTTAAGCAACGGGTTTGAAAAAATTGAAGATCGCTACCACTGGATCGTGAGCAACCCACCGTTTCATCAGGGTGTTAAAACCGACTACAACGTCACCGAGAATTTTTTAAAACAGGCCAAAGAACACCTAAAACTCAGCGGCAAGTTGTTAATTGTCGCCAATGAATTTTTAAATTACGAAGTGATATTACGAGAAAGTTTTAATGGCGTGAAACAAATCGCCAAAGAGAATGGTTTTAAAGTGTTGCAGTGTGAAGGCATAAAACGCAAACCTAAATAGAACCTGTATTACTTTAAAAAGAGGCGACATACATTGGTATGCCGCCTCTTTTTTTATTTAAGCTTTAACGATTACGACCTAACGCATCGTGACTGGATACCCAATCCCCTGCCAGTACCGCCGCCCCCAACGACAACTCTCCCGCCAACACAGTGGCTCCGATAATTTCGGCCAGCTTATAAACCTTGCCTTTACCGTGACAGTCCATGATATCCAGACACTCTTTTTGCGTGGCCAAACCTGTGCCGCCTCCATAGGTGGCTACAATTAATGACGGTATGGTAATGGCAATATAATAGTCCCCGTTTTCGTTTATGTCGGCAAAGGTGACCGCCGCCGAGGATTCCGCCACGTTGGCCACGTCTTGGCCGGTGGCCATAAACAGCGCTGTAATGCCATTAGCAGAGTGCGCGCCTGTGTTGGTGGAGCCGGCCATGAAGTTACCTACCTGGCTGATGGCGCGCATCTTATACAAGGTTTGTGCGCTCACGCCCATTAACGATTGCAACAACTCACTGGGAATAGTGGCCTCGGCAATCACGCGTTTTCCGCGAGTGTGCAAGGTATTAAGCTGTGAGTGTTTTTTATCGGTATCCATGGCGCCAGACAACATGTATTTACGAATACCCGGATAGGTTTTCTTGATCCACTCACAAGCAAAGTAAGTGGCCTTGCTCACCATATTTTGTCCGGCGGCGTCGCCGGTGGTGAAGTTAAAACGCAAATACATCATGCGTGCTGCTGGGTATTTTTCGATATTACGCAGCTTGCCCGACGAGGTAGTCTTTTCTGCCATTTCTTTAATGCTGTTAAAGTTTTCATCTACCCACTTGCCAAATTCACGGGCCTGGCGGGCATCATCAAAAATAAACACCGGTGCCCGTTGCATGGCATCGTCTACCACACTCACTGTGACACCACCCGCTTCTCTTAACAGGCGCATGCCTCTGTTGTAACTGGCTACCAGAGTACCCTCAGAGGTGGCCATGGGTACATAAAATTCCCCTTGGGCATGCTCACCGTTTACCAACACCGGCCCTGCCAGCCCAATGGGCACTTGAGCGACACCGATGAAATTTTCAATGTTGCCTGCGGTGTTGGCCGGGTCAAAAGAAAACTTGCCCACGTGTTCAAGCTCAACACCGGTTTGCTCTTTAACAAAATCACGACGAATCTGCGCCATTTCAAAGCTATGATCGAGTTTTTTATCTCTGGGGATACGAGCCGACATGTTATTACCTTTTATTTTGAATATTTATCTCCCTGCCAGTGTTTCAAAACAAAAGACCCAACACAGTTAAAAATGTTACATTTCATGTATTCTTTCTAAAAAACAAGCTCACTATGGCGGCAAGCATATTAGAACAACTGGATAAAAGTGGTCTGTTTGGTGACTTCCCACAAGATGTTAAACAGCAACTGGCGGATATATCCAGCACTCAAGCCTGCACCGATGGGCAAGTGTTATATCAAAATGGCGATATGCCGGATGCCCTTTATGGTGTATTAACTGGCGGCGTAAAAATGGTGGCCGAAGATGCCAACGGCAAGTATTTTTTATACGGCCTAGTGCAGCCCGGTTGGTGGTTTGGTGAAATTTCGGCCATCGATGGTCAACCCCGTGGGCAAACCACTATGGCCATAGGTGGCACTCAGCTTTTAAAGATCCCCCGCAATGAGTTGCTGATTTTTCTGGATAAAAACCCGCAACTGTATCGTCACTTTCTAAACATATTATGCAGACGCTTGCGTCAGGCGGGACAGATTTTAGAAGATGGTGCTTTTTTGCCGTTATCCAAACGTTTGGCCAAGCAGCTGCTGCGCATCCATAAAACCAACCACCAGCACCAGGCAAAGTTAAGTCAGGAAGAGCTGGCTGCGAGCATGGGGGTGACCCGACAGAGTATTTATAGAGTATTAAAAGACTGGCAATTGAAGAAATGGATACTGGTTAAATACGGTAACATTGAGATTCTACAGCCTGAATCCTTGCAGACCTTTATTGAATTGAGCGAGCAGTGAGCATTAGGCAAGCTTTTCACTAAAGATTGATTTGTTAATTACCCCTTCAAAGATAAAAATTTAGCACATAAAAAAGGCGTGACCGGAAGGGACACGCCTTAATTATAATCATCCAATTTACTTCTATTTATTCATCATCAAAATCTCGCCCTTCATAAAACCCGGGGGCCAGATTTTCAAAACGCGTATATTTACCAATAAAGGCTAAACGGTCAGTGCCGATTTCCCCATTACGGTGTTTACCAATGATAATTTCGCCTATGCCCTTATCCGGGGTATCTTCGTTATACACTTCATCACGATAAATAAACGCGATGATATCCGCATCCTGCTCGATGGCACCCGATTCACGCAAGTCGGACATTACCGGGCGTTTGTTGGGTCGTTGCTCCAAGGCACGGTTTAACTGAGATAGTGCCAGTACCGGGCACTCAAATTCTTTGGCGATGGCTTTTAACGATCGGGATATTTCGGAAATTTCCTGAGTACGACCTTCACTTTTACCGGCCACCGTCATGAGCTGAAGGTAATCGATCATCACTAAGCCCAAGCGGTTATTGTTCTCACGATACACTCGGCGACATCTGGCGCGCATCTCCTGAGGCGTTAACGCCGCGGTATCGTCTATGTACAAGGGTTTATCTTTTAGCAAGTTAAACGCAGAGGTGAGTTTAGGCCAATCCTCCTCATCCAACTTACCGGAGCGCAGTCTATTAGATGGAATTTTACCCACCGAAGAATACATCCGCATGAGGATCGCCTCTTTGGGCATCTCCATACTGAATACCAATACCGGCAGATCACTTCCCAACAGGGCGTTTTCACACAGGTTCATGGCGAAGGTGGTTTTACCCATGGAAGGTCGACCGGCGATGATCACCAGGTCGGCGGTTTGGAAGCCGTTGGTGCGCGCATCCAAGTCGGTAAACCCCGTGGTTAAACCGGTGAGGCCGTCTGGCATGTTGAACAGCTCTTCAATTTTTTCTAAGGTGCGCGACATGATGGCGTTTACGTGTTCTGGGCCCGCGTCTTTTTTACCGCCCCCCTCTGCCACTTCGGCAATTTTCTTTTCGGCATCACTGATTAAATCCAGCGCTTCACTGCCCATGTTGTTATAGGCGGAGTCGGCAATATCGGTGGCGGCTTCGGCCAGGCGACGAAATAGCGCTTTTTCTTTTACGATGTCAGCATAGGCTGCGATGTTAGCGGCCGACGGGGTGTTTTCTACCAGTTCGGATAAATAGGCTAAGCCACCGCTGTTTTCCAGTTCTTCGATGTCATTTAATTCATCACTTAAGGTCAGCACATCGAAGGGCTTGTCTTCATCGGCAAGCTTAGTAATAAGAGTATATATTTGCGCGTGTTGGGCGCGAAAGAAGTCATCTGGCTGCAAGCGCTCACTCACCACCTCAAAGGCGCGATTATCCAGCATAAGGCCACCCAATACGGACTGCTCGGCTTCCACTGAATTGGGGGGCATTTTTAGTTTGGCGACTTGCTCGTCCATGGGGATCGTGACTACTTAAGATGAAAATAAAGGCGTTAGTGTGCCTTGTTTGCAGGGTTTGCTCAAGGTGAGAGCAGGAAGGTTAATTGGGAAAAGTATAACAACATGGATGTGGTGTAGCAGGACAACGCAGGAGCGGTTGTCGAGGGGCATTTGTCGAGACTGCTAGGGGAAATCGGCCACGGGGTGGCCTCGTACGAGGGCAGCCCCTGCCCGACTTCTTTTAGGCGCCCGGTGGCCGCCCTCTTTTAAAAACGAAAAAACCCGCCGAAGCGGGTTTCTTTCAATCAATCAGCATTAAGCCAATCGATTAATCTTCAGCTACCACGTGGATAGTCAAAGTAGTGTTTACGTCGGCGTGCAAGTGCATGTCGATTTCGAAAGTACCAGTGGTACGCAATGGACCGTTTGGTAGACGAACTTCAGACTTAGCAACTTCGATACCAGCAGAACCGATAAGGTCAGCCAGGTCACGAGTACCGATAGAACCGAACAACTTGCCTTCTTCACCAGCTTTAACAGCCAATGTAAGTTCAAGTTCTTTGATTTCTTCAGCACGTTTCTGAGCAGCAACCAACTTCTCGGCAGCGGCTTTCTCAAGTTCAGCACGACGAGCGCCAAAAGACTCAAGGTTAGCAGCAGTTGCAGGAACCGCTTTACGCTGAGGGATCAAGAAGTTACGGCCGTAACCAGACTTAACGTTAACTTCGTCGCCTAAAGCACCAAGTTTCGCTACTTTTTCTAGAAGAATAATTTTCATTTTAAACACCTTACAGGGCTGGTTGTGTTGGTATTACTTAAATAAAAGAATTAAGCGTAAAAACACAACAAATTTAAATTAGTTCGCCGTTTCATTTAATCGCCCGCGAAAATCAATAAAGATATCCAGCAACGCCATTAAAATTAGTAATGCGTACATATAAGGCAAAAAGAACAACAGGCTAATGTAAAAGGTCATTATCCATTGTGAACTTAATTGCTTCTTGGCCACTATGCCGTGAATCAGGCTTACCCCCATGACAAACATGGGTGCCAGCACCACGGGAATCCAGGACGCCATCTGGCTGCTGGAAATTCCCACAAAAAATACCACTATGGCCACTACCGCATACCAGTGAGGTAACCGCAGGGCCTGGAATTCTTTGCCAAATTCACCGGGATTAAACATCTTTGCTTGCCACGAACGAGCCAACAATAGGGCTCCCATGGCAAACAACTGCAGCAAGGCTGCTATGCCCCCTAATAATAGAGGTAAAATCCACGGCTCTAACATAGTCGCCGCTTTGGGGTCTTTTTCTGTGAGCAACTGGCTATATTGCTGTGCACCCTGTTGCAATATGTCAAACCACAAAGGGCTTAAACTTGGCAACAAGACCACAACCGCCAGTCCCAGCAGCAAAGACGCCGCCATGGCCTTGGGCAGAGAGACCGCCAAACGTAAAACGCTGGCCATCATCGCACATCCCAATACCACCATAAAAACGGTGATCTCCTGCTGCAACGCATACCAGACAATGCCGGGCAACAACGCGGGCAACAGAACATTCAAACCTTTATTGAGTCCCTGGCGAAGAATCACCAGGGCCACAATGGCAGCACTCACCCAGTACATCAGGGGAATGGCTGCAAACAATACCGCCAGTAGAATGGCCTGGTAAGGGCCCTGCATGACAAATCGTGCAATGGCTCCCATCAGACTAAACCTTACTTATGGGCGTCAGTGTATTGGATAAGAGCAACGTAACGAGCACGCTTGATCGCAGTAGATAGCTGACGCTGGTATTTAGCTTTAGTACCAGTGATACGGCTAGGAACGATCTTGCCAGTTTCGGTTACGTAACCTTTAAGCATTTCTAGGTCTTTGTAATCGATCTCAGCTGCGCCTTCGGCAGAGAAACGACAAAACTTACGACGACGGAAAAAACGAGACATAATTATTCCTCCAATTATTCAGCAGAATCAGCAACAGGTGCTGTTTCTTCAGTTTTAGTTTCAGCTGGCTTGGCTTCATCTTCACGACGGGCAGGACGGTCATCACGACGGTCTTGACGGCTTTCAGCAGCTTTAATTGGAGACATTTCTGTAACCGGACCTTTAGTACGGATAACCATGCTACGGATAACAGCATCGTTGAAACGGAAAGTCTGGTTTAACTCGTCTAGAGTTTCGTTGCCACACTCGATATTCATAAGAATATAGTGAGCTTTGTGGATCTTTTGGATTGGGTAAGCCAGGTGACGACGGCCCCAGTCTTCAAGACGGTGGATAGTACCACCCGCTTCAGTGATTGAGTTAGAGTAACGCTCAACCATAGAGTTTACTTGTTCGCTTTGATCTGGGTGAACCAGAAAAATTACTTCATAATGACGCATTAAATGCTCCTTATGGGTTTAAAAGCCTTAAGTTACGCCCTCAATTCAGAGGTGCCTCAAGACAAGGAGACCTGTATTCATCACCCTTGGCACACGAATGAACCGTAGATGTAAATCAGGGGGCGCGTATTATGCTCAAAAAACGGTCAAACTGCAAGGTATCGCCGTGAACTCCCCATACCAGGGACTAATGCCAATTAATTAATCTATTTATCGAACTTTCTCATTAGAGCCGGGTCTATCTATACATATTCCTGTTGTGTTGTTTGAAAAAACGTTTGCCCGGTTCGCCGGGCTTTTTTATGCCCAGGGATTGGGCTGTACCCTAGTTTTGCATGGAGCAAAAACTAGGGCATGCTCAGAGGCAGCCTTCCCTAAGGTCAATCCCGCCCAAACATGACCGCTTACAACCTCGAATTAACCAGCCCACCTGGTATAAGCTTGCCCAGCCCCTAAAAATTATAAAAATCACAGGACACAGCATGACCATACGTAAACTGCTCGGCTATTCCGCCGTCACTCTATTGGTGTTATCACTCATAGTAAGCACGCTTTTCTGGACCCAATTGCGCCAGCTCTACCACACGATTCACCTGTTTGACGAAGATGTGATTGTGGAAAACTTCTCCAACATGAGCGATGTCATCCCCAGCATCACCATTA
>MAAD01000241.1 GCA_002162985.1 Bermanella sp. 47_1433_sub80_T6 | reverse complement strand
GTTTAATGATGACGCTGCCATCACCAAATACATCTTCATCGCCCTGCACCACTTTTATTTTGCTGCGATTCAATTTGTTATAGCTATCTGGGTTAAAGCCAAACTTCGTAGCATCTTCACCAAACGCCGCATCAAACTCTTCTTGTTGAATGATGAGTTGAGCTTGAGTAAACAAGTTAGCGTTACCTGTGTGATCACCGTGAAAATGAGAGATGCCCAGATAATCTATTTCTTCTGGCTTGATGTTTATCTCTTCTAACTGGCTGATGAAGGTTTTAGGCACGCTCATGAAAAACGCCCCCTCCCAAGCCTCAACCCCTTTTACACCCAAGGCATCGTTTAAACCCGTATCCCAAATTAAGCTGCCTTTTTCATGCTGAATTAAATAACAGCTATCCACCATTTGTTTGGTTTTACCTTTATTTACACCCGGGGAAAATAGCGATTCGTCGCGTACTTCTATTTTACCGCAGTCAAAAACATGCAGGCTTAACGGTTGTTTTTGGGGACTTGTAGAACAAGCCGATATTAATAAGGCCAAGGCGACCACTGCAGGTGTCTTTAAAGAAAATGTTTTTAATGGAAGGTTCAACATACCAATCGTCCTGAATGTAATGAGTGGCACCATACTAAAGGTGGCTCCCAGGATGGTAAATATTTAATTTTATCAAATGGCAACCATGTGGATAAGCTGTCATTTAATTGGGATTAGCTTGTATTTAAACTGGGGTTAACAGAAATGTCAGAGCATTGTGATTAACAGGCTTAAATCGAACATAAACAGAACTATCAACAGCGTGATATTTATACCGAGTTGTGAATAAGCTGTTAGCAGGTGTGGAAAAGTAAAAATTAAGCTGGGGATAGCTCAATCAAAGCCTTTTAAATAAAGGCTCTGACGAACTGTGGGTAAATGGCTAAGAAATGCAGTTATTTACTAATTTGACCATTTATTGTGGTGTGCTCTACACCTATGATGCGGCTAAACACTCCAAAGAAAGACGTGTTGTCATGGGGGGTACTGTATAAGGTGTCAATTTTGGCTCCTTCAGGCATTAAGGCCAGGGCCCGTTCCTGAGTATCGCCACCGGGAAATTGCAAATATAGAATATTAAGATTTTCTGCGTGGGTGCTAAAGGTGGTATCTGTGGTGCGCATGCCTGAACAGCCGGAAAGTAAGGCAATGGCCAGGGTGGCGGTCATGAGTTTTTTCATAATGTAGCTTCCATTGTTTATTATTGTTGTGGGCAAATAAGCCAAATTTGATACTAGCGCCAATTCATTACAAATCCATATAAAAAAGCCGCTAATCTCGCCCTTTAAGCCTGTATCCCGCGCTATTTATCTATATAATGCCCGCCCTGGTGATTTTTTGAACAATAAGTGTACAGTCTTTAAGGGTGTTCACTGGCAGGTTTGAGATTTAGATCGAGTTTTTTCGAGGTGTGTTAAGTGGATTTTACCAAGCGTTATGACGTAATTGTTGTGGGTGGCGGCCATGCCGGTACCGAGGCCAGTTTAGCGGCTGCGCGCATGGGCTGTAAGACACTGTTGATAACTCACAGCATCGAAACCGTGGGGGTTATGTCGTGTAACCCGGCCATTGGTGGCATAGGTAAATCTCACCTGGTTAAAGAAATTGACGCATTAGATGGCGCCATGGCGCGTGCCACCGATAAGGGCGGCATTCAATTTCGTACCCTTAATAGCCGCAAGGGCCCGGCAGTACGTGCCACTCGAGCTCAAGCCGATCGCGCCTTATATAAAGCCGCCATTCGCGAAATTGTGGAAAACCAGCCGAATCTAGAATTCTTTCAGCAGGCCTGTGATGATTTCATCATCGAAGGGGACACCATTAAAGGTGTGGTGACTCAGGCGGGCATTAAAATTTACGCCGACTCGGTGGTGCTCACCACAGGTACCTTTTTAGGCGGTGTTTTGCACATTGGTTTGAAAAACCATCAAGGTGGCCGTGCCGGTTCTCCCCCGTCCAATGCTTTGGCGGCGCGCTTACGTGAATTACCTTTTAACGTGGGCCGTTTAAAAACCGGTACCCCGGCGCGCATCGATGCTCGCAGCGTGGATTTCTCGGTGATGCAGGCCCAGGCCGGTGATGAGGTGACGCCTGTTATGTCGTTTATGGGATCCCAAGCCGATCACCCCGAGCAAATTAATTGTTACATCACCCATACCAACGAGCGCACTCACGACATTATTCGTAAGGGCCTGGATCGCAGCCCCATGTACACAGGTGTGATCGAAGGCGTAGGGCCAAGATATTGCCCGTCTATCGAAGATAAGGTCATGCGTTTTGCCGACAAAAACAGTCACCAAATTTTTGTAGAGCCCGAGGGGTTATCTACTCACGAGCTTTACCCCAATGGCATCAGCACTAGCCTGCCATTTGACGTACAGGTGGAGATGATTCACTCCATGAAGGGGTTTGAAAACGCCCATATTACTCAGCCTGGTTACGCCATCGAATACGATTATTTTAATCCACAGGACTTAAAACACTCCCTGGAAACCAAATTCATCAACGGGTTGTTTTTCGCTGGGCAAATTAACGGCACTACAGGTTATGAAGAAGCCGGCGCGCAAGGTTTATTGGCGGGCATGAACGCAGGTTTAAGAAGTTTGGAAAAAGATGCCTGGTACCCAAGAAGAGACGAAGCTTACCTGGGTGTATT
>MAAD01000092.1 GCA_002162985.1 Bermanella sp. 47_1433_sub80_T6 | reverse complement strand
TCTAACAAGTTGGCCGACTTAAATTCCAAAATGGGCCCGCCCTCTTCCAGGCGTGCGTAGGTAAGAATTTCATCTACTAATTCATCCAGTTCCTGCAGGTCTTGATCCATGTCTTGCACTTGTTTTTTTAGGTACGCATCTTCTGTGCTGTCTTCCATCATCTGCACCCCGAAGCGCATTCTGGCCACCGGCGTACGTAATTCATGACTCACCGCTCGAATCATTTCTTTTTGCACGCCCATGAGACGATGAATTTGTTCGGCCATGCGATTAAAGGCCACCCCCAATCGGCCAAACGCATCGGTACTGGTAACCTTTACCCGGGAGTGCAAGTGACCCGATGCGATACGGGTGGTGGCTCGCTCCAGGTGTTGCAGGTTTAATTCAAAGCGATGCACCAACCAATACACGGCAATGCCCGCCAAAATAATCGACAAACCTATGACCACCAACAACGATTGCAGTGATAATCCCTGGTGAAACGCATAAGGCCCCAGCTCGATATAGGCCTGAACTTCGGGTAAGTAGCTATAGAACTCTTCCTGGTTGCCACCAATGGTAATGCGCGATTCGTACATGGGCGCCGTCATTTGATGCTTTTGTAATCCTAATGCGGCCACCTGCTGATCACTTAATATCCTCAACGGCAAACTTTCTGGCCCAGGGTAACCGGCCAAAATTTGCGCCAATGAATTTGGATTTCGTTGCAGCATCTTTTGCATTAATGCCAACACACCGCGTATGTGATGACTGCGAATATCATCAAATTGCCCAACCAAGACATGTTCAACATCTTCAATGAGCAGTCTTAAGCCAATATGCAAAACACCCTGTTCGTCCACATCTTGTAGCAAAGCGCCGTATCGCAACCTTTCTTTTTCAATGCGCCCCAGGTCACTAAGATGAAATGGCGTTAAAGCCAGAGGAATTGACAGAAGCTCACGGGTCGGTTTGATATTACCGCTGTCCGCCTCTATTTGATTAGCGGCCAATAACAACATGCCCCCCATAAGGGTGTGGCGCTGTTGCTTTTGATTAATGTGCGCCACCAATCCAAATGAGCCTACACTGGCCACAATCACCATCAGCAAGATTGCCAACACCCCAAGGTACACACGAGAAAAGATAGTCCTTCTCCTTAAAGCATTTGATTATTTGGTTAGATAGCAGGAAAACATGAAAGCCCGAGGTTATTAAAGCGGGCTTTACTTGGGAATATCGAAGGTTAAATCTCTTTGACGAACAGATAGCCTTTGCTACGTACCGTTTTAATGCGCTTGGGCTGTAATGGGTCATCGCCTATCTTGGGACGAATACGGCTCACACGCACATCAATGGAGCGGTCTTGGCCGTCATATTCGATGCCTCGCAGCGCGGTAAATATCTCTTCACGGCTCAATACTCGCCCGGCGTTACTGCTCAGCAGCCATAACAGGTCAAATTCTGCACTGGTTAGGTCGATGGATTCTTCATTTAACCAGGCTTCACGCATGCTGTTGTCGACCACCAGGTTGGCAAAGGTCACGCGATTAAGCTCATCTGAATCTTTCTGATCAGGGGACACTGGCGCAGCGATGTCTTTTAACCTGCGTAACAGGGCATGAATGCGGGCCAACAGCACACGGGGACGCACAGGCTTGGACAGGTAATCATCTGCCCCCATCTCCAACCCCAATACCTGGTCCAGGTCATCGTCGCGGGCGGTTAACATGATAATAGGGCCGCTATAATAAGGTCGCACCAAGCGACAAACAGAGAGACCATCCTCACCAGGCAGCATTAAATCCAAAATTACCAGGTCTGGCTGTTCAGATTTTATACGCTCAACCGCCGCCGCCCCATCGCCTTCCACGGTCACTTGCAAACCGTTGGATTGAAGATACTCACGCGTCAGCTCAGCCAATCGCTCATCGTCTTCGACGATTAATATTTTCCAGCTTTCGTCTGAGTGAGAAGCCTGTTCCATATGTATTCCTAGAATTATTTAATAACCAGATATTTTAAATTTAGACCCATGTGGGCCAACTGCCCAGCCCAAGGCATTTTCTGGTCAGACTGGCAACGCCAATTTATTTTTTTTTGTTTTCAGCGGTCTAATCCTAGTTCATATTGGTGTGAGTTTCAGCTTCTTATTGCTCCTGCTTATAACGACAAGTTAGCCGCCACTAACACAGCCGTTTTACCCACTCTTTACGCACACTTTATCCACAAGCCTTTAGAACTAAAACACTATATATGGGGTTGATTACATCACCAAACCGCATTATCTTGTGTCTTGTCGGATGCATAGCCGTATTACCTGTTCACTTTTCAGCCATTAAAATCTTATAATAAAAATAAGGTGGTGACGTGACAGGCAAATTATTTTCCGCCAATTTCCTGTTATTTTAAGTTTTACTGCCGCCCTTGCCGGGCTGCTACGTTTTTATGGGGCAAAAGTCAGCAATGAACAGCACACTACATGTGACAAAACGAGACGGAAATCGTGCACCACTGGATTTAGATAAGATCCATAAGGTGCTGACATGGGCAGCAGAAGGTTTGGATAACGTATCGGTATCCGAAGTTGAACTGCGCGCACAGATCCAGCTAATGGAAGGCATCACCACTTCAGATATCCACGAAACGCTCATTAAATCGGCCGCCGATTTGATTTCAGAGCAAACTCCGGATTACCAGTTCATGGCCGCCCGCCTGAACATCTTCCACCTGCGCAAGAAAGCCTTTGGCCAGTTTGAACCGCCTAAGCTGTATGACCACGTGGCCCGTTTGGTGGATACCGAGCGTTATGACCGCCATTTGCTTGAAGATTACACTCAGGCAGAATTCGATGAAATGGATGCCTTCATCGACCACAGCCGCGACTTGAACTTTGCCTACGCCGCCGTTAAGCAGTTAGAAGGCAAATACCTGGTACAAAACCGAGTGACGGGCGAAATCTTTGAAAGCCCACAGATTTTGTACATCCTGATTGGTGCCTGTTTATTCTCCAAGTACCCTAAAAATACCCGTTTAGACTATGTTCGTCGTTTTTACGATGCGGTTTCCAGCTTTAAGCTTTCCCTGCCTACCCCCATCATGGCAGGTGTGCGCACCCCGACTCGCCAATTCAGTTCATGTGTATTAATTGAAACCGGCGACTCTTTGGATTCTATCAATGCCACTTCCAGTGCCATTGTTAAATACGTGAGCCAGCGTGCGGGCATTGGCATCAACGCCGGCCGTATTCGTGCATTGGGCAGCCCTATTCGTGGCGGTGAAGCCTTCCACACCGGTTGCATTCCGTTTTACAAGCATTTCCAAACAGCGGTTAAGAGCTGCTCTCAGGGCGGTGTACGAGGCGGCGCAGCCACCCTGTTCTACCCCATGTGGCACCTGGAAGTTGAATCGTTACTGGTTCTTAAGAATAACCGCGGCGTAGAAGAAAACCGCGTACGTCATTTAGACTACGGCGTGCAGCTTAACAAGCTCATGTATACCCGCTTGTTAAAAGGCGGCAACATCACCTTGTTTAGCCCATCGGATGTGCCCGGTCTTTACGATGCTTTCTTTGAAGATCAAGATAAGTTTGAAGAGCTGTACGTTAAATATGAAAATGACGACAACATCGACAAGAAGTCCATCAAAGCCATGGAGTTGTTCTCCATATTAATGCAGGAACGTGCCAGCACCGGCCGTATCTACATTCAGAACGTGGATCACTGCAATACACACAGCCCGTTTGATTCTAAAGTGGCCCCTATTCGCCAATCCAACTTGTGTTTGGAAATTGCTTTGCCTACTAAGCCACTTCAGGAAATCAATGATGAAGAAGGTGAGATTGCCCTGTGTACCCTGGCGGCCTTTAACCTGGGCACCCTGAATAACCTGGACGAGCTGGAAGAATTATCCGACCTGATTGTACGCGCACTGGACAGCCTATTGAGCTATCAGGATTACCCTATCATTGCTGCAGAAAATGCCAGCATGAATCGCCGTACTCTTGGGGTGGGCGTGATTAACTACGCGTATTACCTGGCTAAAAACGGCGTGAAATACTCTGACGGTTCAGCCCTGGGTTTAACCCACCAGACTTTCGAAGCCATTCAATATTATTTGCTTAAGGCATCTAACAATTTGTCCAAAGAGTTTGGCCCGTGTAAAAAGTTTGACGAGACCACTTACGCCCAAGGCATCTTGCCCATCGACACTTACAAGAAAGAACTGGACGATGTGTGCAACACCGAGCTGCAATACGACTGGGAAACCTTGCGTGCCGACATTAAAGCTAACGGTTTAAGAAACTCTACGCTTACAGCATTAATGCCATCTGAAACGTCATCGCAAATCAGTAACGCCACCAACGGCATCGAGCCACCACGTGGTTACATCAGCGTTAAGGCTTCTAAAGACGGCATCTTAAAGCAGGTGGTGCCTGAGTTTGAAACATTGCGCGACAACTATGAGTTGTTATGGCAGCACCCTAACAACGACGGTTATTTGCAACTGGTGGGCGTGATGCAAAAATTTGTGGACCAGGCCATCTCGGCCAATACCAACTACGACCCCACTAAGTTTGAAGGGGGCAAAGTGCCCATGAAGCAATTGCTAAAAGATTTGCTGGGTGCGTACAAACTAGGCCTTAAGACGCTGTATTACCACAATACCCGCGACGGCGCCGATGATGCGCAAGAAGATCTGGATGACGGCTGTGCCGGTGGCGCTTGTAAAATTTAAACCTTAAGCCGCCTGCTGTGTTTACCCATGGCAGGCGCGCCATTAAGTTTAAGCATTTTACAAACAATTAATTTACCTCTTTGACATACAGACCATGGCCTACCAAACATTTAACCGCAATAAATTCAACGCCTTAGAACAGCCTATGTTTTTTGGTGAAAACGTCAACGTATCCCGTTATGACGTGCAAAAATACAGTGCCTTTGAAAACTTAATTGAAAAGCATTTGTCTTTTTTCTGGCGCCCGGAAGAAGTAGACGTATCTAAAGACCGTGCAGATTGGCAGAAATTGTCACCATCTGAAAAACACATCTTTATCTCTAACTTAAAATATCAAACCCTGTTGGACTCCATGGCGGCGCGCAGTGTGAATGCAGTGTTTTTGCCCTTGGTATCATTACCGGAATTGGAAACCTGGGTGGAAACCTGGGCGTTTGGTGAAACCATTCACTCACGCTCTTATACCCACATCTTACGTAACCTGTTCACCAATCCAGGGGAAGTATTTGATGACATCATGGTGAACCCTGCCATTTTGAAACGTGCCGAAAGTATCGCCCAGTATTTTGATGATGTGATCTTGTACACCCAAATATTACAGAGCCAGGGTGAAGGCAGTTATGAAATTAACGGCGAAACCGTTGAAGTTAATCAGCGTAAGCTGAAAGAAAAAACCTACCTGGCAGTGTGTTCGGTGAACGCCCTGGAAGCCATTCGTTTCTATGTGAGCTTTGCTTGTAGTTTTGCCTTTGCCGAACGCGGCCTGTTGGAAGGCAACGCCAAGATCATCAAGATGATTGCCCGTGATGAAGCCTTGCACCTTACCGGCACCCAGCACATTTTGAATATCTGGAGATCCGGTGGTGACGATCCTGAAATGGAAGAGATCAGCCGCGAGTTGCATGATCAAGGTAAGCAAATCTTCCTGGATGTGGTGGAGCAAGAAAAAGAATGGGCCGACTACCTGTTTAAAGACGGCTCGATGATTGGCATGAACAAAGAAATCATTTGCCAGTACATTGAATACATCGCCAACCAACGCCTAAACGCCATTGGTTTTGAGCCCGAATTCGATGTTACCCGTAACCCACTGCCCTGGATGAACGCCTGGTTAGTGAGCGACAATGTGCAGGTAGCCCCGCAAGAAGCCGAAATCAGCTCTTATTTGGTGGGCGCCATCGACAGCGAAGTGTCTCTGGAAGACTTCAGCGATATAGAGCTGTAAGCTCTGAGGCAAATGCAACTTACATGCTGGCAATGAAAGATAAAGAGCAAACTAAAGAGCAGGCTTTTCAGCTGGATAACCAGCCCGACAATGGGCCGGAATTTCATCTGGAAAACCTTGTGCCTCAACCCGTTGCCAGCGAAGTTGTACAAACCGAGTTGTTTTTACCGCTCACTAATCCGGAAGCCCCCGAAGACGAGCAACAGCTTGAATTTAAGGGGCTGGAAAAACCCATCTACGCCATGAGTGTTGAAGGGATTGAGAAGCCTCTACAGTTCCACTACGCCAACAATCTATTGGAAAGCCTGGAAGCGCAAGACGTGCAGGTACACTATGAATGTCGCGATGGTTATTGTGGCGCCTGCCGCACCGACCTAATTGAGGGTGAAGTGGCGTATCTACAGGAACCCATGGCCTGGATTAACCAAGGGGAAATCCTGCCCTGCTGCTGCGTCCCCAAGACCCCATTAAAGCTTAAACTTAAAGGCTAATGGCTAGCTGGCTTGCCTAAACAGCCCCCATTTTTTCAAGGAATATGAAACACAATGATTCGTCCCGATATTGGTAAGGTCGCCCCTAATTTCACCACTTTAGATGACAACGGTAAATCCGTTTCTCTAAAAGACTACCGCGGTCAAATCGTGCTGCTGTATTTTTACCCAAAAGCCATGACCCCGGGCTGTACCACCCAGGCCTGTGCCCTGCGTGATAGCAAAAAAGAACTGAAAAAACTCAACGTGGTGGCTCTGGGCATCAGCCCGGACAAACATGAACGCCTAAAACGCTTCAAAGACCGTGACCAGTTAAACTTCACCCTGTTGAGTGACGAAGACCATGCCATTGCCGATTTATACGGCGTGTGGGGCTTGAAGAAGTTCATGGGTCGTGAATACGATGGCATTCACCGCACCAGCTTCATTATCAATGAAAAAGGAAAATTGGTGCATATCATGGATAAGTTCAAGACCAAAACCCACCATGAAGATGCGCTGGCCTATATTGAGCAAGAGCTCAGCTAATAGCCGCTAATTTTTTACACTGCGCTACCTCTATGAGCCACTGGGTCTATACTTGTTGAATACAATTATTAGACGCAGTGGCTCTTTTGTTATCTGGTAACAGCACACTGCCTCCAGGAGGCACCATGGCTAAGCAGACTCAAACCTATGACTTTGATCGCTGGGCAGAATACCTCACCGTCACGCTGGCCGAGAACACCTCTCGCTGCGATTTAGGCAATAATCGGGTCAAAAAAATTCAGCTGAATTTCAGTGCACAATCCCTTAACCCCATTAGTTTTAAAGTGACGCTGGATAATGAGCTTATCGCCCGTTACAACCGACACAAAAAAAGCAATGATGACGCCAGCTATCCCATAGACTATTCCTACCAAAGCCCCAGCAGCATCGCCCTACACGGCAATATGCAGGACAGCACAGCCAAAACCTTCATCAAACAAGCCATACGCTTAGACAACACCTTCTACGGAGCAGGCTGGTCGCTACAGTTGCCCGGCAGTATCCCCAATATTCTCATGCAACTGGCCTTGCGCAGCACCGCCATGCTACTGCCCAAGCAGTTAAGCCATCAGGGGGTGGAGTTAAGCGAAGAGTTTTGTGTGCAGTTTTTTAATGGCAGTGATTTCATGAGCTTCTTTTATGAGCCGCTAGTACAGGCGTTAAGTGCTCAGGCAGGTCTGTATTTAACTGACAAACGTATAAAGACACTGGCCAGTGGGGTGTGTTTTAAACACATGGAGAATAGAAAGTGGTTTATGGGGTTATAGCCCGGTCCCTGGACTTATTCAGGATACGACCCACAGGGATGTGGGAAATGCCATTTTCGAACGGAGCATTAAATGGCCGCCCTTCCCTGGGCATACCTTAGAAATTGCTCCTGCATTTCCAAGATACAGCCCGTCCCTGGGCATAAAAAAACAGCAAGTGCTTGGGGCAGTTGCTGTCTTTTATTGGTTAAGCTTTTGAATTAATGCTTAATCAGTTTTTTCACCTTACCGATCAAACCTTCCAACAAGCCTTTGACTTCTTGCCAGGCTTCCTCACTTAACTCAACCAAGGATTCGGCACGCAGGCTTTCCTGGCCAATGAGCACTTCCAGCTCTTCGATCACTTTATGCTGGGCCTTAAGGACTTTTTTGTCCTTCTTTTTTTCCAGGGCCGCCAGGATCTTCTGAGCTTCTTTAACCTGCTTCTGCAGTTCTTTTATACGTTTCTTACCCATAGTGTCTCTCCCTACCCTAAGGCCGACATGGCAAATACACACAAACCGGGAATCAAAAAGAATACGGTTAATACATACAGTGCTGCTAACGAATGGCGTTCGGTGGCGATATCTGCCAGCTTATGCGCTAACGTCAACGGAATCTCACGCAGGAATGGTAGTCCGTAAACCACTAGCACCCCAGCTATATTGTACATCAAATGCACCAAGGCAATTTGCAAACCCACAATGGCGCCAGCACCAGATAAGGCAGTGGCTGCTAACAGACCTGTAATAGTGGTACCAATATTGGCTCCCAAGGTAAATGGGTATATATCTCTAGGTTTAAACACACCCGAACCCACCAGCGGCACCATCAAGCTAGTGGTGGTAGAAGAAGACTGCACCAATACAGTTACCACGGCACCACTGGCGATACCACTTATAGGACCACGACCTATGGCACCATGCAAAATTTTCTTGGCACGCCCCACCATCAAACCACGCAACACTCGGCCAATAATGGTAATAGACGCAAAGATGGCCAAAATACCCATTCCTACTAGGGTAATAGCACCGGCCATATCAGGTAAGAAATCCAGGAAGTGTTTGATCTCAGAGATCACTGGCTTAGTAAGAGGTTTAATGAAATTAAAGCCCTTCATACTCATGGAGTCACCGTCCACCATCAGACCGGCTAACCAGGCACTGGCTTTTTCAAAAATATTAAAGAAAATCTCAATTGGTAAGAAAATGATCACACACATGAGGTTGAAGAAGTCATGTACGGTGGCAGCTGCAAATGCGCGGCGAAATTCAGATTTTTTACGCACATGACCCAGGCTCACTAGGGTATTGGTGACAGTGGTACCAATGTTAGCCCCCATTACCATAGGAATGGCCGCTTCTATAGGTAACCCGCCGGCCACTAGGCCTACGATGACTGACGTTACCGTACTGGAGCTTTGCACCAGTGCGGTGGCAAGAATACCAATGAGCAAGGCTAGAAAAGGATTGGTGGCAAAGGCAAATAGCTCTTTAGCACCCGCTGAGCCCCCTGAAGCCTCCTTAAAACCAGATCCCACCATCCCTACTGATAGGAGAATGGCGTAAACACCCGCCAGCAAGACGAGCCAACTCAGAATACTTTTTTGCGTTGAGTTAGTCTGCTGCTCAGTCATTTGAGTCATGCATAAAACCTTTCGATTAATTTTGGCGAATTTTAAACACAGACATTTAATTAGTACAGAGCAAAAAGCCATAAAAACTAAGAAAAAAGGCTATTTTTTTAGGGGACTATGTGTATGTAGTTATTTTTTAGGCATGCTCAATTACAACGCCGCGTTATGGGGCGTTAAAGTGGCTTAATTGCGACAAATTAACTGTTTGCCGATCAGCCATAAAAAAAGCGCCCAATGGGCGCTAAATAAAAAACACAAAAGAGTTTCACATGATCGGCTTACTACTGTTTAAACCAATAACAACAATATAGCGTCTAATGTAGAGACAATTCGTTTATTTATTAAGCGCTTGTGTAAAAACACGTAAAGCAGTACTGCATTCACGGGGCTAACGGCCGATAACCACTCAATGAACTCAATTTCAGCCTATTTTGCCCTATTCACTATTTTGCTATGCAGCCAGCCCTGCCTGGCTGGCAACCTGGCTGTCTCCAGCGGCTATCAGACAAGTGAACACCAATATTTGGAAGACACCTCCACTCAGAAAGGCGTCTTATTTGGTGCAGCCTTGGACTTTCATCATTGGCGCCGAAAAGATATTGGCTGGTTCGCTCGCGGGCCCGGCTTTAAAATCTCCCAGGCCCCCGGCATGCTGGCCATTAGTGGGCAACTGCCTCTGTATCAATGGCACAAACACCAGGGCAGTTGGCTAGAGATTGAATGGCGCAGCCAAGAGCTGCAAACTCAACTGTCTGACCCTCAAATTTTCCTGGGTAATGATGGTGTGCCGGTGTCGCTAACTCAAGACAGTATTATCGGCACCACCCGCCAATTCCAACGACTGCAAATCTATTGGCATGAGAGCACTCGACACGAGAACATTATCAACCTGGCCGGATTCACCTACAGCCGCGAGTCAAGCCCCGCCATCAGTGAACTGAGCAGCACCAATGCCAGTATTTTTGAGGGGAAATTTGAAGGCAGCGGAGTAATGCTGGGTCGCATGAAAGACGATCGAGGGTTGAATTTTCAGTGGCGCCTAAATGTGGCCAGCCTGGACAGTCATTTCAGTAACGATGCCACTCAACACCGCTTGCTGGCTAAACAAGAAAGCTCAGTTTATAAAGTGGCCATTACCCTAAGCTGGCATTATCGTTATTTTCTGGCCCCCTATTGGTATTTAGTACCACAGATACAATATCGCGCCAGCTACCTGATCCAGAGCGAACTGGATCCAGTGGATGTTGAACACTCGAGCTTCCTATACACCCGCACACAAAGCATGATCAGTTTACGACGTCACTTTTAGACCTTATGCTTCTTCAAAATTAAAGGGCACTTGCGCGCCTGGTTGCTCCATAACAATGCAATTACGTCCGCTGTTTTTGGCCTGATAAAGCAATTTGTCGGCGCGCTCTAATAACAGCCCCACGGATTCAGGCACATTAAACTCGGCGATGCCCGCAGACAGAGTTAACGGTGGTAATTGCGCCCCACTAAAAGATTGCTCCGACCATTTTTCCTGAATACGCTGACACACCCCGTAAGCGGCATTTAAGTCGGTATCGGTAAGAATTAATACAAATTCTTCCCCGCCCATGCGGGCACCTATGTCCACCTCCCGTAAGGAGGCATCGATGAGCCTGGCGAAGGCGGTTAATACCCGATCCCCAAAAGGGTGACCGTATTGATCATTCACTTTTTTAAAATGATCCAAATCCAGGTAACACACCACAAACCGATACTGACTGCGATTGGCCAAAGCCCGTTGCTGGACCAACATTTCCAACAGGTGACGACGGTTATATAAACCTGTGAGCTCGTCTTTAATGGCCAGGTCGCTGATGCGTGCCAGCGCCCCTTTTAATTCCCGATGACGCTGCCCCAGGTTATTCCTTAAATAATTAAACTCCATGGCCATGAATACAAAACCCGTGAGCACAAATGCAAAACCACAAAAGATAAAAAATTCTTGGGTGACCTGAATGTCCACCGGCCTTTGTAAATAGATGACACACAAGCTGGTTAGATAACAAACAAGTGTAAAAGCGGTGACCGCATAAATTTCTTTTAGACCCATTCTAAAGGTGCCAAACAACATCACCAATAAATAGCCCATGAGCACCAGCGGGCGAATCTCCTGCATGACCGTCATGAGCAGGGATAAACCAATGATGACCCACAGCATCTGGAGCAGGGTAAGACTGGCATCTTGAAAGGTAAGATTTTTGGAGAAATAAATGACCAGCACCAGGCACAGGTGCCCTAGCCACATGCCCGTCACCAATAGAAAAACCAGCTGGGCATCAATGATGAAATAGCCTAGTTGAGCGGCCAATAAACACAGGAAAACATTTAGGAATAAACCCAGATTGGCCAATATGGCCCGACGTAATCTTAGCGCCTGCTTCTGCAACTGCTGCATGGTCACCAGTCCTTGATAACAGCAACCCAGAGAGTGGTAACTTATCGCCACCCTTGAGTTATATTTTTATTTTACTGCGCTTTATCCTACTCCCTTGTTTTGAAACTGGATAGCCAGATTAGGTAAAATTAATCACAGGTCCGAACTCTTTGCACACTGTCCTGCCAGCCAAGATAAAGTTTATCTCTTTGC
>MAAD01000273.1 GCA_002162985.1 Bermanella sp. 47_1433_sub80_T6 | reverse complement strand
CGCGTCGCGGTAAACGTATGTGATACTTCTCTTCCCCATCGTTGTGATGACTGGTGGATTCCCATGAGCTCATTAGCTCCCTTACCTTCATTTTTCGCTCCCCTTTTTAGCCACGGCTTTGATCATAAGTTTAGTCCAGCCTGACTTCCTTGCAGAGGAATACACAATTTTTTACAGTTTATTTTTTCGTTAACCCACTGTCACCTAAGGCTAAATAAGGCTGTGATTAATAACAAAATGACTACACTTAAGAGGGAGTATTCTCAGGAAGATGGCCACATAGAAAATGGAGCCCTAGTAACATGGAAGCATTGCTGGATAGCGAACTGAAAGAAAATGTGCGCCTGCTGGGAGATTTACTCAGTGAGGTCATAGAGGCGGATAAAGGGGCCGATTTTGTTAATAAAATCATTCACATTCGCACCCTCGCCAAACAGGCCAGGGCCACTCAGCAAACTACCCCCATTGAACTCATTCACGCCCTCAATCGGCTGGCCAACGATGACATCACGCCCATCACCCGGGCCTTCAACCAGTTTTTAAATTTGGCCAACATTGCCGAACAATATCACGATGTGGTTCGCAGCCAGCAAAACCAGCAGCCGAGTCATCAACTATCCGAAGTTTTACAGCAGCTAACCAAAAAGCTCAGTAAAGAGGAAGTTTCCCAGCGTCTGGCCCAGTTACAAATTGAACTGGTGCTCACCGCCCACCCCACAGAGGTGACCCGGCGCACCCTGATTCAAAAGTACCAGCTTATATTTCAGGCACTCAATCAGCTCGATGCGCACCCTCGCCCTAATGAGCGCCTGGCAATACTAGGGGAGGTGAAGGAAATCATTGCGCAAATTTGGTATACGGATGAAATACGCCAGACTCGTCCTTCTCCTGAAGACGAGGCCAAATGGGGCTTTGCTGTCATTGAAAATTCGTTATGGCAGGCACTGCCGAATTTTTATCGAGAGCTGGACCAACAGCTACAAAGCCAAGGGTTACCTGCTTTACCTATGAATGCCAAACCCTTGCGTTTTTGCTCGTGGATGGGAGGCGATAGAGACGGTAACCCCAACGTGACCGCCAAGGTCACCGCCAACGTGATTCATCTGGGGCGCTGGATGGCGGCCGATTTGTATTTACGGGATGTGCACGGCCTTATTAACGATCTATCCATGCAAGACTGTAATCCGGTGCTTAGAGCCGTGGTAGGGGATGTGCATGACCCCTATCGTTGCCTGTTGCGTCAGCTGAAAAAAAGGCTAAAAGAGACTCGCGCTTGGGCCAAGAGCGCCCTGAATCATCATCAGGGCATCGAGGCACAACCTCCACTGCATCATGTTTCCAGCTTAATTGAGCCCCTTAAACTGTGTTACGACTCGCTCATGGATTGCGGCATGGGCATCATCGCCAATGGCAAGTTACTCGATACCCTGCGTCGCGTGAATACCTTTGGCCTCACCCTGTGTCCCCTAGATATTCGTCAGGAAAGCAGCCGCCATGGGCAAGTGTTTGAAGAGCTCACCGAATATTTAGGGCTGGGTGAATACAGGCATTGGAATGAACAAAAAAAGCAGCAGTTTTTAATTGCCGAGTTACAAAATAAGCGGCCGCTGTTACCCGAACATTGGCAGCCCAGTGCCCAGGTACAAGAGGTGCTGGATACCTGTAAAGTACTGGCCAATCAATCACAAGATTGTTTTGCCAGCTACGTGATATCCATGGCCAGCCAACCCAGCGATGTGTTGGCGGTGGCGTTAATATTAAAGATGTGTGGCCGCATTACTCCCATCCCCATCGTGCCCCTGTTTGAAACCCTGGATGACCTAACCGGGGCCAAGGCCAGCATCGATGCCCTGTTGCACTTGCCCTGGTACCAACAATATTGCCAAGGTGAACAAATGGTAATGGTAGGTTACAGCGACAGCGCCAAGGATGCCGGGCAACTGGCTGCCTGCTGGGCCCAATACAAGGCTCAGGAAGAATTGGTAAACGTTTGTGAACAACACAATGTTCGACTGATGTTGTTCCACGGTCGCGGTGGCACGGTGGGTCGTGGCGGCGGCCCCGCCCATGGGGCCATCTTGTCGCAACCCCCGGGCTCGGTATTGGGCCGTATTCGAGTCACCGAACAGGGCGAAATGATTCGCTTTAAATTTGGCAATGCCCAGGTGGCTCAACGCTCATTGCAGGTATATATGTCGGCGGTGTTAATGGCCAGCGAATTTCCGCCGCCGCAGCCCAAAGATGAATGGCGTGACCACATGGAAGAACTATCCCAGTGTGCTCTGCAAGGTTATCGTCAAATTGTGCGCGAAGACCCGGATTTTGTAGCCTACTTTCGCGCCGTCACCCCGGAACAGGAATTGGGAAAATTAGCTCTGGGCTCTCGCCCTGCCAAGCGCAATCAAGGTGGTGGCGTGGAAAGTTTGCGGGCCATACCCTGGATATTCGCCTGGATGCAAATTCGCTTAATGCTACCCGCCTGGCTGGGCAGTGAAAGTGCCTTACAGAGTCATATAAAGGAAGGAAAGTTATCTCAGCTGCAGGATATGACGCGGCACTGGCCTTTCTTTCAAACCTTCATAGATATGTTGGAAATGGTGCTCAGTAAAACCGACGGTGCCATCAGCGAATTTTATGAAAGCAGACTGTTGGATACCCCCTCTGAATTGGGCGCGCAATTACGCTCAAGGCTGCAGCTGGCCATAGAGCAAGTTTTAGCGGTCAAACAACAACAGGCATTATTGCAAAACAGCCCTGTCATTCATCAATCTATGGCGGTACGCAACCCCTATACCGACCCACTGCATTACCTACAAGCCGAGCTGTTATACCGCACCCGCCAGCCAAATCCAGAGCATTTCCAGGAACTGGAGCATGCCCTCAAGGTTACCATGGCGGGAATTGCCGCCGGCATGCGTAATACCGGTTAGCCTGTTTGAGAACCGCTTGCCCCAGTAAACTCGTGGCCTGAAGAGCATTCTTCACCAACACACGACGCCAGCACCCCGTGATTGCCAACAACATCCGACACAGCCCACTTGCCCTCAACACTTTGGTCGGGTATTGTGGGCGTTTTTTTAGTCTAAGCGGTTGTTTTTTAACCAGTTAGTAGATATTAAGGTTGGCCAGCTTCCTGTAACGGAGCCATGCCCAAATTGGCTTGTATCGGTTTTAAACCGATTGTTATCAGGCCCATTTGGATATTGATTCGAAACTACCAAAGGAAACATGAATGCGTATTATTTTGTTAGGTGCCCCTGGCGCCGGTAAAGGTACCCAAGCACAGTTTATTTGTGAAAAATACAATATCCCGCAAATCTCCACCGGAGATATGTTGCGTGCTGCGGTGAAAGCCGGCACTCCATTAGGTAAGCAGGTCGAAGAGATCATGCAGTCCGGTGGCCTAGTATCTGACGATTTAATTATTTCCTTAGTGAAAGAACGCATCACTGCTGACGATTGTGCCAACGGTTGTTTATTCGATGGTTTTCCACGCACTATCCCTCAAGCCGAAGCCATGATCGAAGCCGGTGTGGACATCGACTTTGTGGTCGAGATTGACGTGGCAGACGAAGAAATTGTGCAGCGCATGGCTGGCCGTCGTTTCCATGCGGCCTCTGGTCGTACTTACCACGTGATTTATAACAAACCTAACGTGGAAGGTAAGGACAACGAAACCGGTGAAGATTTGGTACAGCGTGAAGACGATGCCGAAGATACCGTGCGTAAACGTTTGGCCATTTACCATGAGCAAACAGAACCGTTAGTGGGTTTCTATAAAGGCCTTACCAGCGACAACGCACCAAAATATGCACACATTCCTGGTGTGGGCACGCTTGATGATATTCGTGATGCCATGTTTAAAGCCATCGCGTAGTATTTGATTGCCATCATTGGTAAGCACTAAAAAAGCCAGCATAATTGCTGGCTTTTTTGTTTATGGGAAAAGTATTAGCTTGTTACTGTAGGTAGGCTTTGAGCATGCACAAAATGTAATGACGCACCGCCCCCCTGTTTACTGACATGTATTAGGAATATGCAGGGTAAATATTCCAAAGCTGTCGTCACAAAAATGTTTAGAACGGACACCACTCCTTAAAAGTTTTAAGATTATTCAACGGGTACCATGACGTATCACAAAACCCCATTCCATTCAGATTTCAATTGGCACTAAGCCATGACTCTCATACAGATAACCTCTTAAAGTTTTTTTAGCGCAACCATATGGTCCATACATCTGGTACATTCTCCACTCATTGCCATCCATGGCACCGCGTCATACCGTACATCCTGACCATTCGCCGCTCTTTGCCATCCTTGGCACCGCGCCATACCGTACCTCCTGTACATAATTATTTCTAAATGGCATATCATACTGGGTATTAGATTCCTTTGAGCACGTTACATGTCACAAAAAACCGCCATTATCTTAGTGAACTTGGGCACCCCTGACGCACCCACTAAACCGGCCGTGCGCAAATTTTTAAAAGAATTTTTATGGGATGACCGCATTATCAAGCGCAACCCAGTGTGGTGGATGATATTAAACGGCATAGTATTAAACACTCGTCCCAAGCGTGTGGCCAAACTGTATGAAAGCATCTGGCAAGACGATAGTCCTATTCGCACCATTGGCTACCAACAAAGAGACGCCTTGCAAACCCAGTTAAAAGACAAGGCGCGCGTTATGTTGGCCATGACCTATGGTCAACCTTCTTTAAAGGACTGCCTGGCAAGCCTTGAAGATAAAAAAATTGAGAAAATCATCGTACTGCCTTTATTCCCCCAGTATTCGTCCACCACCACGGCCGCGGTATTCGATCAGGTGGCTGACTTTATAAAGCAGACCCGCAACCTCCCTGAAATCCAGCTCATTAAAGATTATCACCAAGATGATCGCTATATTGAAGCCTTGGCCAACTCCATTGAAAAACATTGGCAGAAAAATGGTAAGAGTGAAAAGCTGCTGCTTTCATTTCACGGTATTCCGCAAATATACGTGGATAAGGGTGATCCATACGCCCAACAAGTAAAAAACACCGTAAATAAATTGGCACAGAAATTAAATCTAGCGGATTCAGAATACCAATTGTGTTTTCAAAGCCGCTTTGGCCCCACTCAATGGCTGCAACCCTATACCGATAAAACCTTAGAACAATGGGCAAAATCCGGGGTAAAGAGCGTCGATATAATTTGCCCCGCATTTAGTGCAGATTGCCTGGAAACTTTGGAAGAGATCAGCGAGGAAAACAAATTGCTGTTTTTAAATAACGGCGGTGAACAATATAGCTACATTCCGGCATTAAATAATGATGAATTGCACATAGAAATGATGAAGCAATTGGTAGAACCCTGGTTGGTGTAATTTTGCTGTAAAACTGAATTTCAAATACTTCACACGTAAAACCACTACCATGCCGATAACTTTTGAATAGAAATTTGTTATCGGCTTTTTTATCTTTTTACGAACTTTTTATGAAAAATGGTATTTTTTTGCGCCAATATTTCTGTTTTACAAGTAATTAAGTAGTTTTTTTCAAAAAAATCCTTTATTTTCACTTCAAGACTTTGCTCTTATCTTTTTTTAGACTATTTTTTTATTGATACACCTTTCTCAACAAAAGGAAATTATTATGGCTAAAGGTCGTAAAAAAGCTGTCGCGAAAAAACGCGTTGCTAAAAAAACAACAGTTGTAGCCTCTCCGGCACTAGCAAAAGCAGCAAAAGCAGCTGATAAAGCTAATAAAGCCGTAAGTGATACTACTGCTAAAATTACAGCGGCTAATAAAAAGCTGGCTGCCGCTCGTAAGAAAGCCGCTTCGGCTGGTACTGCTGCTGCTAAAAAAGCTGTGGTATCTGCTCGTGCAGCCCTTGCCAAGCAAAAAGCATCACTTTCCACTGCTAAAGACGGTGTACGTGAAGCTAAGAAAATGGCTCAAGCTGCTAACATCGAAGCTAAAACCGCTGCTGCCGCTACCGCTGCCGCTGATGCTGCAAAAGCCTTTGAAGCCGCTTTGGCCGAGAAAGCTGAAGCTGACTTAGTGAAAGCCGCTGTTGCTTTTGAAGCTAAATGGCGTGCCTCCCGTGCACGTAAAGATGCAGCCAAAGTTAAGGCTAAAGCTAAAAAAGCAGCCGTTAAAGACAAGGCAGCCGCCAAGAAAGCGGCTGCTAAGCTAAAGTCTTTGGCAAAGCCTGCTAAAAAGAAGCCTGCTGCTAAGAAAAAGCCGGCTGCTAAGAAGAAGCCAGTTGCCAAGAAAAAGCCGGCTGCTAAGAAGAAACCAGCTGCCAAGAAAAAGTCAGCTGCTAAGAAAAAAGCGAAGAAGTAACTCGCTGGCAGTGTAAAACTGCGCCTTTCTAATATTGCCTTCGAGCATATTTAGAAAAAAGCCGATGCAATTCAGTTGCATCGGCTTTTTTTATGTCTATGGGTGGACTGTACCCTGAGAATGCAGGAGCATTTCGAAGGGTATGTCTATGGATGGACGGTATCCTGAGATTGCTGGAGCATTTCGAAGGAAATATCTTGGAATGGACGGTATCTAGGTTATGTCGGGACTAAAACTCCAAGTATATCCGCAACATAGAGAATTGGATTTGAATGAGATTAAAATTCCAAACTTACTCAAAACTGGACGACAATTTAATCCCTCTACAAAAAACACTGTTCAAAAATACATATAAAAATTCAATACCCCCATTCCCTCCTAGAAAACTTCAAGTCTAAAGCCCCTATATCCATGAGCAAGTATGTTAGACTATGGCTCCTGTTTTACTCTATATTTATGATGTACTTTTATGGCTAACCTACTTGTTATTGAAGCCGCCAGCGACAGCTGCTCCATAGCGTTACAAATAGAAAACCAAATGTTTGAACGACTAGAAGCAGCACCGCGCATGCACAGTCGTTTGTTATACCCCATGCTAAATCAGTTGATGGCCGAAGCGGGCATTAAACCAAAACAACTGGGTGCCGTGGTATTTGGCAAAGGGCCAGGCTCTTTTACCGGTTTGCGCATTGCAGCCGCCACCGCCCAAGGCATAGGTTTCGCCTGTGATATTCCGCTCATTGGCGTATCAACCCTACAAGCCATGGCCACTCAAACTCGTAGCGAACAAACATGCCAGCAAGTTATTTCCATCATGGATGCCCGCATGAATGAACTGTATGTGGGCTTTTATGCCTGGAATGAAACGAATCAATTAATGTTACCGAAAATTGACGACCAATTGTGCCCGGTGCACGCGAGCCTGCAGCAGATGAACATCCCATTTTCAGAAACCCTTGCCGGCTGCGGCCATGGCCTTAAATTAACCGAGCAACTGGATGAATCCATTCTAAACATTGCCCAACAAGACCCTTCACAAGTCCTAAAGGCGAGCTCTCTATTACCCATGGCAAACCATCTATATGACCAAAAACAAGTTATCAGCCCCGAACAAGTAGAACTGGTATATTTGCGCGAGCAAAGTCACTGGAAAACCATCAAGCAACAAAAACAGTTAAAAAAATAAAGCAGTAAGATATTTAAGGATGATTATGGAATGGTGGCAGGCGGTCGTTTTAGCCGTATTACAGGGGTTGACCGAGTTTTTACCGGTATCCAGTTCAGCGCATTTAATTTTACCCTCACAACTTTTAGGCTGGCCTGATCAAGGCTTGGCATTTGATGTGGCGGTGCATGTGGGCACCCTCATGGCCGTGATGCTGTATTTCCGCAGCGATATTAAAAACTTAATAAAGGGGTTTATAGACAGCACCTTTTTACGTAAACCCAGCCAGGACGGCAAGATGGCCTGGTGGATTATCATAGCCACCATGCCGGCAGGTTTTTTTGGGTTGTGCCTTAATGGCGTGATTGAAGATCATTTTCGACATGCTGCGGTCATTGCCAGTACCACCATTATCTTTGGGGTATTTTTGTTGTTGGCCGATAAACGTAAAAATCTGGTAAAGCAACTCACCGACATGCCTCTGTCCCATGCTCTGTACATAGGATTTGCTCAGGCCATTGCCCTTATTCCCGGTACCAGTCGTTCTGGCATCACTATTACCATGGCTCTGTTTTTAGGATATCGACGTTCAGAGGCCGCCCGTTTTAGTTTTTTACTGTCCATGCCGTTAATATTACTGGCCGGTGGCTACAAGGCTTGCGAACTATTGGTGAGCGAGAGCCCCATTCCCTGGGGTTTTATCTCCATGGGAGTAGTGGTCTCTTGCCTCAGCGCTTATATTTGCATTCATTATTTTTTAAAGCTCATAGAACAATTATCCATGACACCTTTTGTTGTTTATCGCTTTTTACTGGGAGGATTTTTATTTACCGCCCTCTATGTGGGCTGGATTCAATAGACAATGGAATCTATTCAAAGCTCCCTAGCGCTGGTTTGTACTCAAGCCTCCTTACAAGACAAAGCGCAAGAATTAGCTTCACGTCTTAATTTGACCCTATGCCATCAGGTGCAAGATGAAACGCAGCTAAGCTTGCTACTGGATGACAGCGGTTTAAGCCTGTTGCGACCTGGAGATAAAACTCTGGGGGCATTAAAGGTGGATTTTAACGATGGCGCCCTCACTTGGCGCCGCAACCACGGAG
>MAAD01000274.1 GCA_002162985.1 Bermanella sp. 47_1433_sub80_T6 | reverse complement strand
TACAGGTATAATTCGCGCCCTCTAAATGCTCTTTATACATAGGCTGTGCCATGCGTTGTCCGTTTTGCGGTGAACAAGACACAAAAGTCATCGACTCCCGTTTGGTCACCGAAGGGGATCAGGTGCGTCGTCGCCGTCAATGCCAGGCCTGTGAAGAACGTTTTACCACCTTTGAAAGTGCCGAATTGGTCATGCCTAAATTGATCAAGAGCGATGGCACTCGTGTCCCCTTCGACGAGCAAAAACTCACCAGTGGCATGCAGCGCGCATTGGAAAAACGCCCGGTGAGTGTGGAGGATGTGGAAGCCTCCATTCATAAAATTCAAGCCAGATTACGGGCCACCGGCGAACGTGAAATCAAGAGCCGCATGGTGGGTGAACTGGTCATGGATGAGCTACGCAAGCTGGACCAGGTGGCCTATGTAAGATTTGCCTCTGTGTATCGCCAGTTTCAGGATATCGAAGAATTCAGTAAAGAAATTGACCGCATGCGTCATGACGCCCCAAAAGAAGATGTCACGCCGCAAGCCCTTTCTAATCAAGAGCAGCTCGATCAAGACGGCCCCCAGTTAAACATCTTAGACAAACACAGCGAGCCCACCTCGTGAGTCATATTCAATACATGGCCCACGCCATTTCCCTGGCCCAAAAAGGTCTATACACCACAGATCCTAACCCTCGGGTGGGTTGTGTCTTGGTAAAGGACGGGGTGATTGTGGGTGAGGGTTATCACCGTAAGGCGGGTGAAGGTCATGCCGAGGTGAACGCTCTGGCCATGGCGGGTGAAAAAGCCCGTGGCGCCACTGCCTATGTGACGCTGGAGCCTTGCAGCCATTTTGGCCGCACCCCACCGTGCAGCGATGGTTTGATTAAAGCCGGGGTTAGCCACGTGGTATGTGCCATGCAAGACCCTAACCCAGAGGTGGCGGGCAAGGGCTTTGCCAAATTGCAGGCGGCGGGTATCGAACTCACCTCTGGCATATTGGAAGATCAGGCCCGTGCGCTAAACCCAGGGTTCATCAAGCGTATGGAAACCGGCTTGCCGTTTGTGCGTCTTAAAATGGCTTCCAGTCTGGATGGCCGTACCGCCATGCAAAGCGGTGAAAGCCAATGGATTACCGGCACCGCGGCGCGCAGCGATGTGCAAAAATTACGGGCGCGCAGTTCTGCCGTCATCAGTGGTATCGACAGCATCTTGCAAGACGATGCTTCCCTCACAGTACGCGCCCATGAATTGGGTTTTGACGATCAAGAGTACGCCCAGTTCGTGGCGTCTCGCCAACCCCTGCGGGTCATTTTAGACAGCCAGGGGCGCCTGCCCAAGTCGGCTAGAATATTAAAACAACCCGGGGAAACCCTTATTGCGGTGAAACACGGAGTGCAAATTAATGTGGGGGCTGATGTGTTGCCGTTAAACTCAGATGAAAACGGTTTGGACTTAAAGGCCCTGTTGGTTGAGCTGGGTAATCGGCATTGCAATGAAGTATTGGTTGAAACCGGCGCCACCCTGGCCGGACAGTTTATTCAGCAAAACCTGGTGGATGAAATGGTGTTGTACATGGCGCCGTGTTTGATGGGCAGTTCGGCCCGCCCTTTATTAAATTTTCCTATTGATAAAATGGCCGACAAGCAAGTGTTGAATATTACCGATACACGTATGGTGGGGGATGACATGCGCCTCACCATTGGCTTTTAACATAATGAATTTTTAGAACTAACATTGAATTGAATTTGCTCAAACGCTAAAGGCCTTGAGCTACAAATATTGAGCTTGGAATAATCAAATGGCGCTTAACAAGATAGAAGAAATTATTGCCGATATTCGTGATGGCAAGATGGTTATCCTGATGGATGACGAAGACCGTGAAAACGAAGGCGACATCATAGTGGCCGCCGAAAAAGTCACGCCTGAAATCATTAACTTCATGGCCAGCAAGGCCCGTGGTTTAATTTGTTTAACGTTAACGCCACAGCGTTGTGACTATTTAGGTTTGCCGTCCATGGTGGCCGGTAATGGTTCTAAATTTAGTACCCCGTTTACCGTGTCCATCGAGGCCGCCGAAGGGGTGACCACAGGTATCAGTGCCAGCGACCGCGCCGTAACGGTATTGGCTGCGGTTAATCCCATGTCCAAGCCAGATGATATTGTGCAACCCGGTCATATCTTCCCATTGCGCGCGCAAGCGGCAGGTGTACTGGCCCGTGCCGGTCACACCGAAGCCGGTTGTGATCTAGCCCGTTTGGCCGGTTTGCAGCCTGCTGGTTGCATCGTTGAGATCATGAACGATGACGGCACCATGGCACGCCGCCCAGAATTGGAAGAGTTTGCTAAAGAGCACGATATAAAAATCGGTACCATCAGCGATTTAATCCAATATCGTATGAGCAATGAAAAAACCATCGAGAAAATCAGCACCGATACCATCAGTACCGATTTTGGTGAGTTTGAATTAAACATGTACCGCGACACCATCAACAACGAAACCCACATGGCCTTAAGCCAGGGTGACGTGCCCAATGACGAAGCCCCTATTGTCCGTGTGCAATCGGCCGAGACTTTGCGTGACGTATTGGGTGCGGTGAAGAAGGGCTCTAAAAGCTGGTCGGTGAATCATTCCTTGCAGGCTATATCTGAAGCCAACAGCGGCGCGTTGATTATTTTAAATGCCGGTGAACGTGAAGACATTGCCACTAACGTAGAAACCTTTTTTGGTCGTCAAAAACCGCAACGCACCACAGATGTCGACAGCTCGGGGGCGTTTGTCACCATAGGTACAGGCTCACAAATATTGCGTGACCTGGGTGTGACCAAGATGCGTTTGTTAAGCAGCCCCATGAAATTCACCGGTATCTCCGGCTTTAATTTGGAAGTGGTGGAATACATCCCTTACCAAAACTAAAAAATTCAAAAATAATAATTAGCATATTTTAAATATTTATAGATTTTAGGAACGTAACATGAAAAGAATTGAAGGAAAGCTCACCGCGCTGGATGCCAGGTTTGCCATCGTACAAACCACATGGAATGAATTCATTGTCGATAAATTGGTAGATGGCGCCGTGCGTGGTTTAACCCGTCACGGTATCGACGAAGATGATATTACTCTGGTGACCTGCCCGGGCGCTTTTGAAGTGCCTTTGGTGGTACAAAAGCTGGCACAAAGCGGTAAGTATGATGCGATTATTGCTTTGGGTGCGGTGATTCGCGGCTCTACCCCTCACTTCGATTATGTATCTGGTGCGGCTGTAAACGGTTTAAGCAAAATCACCCTGGATACCGGCGTTCCGGTTTCTTTTGGTATTCTAACCGTGGACACCATTGAGCAATCTATCGAACGTGCTGGTACTAAAGCGGGTAATAAGGGTGAAGAATCTGCCCTAACCGTATATGAAATGGTTAGCCTACTTAAGCAGTTGGAGGCGTAATGAACGACAAATCCACACCCGTACCCCGTAAAAACAAGAGCGACCGACCTAATCCGGGCGCTCGTCGCAAGGCGCGCCATTATGCCATGCAGGCCCTGTATCAATGGGACATGGCAGGCTCAAATCTAACCAAGATCGAAGCTGAATTCATTGCCGATAACGACATGACCCATGTTGATACCGAATATTTCCGTGATATCTTGCGTGGCGTGCCCAACAATTTAACCGAGCTGGACGGCATGTTATTGCCTTGTCTGAGCCGTGACATCGAAGAAGTGACGCCGGTTGAGAAAGCCATCCTAAGATTGGCTGCCTTTGAATTGGCTCATCGCATCGATGTGCCTTACAAGGTGGTGATTAACGAAAGTGTTGAGCTGTCTAAAAAGTTCGGCGCCACCGAAAGCCATAAGTTTGTTAATGGCGTGTTGGATAAGCTTGCTCAAACCGTGCGCATTGTGGAAATTAAAAAATAAAGATGATCGGCCACGGGGTGACCTCGTACGAGGGCAGCCCCTGCCCGATTCTTTAATTAGAGTACTGCAGGGCGTAATTCCCCACCCCTTCTAAAGCTTGAGCCCAAAACCGTGAAAGAATTTGAGCTAATCGAACGTTACTTCCAACAAGAAAAACTCTCCTGGTGTAATGAACATGTGGCCCTTGGTATAGGAGATGACTGCGCCGTTTTAAACGTGCCTAGCCATCAACAAGTGTGCATTTCCATGGACACCTTAATTGAAGATGTTCATTTCCCGAAACACGCTAACCCTTTTGATATTGCCACCCGTGCATTGTGTGTGACGCTAAGTGATTTAGCGGCCATGGGGGCTGCACCCTTGGGTTTTACCCTGGCCATTACACTTCCTAAAGCAGAATCTAACTGGCTAAAGGATTTTAGCCAGGGATTAATCACCATAGCTCAACAGTACCAGTGTCCATTGGTGGGTGGAGACACCACCAGGGGGCCTGTTTTGGTGATTAGCATTCAGGTGCATGGATTGGTGGCAAAAAATAGCGCACTGACCCGCAGCGGCGCCTGTGTGGGGGATAAGGTTTATGTGAGTGGCAATCTGGGGGATGGCGCAGGTGCATTGCCCATCGTGTTGCAAGACCCGCGATTAAAACATCGGGATTCAAACTCCGAGATGAGCCAGCATTTTTACAGACCCTTGCCACAAATTAAATATGGTCAATCGTTAATGGGTGTTGCCAGTAGCTGTTTGGATGTGAGTGATGGCCTAGTGCAGGACCTGAATCATATTTGTAAAAAAAGTGCCGTGGGCATAGAGCTTAACGCTGACAGCATTCCTTTATCAAACGCCCTATTGCAGCGCTATGGTCAAACCCAAGCGTTACAGTATGCGTTAACTGGGGGCGACGATTATCAGTTGGCCTATACCGCCAAGCATTGTGAGCAGGGCATTTATATCGGTGATGTGGTGGCGGGTAGGGAAGTGAGTGTTACAGGTTGTGAGATGTCAGGTGCTGGATTTCAGCATTTTTAAAGTTTGTTGATTTTACTCAAATTGAATCTTTAGAAAATAAAAAAGGCCCAAGTCTTTAAATAAGACTTGGGCCTTTTTATTGGATCTTAAAATTTTTTATTGAGCGTTCATGGCCGCAATTTCTTTGGCTAGCTCATCGTGCGCTTTCTTGGATTGAAACTTCTGCCAAAGCGCTTTTTCATTGTTCATGGAGGTCTTAAGTGCTGTTTCATGAATCAGGCTGGCGGCGTTGTCATCAAGGCCCACTAGCACGTACAAGTTGCCATTTGGGCTGCGACGGGTTTTGTAAATACGGGTACCTACCAAGGTTTCATTGGTGATTTGCTTGGTTACCGAGCTGTTTACCATATCAACGGTTTGGCTGTCGCCTACACCAGTGGTTTCAGCAAACTGCTTCACCAGGTTTTGTACTTGTACTTTCATCATCTGTGCAAGTTGCACACGGGCAGCGGTAGACGCTTGCTGCTTCATGAAGTTAATACCAGCGGCAGACTTGTCGGCAGAACCTACGGCAGAAACAGCCAAACCTTCAACCGGCTCATCACATACCCAGCCAGGTGCGGCAATGCTTGGGGCATCCGGGAAAGTACAATCAGGAACGGCGGCTTGTTGAGGCGCGTTGCTACTACAGGCGGCCAATGTTAGTGCCAAACCAGACGCGGTTAAGATACGAGTTAGGGACATCTTCTTCTCCTTGAAGAGATTTGAGGTTACAGTGCTGTAACCATAGCTAATAAACACCAGTGTGACCAGAGGTAGAGATGCAAACCATAGGGAAATTAAGCTTTTTTTCGCTTTTAATTTTGGCGTTAACGGCCTGCTCAAATACACCCCAGATGTCGCTTCCGAACTGGATAGATAATCCAGGTAAACACCAAGCGGTGGGTAACTGTGGCAGTCATGCCCTGGGAAAACAAAAACAAAAAGAGTGTGCCATGAGTCGAGCCAGACTGGAATTGGCGGCCCGTCAGGGGATCGAAATTCAGTCTATGTCGGTAATGACCGAGCAGGCTAATAATTTACGCAGCTCAAGCCAGTTAAATCAGCAAACGGTGCAGGAGATTAACAGTAAGATTAAGACTCGGCTGGTGGAGAGTTTCTTAGATCGTGGGCAGGATATTTTGTGGGTGCTGGTGGAGGAATTGTAGATAGGCATTATGCCGGGCGAGCCCGGCAAAAAAAACGGCCTTAGAAGGTAGTCCCCATAGTAATAGCAAGACCAGAACCATCAACGTCACCACCATCTGCTTTATAGCTAATGCTGGTGTAGCGTAAACCTACTTCAACCCCATCCCAATACCCACCTTCAGGTAATTCTAGGTTTGCTTCTAACGCAAGTCCAAGTGCATTATCAAATTCTGCTTCACCGCTAACAATGCCGCCAAAGTCTACCTCATAAGTCGGGTTCAAGTGGTAAGTGATACCCGCTCCTAGCTTAATTCTATCAACCTGGGTCATTAATAGTGCGTCGAATGGAAAACGAGTAAAGGACGCATCACCGTTTGTTGCATTTACTGAATCGCTCATGTAACTGAAAGCAATTTTGGCAAAAATTGGTTGGCCATTTATGTCATTTAATGGCGCTTCAACAAAGCCCCCTAATATTATGCCTGCCCCGGCTTTAACTTCTTGGTCACTGCCGTCATCAAATTCAACTTCAGCAAGTGTGTCGCCACCAAACCCCAGCCCAAAATGTAAACCAAATGCGGGTGCATCTTCGGTTGCGCTAGCAGAAAAAGTAGCGGTTGAAATGGCGATGGCCAAGAGTGTATTTAATGTTTTCATTGAATCCCTTTCTTATATTTATGCCCTGTTGGGGGCGAAATAATAGCAGGGGCCAGTAAAATTAAAAAGTTATTGGGACTAAAGTTTTACTGGCTGTGACATGGTGTCAATATGTAGGAGGGTTATTCGTCAAAATCAGGGTTTTGTTCTTGCTCCTGTTCTTTTTCCTTCGAACGCTTCTCCACAAAACGCCCAAAGAAAATACCCACTTCAAATAACAGGTACATAGGTACCGCCAAGATGGTTTGGCTGATCACATCCGGTGGTGTCACAAACATGCCAATCACAAAACAGCCCACAAAGATGTAGGGGCGTTTAGTTGATAAACTCTTAACTGTAGTGATGCCGGTCATGATCATTAAAATGGTTGCGATAGGGATTTCGAAGGCGATACCAAAGGCAAAAAACATTTTAAGAATGAAGTTTAAAATGTTGTTGATGTCAGGCAGAAAATTAACCCCTTCCGGGCCGATGGAAGTGAAGAAACCAAATACCAAGGGCAGGACTACAAAGTAGGCAAAACACAAACCCGCGTAAAACAATACTATGCTGCTTAACAACAAGGGTATGGCAAAACTTTTTTCGTGTTTGTATAAACCCGGCGCAATAAAGCCCCAAGCCTGGTGCAGTAAAAAAGGAATCGTAAGAAATACAGCAGTAACCAGCGTAAGTTTGAACGGCACCAGGAACGGTGAGGCTACTCCTGTGGCAATCATGGTGCTGCCTTCGGGTAATAGATTTTCAAGGGGTTGGGACACTAATAAATACAGCTCATTCGAGAAGCTGTATAACGCTAAAAATACCACCAAGATAAAAACCATGGCTTTTAACAAGCGGTTACGCAACTCAATAAGGTGACTGATGAGCGGCTGTTCTTGCTGCATCTGTTCCTGCTCTTGGGGTGTTTTTTTGGTCATGCCAGAGTTACTTATCTTGTTGAGCGCTGTTATTTTCCACGTGCTGTGGAGCGACTTCTTCTTTGGGGTGGTGAGCATGCATGGCAGCAACTTGCTCATCCATGTCCATACCTTGGAGTTTATCATTCAGTACATCATGGTCATGCTGTTCGTTGTTGATTTGTTCGGTACTGGTATTGTCTGAATTTTTAGCTGCCGTGGTTTCGTCGTCATTCAAAAACGTGGACATGGGGTTCTTGAGTTTCTCGCGAATCTCCTGGTTGCGAACCTCTTGTTCAATCTCTTGTTGAATGCCACTCATCGTGCGCCGGACTTTGCCCACCAATAAGCCCACCGTGCGAGCCGCCTTAGGTAGGCGCTCGGGGCCTAAAATAATGAGCGCCATGATGCCCACCAACATGAGTTCGGAAAAACCAATATCGAACATATCTTGCCTATTGCAGCTTGGC
>MAAD01000202.1 GCA_002162985.1 Bermanella sp. 47_1433_sub80_T6 | reverse complement strand
ACCACTTGGTTCGTGGCAAGCATGCCCACATTGATGGTATTTAAATACTCGGCATAGATAAGCTGGCTGTTGATATCGTCTAGCGCTACTTCTAAATAAGGCTCATCGGCCACGGCTTCCACCAATACGGTGATCGTGCCTGTTAGCGTGCTTTCAATACCGTTAAGGGTGGTACTTGCCACAAAACCCACAGAGAAATCATCGCCACTATTAAGCTTTGGCGTAATGGTTAACGCGTCAACATCGTCCACCACTACTGACCAATTACCATCTGGATTTTTACTACCTGCACTTAATACAGTCCCTGTCGGAAGGCCTGTAATAATTAGGCTGTTAATTACACCAGGCGCATTGGCCGCTAAAAGCTGGGTAAAGCCCAGAGGTACCGGCATGTCTTCCTTAGTGATTACATTAATTCCAAAAGGATCAATTGGATCGACTGGATCAATTGGATCGACTGGATCAATTGGATCAATTGGATCAATTGGATCGACTGGATCGACTGGATCAACTGGATCGACTGGATCAACTGGATCAACTGGATCAACTGGGTCTACTGGATCTACCGGGTCTACTGGATCAACTGGGTCTACTGGATCGACTGGATCTACCGAGTCTACTGGATCGACCGGGTCTACTGGATCGACTGGATCGACTGGATCAACGGGATCAACTGGATCAACGGGATCAACGGGATCAACGGGATCAACTGGATCGACTGGATCGACTGGATCAACTGGATCAACTGGATCAACTGGATCGACTGGATCAACTGGATCGACTGGATCGACTGGATCAACTGGATCAACTGGATCAACTGGATCAACTGGATCAACTGGATCAACTGGATCAACTGGATCAACTGGATCAACTGGGTCAACTGGGTCTACTGGATCGACTGGATCAACTGGATCAACCGGGTCTACTGGATCAACTGGGTCTACTGGATCCGTAGGCTCTTCCACATCATCATCAAACTTTAAATTCTCACCCAAATTCGGGTACGCCAACGCAATCTCGGTAAACACTCTATCTTTCTTGGCTTGCAGTACAGGCATGCGGGTATTGTTGGCCACATCCATCACCCAAATTCCGTATCTTGGGTCCACACCATTTAAATTGTCGTCACTCTTACAAGGGCGGTACACCCCACTTTCCTGCTTCATACATTGCGACCAGCTCACCAGCATACGGCTACTGCCATCCCGGTAAGGCCAAAAAGCACTGTACCAGCCATTAACCGACGCAGTATTGCTGGCCAGATTAATGTCATCTCCCGACAAGGGCACGGGTTTCACATATTCATATACAGCACCATCATTTACGCTGCGGTTTTTACTGGCAGCAGGCCCGCGTAATTCAACGATCTCACCGCCCATCATGGGGTTAAATTTATTTTTAACGATCGCCATCATGTGGCCATCGCTGCCCTGAATGATGCCGTTAAGTTGCATCCACTCTTCGTCCTGAGCACTTAAGGTGGTGCTGTCAAACAAAGAGGTTAGCTGTTCACCATTGGGCGCCACACGGTAAAAATTAAAACTGTCTTTTTCTATCTGCTGGTCGCTACCGCCCAGGCTTTTAGTAAGTGAACACGCATTAGAGGTAAACACATTGTCACCGCTACAGGCTTCACTTTGAGTCTGCCAACGCATAAACACCATATGGCCATCTTTTAACGTGGTGGCCTGTATGTCGCTTTTATCCCCTTGGGTAATTTGTTGAATATTGTCACCGTCACGGTCCATGCTAAATAACACGGTGGCATCGCTGTCATTACCAGTAAGGTGGCGATTGGATGAGAAAATAATGGTGTTGTCATTGGTGTACGCGGCGTTGGTGTCGTGCCCGGTATTGGCGAGAGAGAGATTGGAGATAACACGGTGCAACTGGCCGGTGGCAAACTGGTATTCGTACACATTCCAGCTGTCGTTATTCAAGGTGCCACGGGCACTAAAAATTAACAGCTCACCATCACTGGAGACATTAAGGTCTTTTACATCATAGCTTTGATCGCCAAATACCGTTTTAAGAATCTCTACATCCTTGGCATCTGAGCTTACCGCGGCCCGCACAAAAAGCTGGGCACCAGGGTTAAAAGCACTGGGTTCAAGAGAATTGGTGGCCAGGGCATTTTGCACATTTTTGCTATCACGAGATACAAACGCAAACGGCGTGCCCGAGGAAATTGCCTGTTGTTGCTCGTCGTTGCCGGTCACCTGCAACTCTTCACCACAACCACTCATTACCGCCACCGATGCGATTAACATCAGGGTGCGAATTGACACAAAACTCCAGCTCTTCATTAGCCAGTACTCCAAATTTCTCATAGGCGTATTTTCGCGGCTTTCGTCCTCCATGAACGGTTACCGGTCACATAAATGTTTCTAATTATTAAGCGCGAGTTCGAAATTGTTGCGAAACGTGACAAACATCAAACATGTTTTGTGAACAAGGTACGATAGTTTAATTTTGTGTAACAAAGAGTCGCATATAGGTTGGATATTAATCAGACATAGGTGACAGGTATTACAGGTAATTTGCGCTAAATATAAGCGATAAACCCGCAATAAAACCCAATTCACTGGACTCTATTGCGGGTTAAATGGACAGCTGGATGACAAATTTAGGAAGGTAAAAAGCTAAACGTGTACTGTACCGCGGTGGCGCTTAAGGCCTCTTTGCCAAAACTAATTTGGCCAATCTTGCTGATCATTTTTTGTTCAAGCAATTTATTTCCCAACTCACTGCTCTTAATTTTTAAATTGCTAATCTCACCACTGGGCAAGATTACAAATTCAAAAATAAATCGCCCGGTAATTTCGGGATTAATGCGCAGCGCCTTGGCATACAAGGCATACACAGCCCCCTTATAACGCTCCAGGGTACGGCGAATGCTTTGCATGTCACGCTTGCCATTTTTACTGGGGTCGTAATGATATTGCGCCTCATCTGGCAACTCAATGGCCATGATAGGGCTACTTACATCCGCCGATTTATGAGAAGCCAAAGATGCGCCCTTGGCATTCACGGTAACATCGCTGGCTTTTAAGCCACCACTTGAGGCATTGGCATTTTTAGTGCCCAACAAAGCCCGGCTGCTTTTTTGTACCTTGCCCTGCGTAGAAACAAATACATTTTTCTTTTGCAGCTTAGACACATTCACCGAGTTGCGCATGGCGCTTAGCTGCTGCGACAAGGTGGCCATGTTAGGCACTCCACTGGCGGCACCCGGCTTAGGTTTGGCCTTGGGCTTCACCGACTGGGTCTTTTTCTGTTTGGCTGGCTCGGGCTTTTGCGCCACCTCCACAATCTTGGGTGGGTCCAGTATTACCTTAGTCACCACCTTTTTAATAATTTCTTGTTCTTCAGAAAAGTCGGGCAACAAAGACATGACCAATAAAAAGGCCATGATCGGTGCCACCACTTTCTTAATGATGCGCTTAAACTTTTCTTGCTGCTCAAGGTGCTCATGCCAAGGCAACACCATGTCCAGCGCCAAGTGATCACTACTTAAATTTACAGTTGCCTCTGTCATGGGCTCACCTGCGCCGTGGCCGTTACCACCCCTGCCATCACCTGATTCACCGCTAAGGCGATGTCACGGAAATTTTCCTGACTGCAAGTGGCCATGATGCTTTTAAGTGTAGAGTAAGGCACCGCCTGGTCTCCCATTATGGTTACCGAGCGACCGTTCTTTTTCTCAAAGTCGGTTAACTCGCCCTTATCCAGCGCATACACTTTTAAGGCCTCGGCCAAGGCATCTACTACCTTGCCTTTTTTAGCCGCTACTTCACTGATGCTCACAATGTTTTCATCTTTAATGCTTATAAAGTCACTGCCCACGGTGATCAACAATTCATTTTGAAATGAACTGGTGGCCATGGAATCGGGCAAGGTAATAAAAGTGGCTTTCTCTATTTGCTGGCTATCACCGCTGTTCATCAGCAGAAAAAATACCAAAATAGTAAAAATATCCATCAATGAAACCAGGTTTAAGCCGGCCACTTTTTTACCGCTTTCTCGCCTGTCTAATACTGAACCTTGAAATGCCATGATTTCACCCTATTTTTTATTGGCATCGCCAAGTGAAATTTCTGGAAATAATTCCACTTCCACCAGGCTGGCCGCCACCACAGTTTGATACGACTTCACCGTATCCATGGTATTGATGAGGGTTTGATAATCCACGTCACTGGCCGACATAATCAACGCATCGCGCTTATCACTCACCTTGTCTTTTACTGCACGTAATACCTGCGACAGTAAGTTAAAGTCATGCTGACCATTTTCCTGCAATGGCACCTTTTTAACCAGGTTGCCCGAAGGAAAATACACCTCCATGCCCGACTTACGCACCATAATTTCCATTTGCGACTGACTTAAGGAATTGCTTGCGCCACCACCTGATAACTCAGGAAGGTTTATTTCCATCACCGTGATCTTGGTAAAGGTCATACTCATCAACAACACAGGCACCAGTACAATCATCAAATTCATGAAACTGGTCACATCTATGTCTGCGTCGTCCGTGCCTTTTCGTTTAATTTTAAAACTCATTATTTACCCTGCCCTACTATTTAGCCTTAGGCATGCCCGCTTCAATGGCGCGGTTTAAGGTCATTACATTTAAAAATTTCACACCGGCCATTTCAATGCTGCCAATGATGGCATTGGTTTTGTTGGTCAGATAAGCATGAGTGACCAATAATGGAATGGCCGCGATCAAACCAAAGGCGGTGGTGTTCATGGCCACAGAAATAGACATGGACAGTAAACGGGATTTGTCGGCAGGGTCAGCATTGGCCACCGCCGAGAACGCAGCGATCAAACCAATAATGGTGCCCAACAGTCCAAGCAAGGTTGCAATATTCGCCAATACCGCCAAATAACCGGTGCGTTGTTCCAGACGTGGTACCGCTTCCATCATGCCTTCGCTCATGGCCTGCTCTACGTCGGCACGGTGCCGGGTAACCTTCATCATATCCAAGCCGCAACCAATCATGCGCGAAACCGGCGCGTCGTTATCACGGGTAAACAAGGTCATTTTGTCGTGATCATCGGTACGTAGCAAAGGCAAAAAATCATCAAAGGCCTTAAGGTTACGGACCTTTTCGCCGTTTAAAAAACGCCAGCGCTCCACCACAATGGCGATGCCAATGGCAAATACAAACGCGATGGGGTAAAGAAACAAACCTCCATCCCTAAAAAATTGCGCGATGTCGGAAAAGAATTCCATAAGATACTACCTTTAATATTTAATCTGTTGAGGAGGCGGCTATTATCGACGGCCTTCCAAATTCATTTCGTCATAGATGCGCATGGAACGCAGCATTACGTCCCTATCCACGGTATCTATGCTTTTTTCGTATTTATCTTCCTGATTGCGATAAAGCTTTTCATTGCTCCCCGGCCCTTGCCAGGACATGAAATAACTCACCGCAGGTTGTTCTTTGTCGCCCACGAAGTGGCTTTCCAATTTTATGGGTTCCTCCGCCAGCGCCAGGCTGGGGATTAAAATCAACACAGTTAATAGCAGTTTCATTTATTGATCCTCCACATAGTGTTCGGCGATGGCTTGTTGACGAATATTTAGCTGCTCGAGCGCGTTTAGGCTAGAGACTTTTTCGTCGATAAAACTTTGAGTAATGCCGGTGCGAGCCTGCACTTCGCTGTACCAGGCAATGGCCTTTTTGTTCTGGTATTGCGTTAAAAACAAATAGGCTTCCAGGTGCCGCTGAGACTTGTTTGACTGGTTAAGATACAAGTCATACAAGATGCTTAAGTTTAAGTGAGCCTCGGGAAAGTCTGGCCATAATTGCAAGGCGAGGGCCAAGGTATTTTGCGCCACATGATATGCACCTAATACCCTTTGAACCTGGGCCAATGCCACATAGGCATTAATGTTTTTTGAATTAATTAAAATGGCTTGTTGATAATTCTGCTCGGCCTGTGAATACTTTTTCTCTTCAAAGGCAATATCTCCCAACATCACCCAGGGGCCAGAGATGCTGTCGTCGTTTTTGGTAATCACTTTTAACTTTTGTTTAGCGGTTTTAAAGTCTCCGCTGCGTTTGGCTTTTTTGGCCTCTATGTACAGCAATACCGAGCCCTTATCGATGCGGCTTTTAATGGCCAGATAGGGATTCTCCTTTGCCACATACTCAATCAACTTGCCCTGTTCGTCATAGGCTTGCTGAGGCACGTATTGAGCGGTGGCTTTAAGCTCAGCTTTTTCTCCCGCTGCAGGCAGAGTTAGGTTATTGGCACAGGCCGCCAACAAAGTAATAGTAAGGGCCGCGACCGCTTTTTTACTGGCCATCAACACTGTGTGCTTAACGAATTTCATCACCGTACCTCGCTACTTCTTCAACCTTGTCGAAACGTGCCGGAGACAAACGCTTCATGGCATCAAAACTTTTTACAATCCAGTCATTAAAGTGGCCCTGCCAGCTTAAATCCACATTGCTCTGATAAATGGTGGTGGCCAAGGAGGCAAAGGGCTCGGCCTGCTCGCTCATGATTTGCTGATACATGGCCAAGTCTTGTGCACCCAAACCCTTAGGCACGGGGGCAGCATTAAGTTCTTTGGCAAAATGCTCATAAAGTTCTGCAATCTTGTAGCTGGACATACTCACATGCTCCAAAATTCCATAGGCCGCCGCCATTTCATAACGAGCGGTGGCATCACCTAAATACTGATTTTTCTTAAGCATGCTGCTTTCGATGGGCAAACGTAATTTGCGACGGGTAAATTCCCAGGCAAAATAGTCTCCATACTTGCCATTGGCCCAAGCTGCTAACCAGCGGCTACGGTCGGTGGCGGTGTCTGCTGCGTTATCATTGCCGGCGATAACACGGCGTAACCAGAATAGTTGACGAGTTTTATCGCCACCCTTTTCATAAAGGCTAGCTAAGTGAAAGCGGGCTTCCATGCGATTATCGAAGGGCTTTTCATATTTGTGAGCATAATCACGAAAAAACTCGATGGCCTTTTTGTTTCGGCCAATCTTTTCAAACAGGCCAGCCGCAATAAACATAGCTTCCTGGCGTACTTGCGGGCTAACGTCGTTTTTTGATAATGCAGAATAAGCCAAGGACGCTTTCTTCCAATCTTTTTTCTGCTCATATGCAAACGCTAATTTACGCGGAAACTCAGGGGCCAACTCATGCTTGATAAAACGCTTCTGCAATTGCTTAAGCTCTTTGATGGCCTTGTTCCACTCTTTGGCTGCCAACAGCATGGAGGCCGCATCGTACTGGGCCAACACTCGAATCTTGGAATGACCCGCCAGAGTTTTAATGCTCAGTAACTCTTTAATGGCAAGCTGTGGCTGTTGCTTACCTTTAAGCTGCTCGGCCTTTTTAAAGATGGAGGCGGCAATTTGCTCGCTGATCTGCGAGTAATCGCTTGAATCTTTATTCACCAACTTGCGCTGCGCCAGATAGTTATTTTGTGCATTTTGATATTGGCCCTTCTGGAAGTATGAGTGAGCCAGGATACCGTAGGCAGTTTGTTTGAGGTTTTTGTTTAACTTGTTTGTTTTCTTAATCAGGTTACTGGCCACCTTAATGGCACGGTCATATTGATTTAAGGCAAACATGGCCTGGGCCGCATTGGTTAATACCGCAATGGAGCGATGATCGTTGTGGAAAACTTTGGAAAATTTCAGCATGCCTTCCAACGAGAGGGCCTGCCATTTATCCAGCTCTTTTTTGTCGGCTTTTGCAGCCGTTAACACATCCATATGTAAATTCAGGGCAATGATGCCGGCATAAGCTGCCTTATTGGCAAGCTTGCGGTTCACCCCATAAGGGGCCTTATTGTAAGCCACCGCACGGTAATCCTGAGCAGCCGCCACATACTGTTTATTTTCAAAGTGTGCATCGGCTTTTTTGTACCTTAGCTTGGCCACAGTTTTATCATTGGGAAACAAGGTTATAAAACGACCATAAAAATCCGCTGCCTGGTTTAGAGAGGTTTGAGCAATTTCGCTAAGATGAGCCTGTTGTGGCTTTTTCTTGGATTTCTTTAACGCGGCCTGCCCTTGGCTATGATAATGTGCCGCCAATTCCACGTAATACTCTTTCAAATTGCCTTTTATGTTTTTCTGTAAACTTTGGTGCTGGCCATAGTATTTAGAGTTAGGGCCATAACGGTCGCTGTAGTTGTCTTTTTCTGACAACACTAATTTGGGAAAGGCCCCTTTAATATAGGCCTTAATTAAGCTTTGATTAAAGTTCGCGGCCCGTTCATCCATAGGATAAACGTTAATAAAATCACGATAGGTCACCGCAGTATCATCATAGCGGGCCTTCTCCATGTAGAACTCTGCCAGTTCATTGTAAACCCGCCAAACATAAGGTTTGCCTTCCAGCAGATCAACATCTTCGATGGCGTTGGCGCCGCCTAAGTTCACTAGTGCCAGACTCATGCTGTGCAGGGTATCCTGAACCAGGGGCTTTTCGATGTTGTTTAATTGTCGGCCACTTAATTCGGCCATTAACAATTTGTTTAATACATAAGAAAAATGGTTAAGGGATTTATGATAAATACCCTGTTTGTATAATGCCCATGCCAGCATGTAATGACTGTTCAGCAGCAACTTGCCACCGTCGGTGTTGCTGGTTTCACGGTAAGCGTGCTCGGCCAGATTGTATTTAGCGTTATTGAAATAAATATCCCCTAAGCGAAAATACACTTCGGGCAAGTTTGAATAATAAGGGTGACGCTTCACCAGGCGCTCTAACATCTGGCGAGCATTATTGGTTTGCCCTTCCACATCATAGGCCTTGGCCAGTTGATACAATACTTCGGCGTTATCCGGGCTATTGGGGTATTTTTCTAAAATATCGATGTAGCTGTCGATGGCATCACGGTAATAGCCCTTCTGGGGAGCCGATGAGGCACGCGTGATTTTTTCATCGCTTTCTTGCATGTGTACACCGGCAATGCGGCGTTTAATTTGCTCTTTAAGGTAGGCATCATCCACCAAGCCGATGAGCTCCTGGTACTCGTCACGTACCTGTTGGTGGTCAAGGTTCTTAAAGTCCAGACCACTCTCGGTGTCGCTTTCATCATAGTCACTGCCCAAACCACCTATGGTGTCTTGGGTGCTGCAAGCGGCCAGGGTTAACCCCATGAAAAGGGAGATTGCCATGTTTTTTATGGGTTTCATTTCATCGCTCCGGCATTTCTCATGGCGTCATCTTCAATAGAATTTAGTGTTTGATCATACAATCTGGCCTTACCCAACCGGGCTTGGGCCAAATAGTAGGTCATGCGCTCCTGGTGTTTATCCAGCTCGGCGTTCACCACGATGCGCATGACATTTTCCAATTGATTAATCATGTTATTTATTTTTATTAATTTGCTTTTAATTCTGTGGTGCAGGGTTTTGGCCCACAATACATTTCTTTCCGACTGTTGATACGGCTTCTTAATGGCTTTTATTTTTTCAAGCTTGTCATTCAAATAGGTAAAGTCTTTATCTGTGGCTTCCAGCAGAGCACTGAAACGTTCTTGTTCTTTTACATCCAGTGTCATGGTATGCAGGCGCAAATCACTGATGGCCAGCTCCAGTTGGGTTTGTTGGCCTTCACTTTTCTTAATGAAGTGCTGCAAACCCTTGCTGCTCCACCCCTGCTGGCGATGGGTAATAATTAACATGTGCTCTTTTGCCTGGCGGGCCCAGAAGTCCATGTTGTTTCGCAAGGCATACAGGTCACGTAATTCCTTAATCACACTGTGAAACGGGTTGCTGGACATAAGCTCAATTAAAAACGGCGTTAACTTGTTGTAATCCAGGCTGGGCTCGCTGCCATACCAGTCGGTTTCATCCATCATGGCCTCCAGGTTCACCACAAATTCTTCAGGAATACGCTGCCCGGCAATTACTTTACGGGCACTTTTTATGGAGCTTAATCCACCGTCAAATGCTTTCTCGGCCAACAGGTAATGTTTCAAGGCGCTACGAGTAGCCCCTTTTTGTTCGTACAAGTGCGCTAGCAATACCTTTGCCTCTTGTACTTCGGCAATACTGATGGAGCGTTTATTCAAGGCCTTTAGGGCGGGGATTGCCTGTTTAAATTGATTTAATTTAATGGCGGTCCAGCCGTAACTGAGCAAAGCCCGGTTGCTGTACAAACCTGTGGTGCGAACCGATTGCAACTGCTGCCAGGCTGCCAATAGATCATTGTCTTCAATTGAAATATGGGCCAGGGCCTGCTTGGCGCGATCGGCTAGCACCGCAAACTCTTCAGCGGCATGACGCCTGGCGTATTGAATAACACGCTCAAGGTTGATTTGCGCCTGTTCTTGCTGATCATTGGCCAGTTGCGTCACCGCCAAATTAAAAACTAAATAGGGTTCATACACACTGCCCTTGGCGGCCACCCCTATGGCTTCTTGAGCGGCATTAAGATGTTTGTTGCGAATGTTAATTAAAGTGGCTAAGTAGTTAAATTCTTCGTGGATTTCTTTAGGGATATGCCCTTGAATACGCGCCAGGTTGCGGCTGGCCTGATAAGTATCACCCTTGTGATAATACAACTTTGCCAAATAGAACCAGGCCTTGTTGGCGGTATCCTGAGGCACGTTTTCATTAAGTAAATCTTTAAAAATAGCCTGAGCTTCATTAGGAAGGCCATAGGATAGCGTCATACCACCTTTTAGCAGGCGCGCATCTTCGGCGTTATGTTTTAGCTCACCCTTGGTATTGGCATACTCATAACCCACCAGCGCAGAAAAATAATTTTGCTGATAATAATCAAACAAAATTGTGCCGTATTTTAAGTCTTTAACCTGGCTAGCCATGGAACTGGCAGCCATGGTTAAACTTAAAAATAGCATGGGCCATTTAACTAAATGCAAGCTCATCAGGTTTACCACTTCCTAATGGTAAAAACGGGTTCTTGTTTGGCCATGTCATCCACGATGGCCAACTCCAAATATTGACTGCCTTTACCCTTGGTAAATTGCAATTCGCTACCACGTTTATATGGTCGTCCGTTGGGGCCAAGGCCGGTGAAAAAGGCCGACACTGTGTGCAGCCCTTGGTTTAGATTGGTGATATGCAAACGCTGGATGCCACCGCGGGCCAACGCATGACGCTGCTTGTCGCTGTATAAATGGGTGGCCACCTGTTTGCCATCCAGTTTCAGCTTAATGCTTTCCAGGGTGAAAAATTGACCTATATCCAAAGAAACAAACACACTGGCCTGGGTACTGGAGGGAAACAACAACTCTTCCTCCATGAGGCGCAAATCCTTGTTGAGGTCCACGACACTGGATTTCAAATTTTGAATTTCGCGGGATAATTTCTTCACGGTATTCAAGGCTTGCTGTGCACTTTCCTGCTGAGCCTGAGCGGCAAAATCTATGCTCTGATCGGCTCCATAACTATTTTGCACGGTGAGGAGCGTCACCATCAATACCAGCACGGACAGCGGTGGAAAGCGGTAAGACCTTAAAAACTTGTTCATATGTGTACCACTAATTCGAAAATCTATGGGCTGCATTATCCAAGTTGCACATAATTAAACCATCTCCCTTTGGTCATAACATGAACAGCTTCAAACACTATTTTTTATTCACCTATAACTTAAGTCATAGATATTTCATGAGAATTTAGGGCGGCATTATCCTGTGTTTACCGGCAGAATAATCGGCAGTGGTTCAAACTATGGTCTTCTGGCAGCTAGGATAAGTAATATTTTCCGTAAAGCTTGTGGATAACAGGGGCGAGCGACGGTCCTATATTAAAAAAGGTGACGAGCGTCACATTTAAAAACATGAATGGCGCACGGAACAATAAACAGGCAGGCCCTATAATGGCCCGCTGAATTACCGCTAAACCCAACTACAAATAAATGCTCCGCAGTTTGGGGCTCACTGTTTTCGAACTGGAATAATGTTGTTTCTATGTCTCGTTTATTTCTCATTACATTGCTGGGCTTGTTATGTGCGCCGCAGGCCTTAGCCAAGCCAATCAAGTTTTGGTCGCAACGCGTGCCAACTGCCGTCACTCCACCGGCACCTCAGGTAGAGCTGTCGGTGATCGATACCTATTTAGAGCTGCACACCGGCCCTGGTCGCGGCTACCCAATTTTTCATGTGATCGAACAAGGTCAATCGGTCAAGGTGCTGCGCAGACGCTCCAACTGGTTTTATGTGAGTGACCGGCGCAATACCCAGGGCTGGGTAAAACAAGAAAGTCTGGCCAGAACCCTGGCCCCCACCGGAATGCCAGCGGCTTTGCCCGATATTCAGCACGGGGATTTTTTGGCTCAGCAGGGGCGTATTGGTTTCTCGGTAGGACAACTGGGCACCTCTTACACGGCCAACGTTACCGCGGGTTATCGACTTTTGAGTTTTGCCGGCATTGAAGTGGAATACGGTCAGATATTTAAGGACCTTGAAGACGGCAGCAGTGTGGGCGCTACCGTTATCATTGAGCCCATTAAAAGCTGGTCGTTCACACCATTTATTAGCAAAGGCATCGCCTGGCAAGACTGGAAAAAAAAGAAAAAGTCTTCCGTGGGCGGCAACAGTTTTAGCAGTAATAGTGAATTTACCGGCGCGGGCATCAACTACTACATAGGATTTAACTTTGT
>MAAD01000132.1 GCA_002162985.1 Bermanella sp. 47_1433_sub80_T6 | reverse complement strand
GATGCCTTGCCTTCCAGTTACCAGGATTTTGAACGTTATCGCCAGCAAACGGTTTTATTGTCCAAACGAATTGAAGGTATCAATACCCAAGGTTCAGCCTATGCTAATCCCCAGGCTCTGGACCGTTTGAATAACCGTTTGATTTTATTATATTCCTTGGACGCAGATAACAACCATGCAAACGGCATAGACCTAACAGGTGATAAGGTCACCGAATTAGCCAGTGCCTTAAACAATGCCAGTTTACCCATTAACCTAAATACCTTTGAGTATGCGGTGCGGTTTGAATCTCGCAGTGTGTTACTTGAATTGAATACGGGGTTTAACGGTTTTTCATCTCTGGCTCAATATCTAACCGCCCTGGATATTTCTATTTCTTACCCGGAAGCCATGTGTGAAGGCTGGTCCAATGGAGATGCCAGCCCTAGCAGTTGGTCGGTGAATTACAAAAATACCCAGCAGCAAACTATTATGGTGGATAATTTTAGCAGCTGCCCGGCTATTCCAAATGTTGATGACGCCGCCAGTTATGCCAGCAACTATTCAACCGATGGAAAACTTAGGTATTTGTATTTATACGATGATCAAAATCGCTTAACCCATGAATACCGAGATACCGATGGTGCTGAAGATTATAACCGTCTGTATCAACATGACTTTTCTATGGATGGCGACAATAGCGTGGAAGCCGTTTCATATTATGCTGATAATTCGGGCACTAAAGTACTGCATGACATTACCACTTATACCTATTTACCATCCGGTTTATTAGATCGTAAATTCGTAGATGACGAGGATGATGATCTATATGTGTATGTTTACAACCTGGATGGCACTGTGGATACCGAATCTCAATCCAGTGATTTGGTGGGTGGGTGTTGGACCGGCGATATAAATGTTGTTCGACAGGTTAATAGTCACAGTTATTACGATAATGGTTTGCTAAAACAGAAAAGCAACGCAGGCCTGTGTGCAGTGAATACCTATGATTATGGCTACAATACCCTAGGGCAGCCCCTGTCTTATAAACACAATGTGGATGGAAAAACCGATATCGACCCGGCCACCATCAGTTATGAATATGAGCGTACTAGTATATTTAATGACGCCGGTGACATTACCTATTACACCAGCTTTAGCCGAACTTACGCTGGCGAGTTAACCAATAACCAATATGAATACAGTTACGGTTACGACGCCCAGAAAAGATTAAAAAGCTACAGTCAAACGTCCAGTAATCACAGAAACAGTCCGTCTACCGCCAGTACCTCGGGCAGTGTATACAGCTATCAGGATGACGGTAAACTGAAACAAATTTGCCAAGACATGGCCTGTGAATATAAATCGGTTTACGCTTATTTAGACAATGGCCTCATCGACCATATCAGTACCTATTCAAACTCGGCTCTGACGATGAAAACCTTTTATATTTATGATGAAAATAACTTAATCAGTCGTGCCGATGTGTTTAATGCCGCCAGTTTAGGAGAAGACTTAGAGCCGCTGGCCCCGTTGTCACCGGATAACCAGGTGACTCTGGAATACTTTCCATCCGGTGCCCTGTCCGTCATGGAGCAGGATGGATATAAAAACTATTTCCGTGATCCTAACGGGGATAATTCATCCGACAATTCAGGTTTCTACCAGTGGTTTGATTTGGACTTAGGCGAGCATTTGAACCGTACACTTGCACAGCCCCGTGCCTTTGAGGGCGGCGGTGAAACCTAGGGTTTTGTAACGCTGTAGATATTAAACATTCAGATTTCATTAATGAATCAAACTATGTACGAGGCTGCTTGCAGGCGACAATTGTTAGCCGATAGTATCGCTCCAGTTAAAGTTGGTCGCCTGCAAGCAGCCTCGTACAGGAAGCGAATTTCTAAACTTGAGTTTAATAGCGCTAGTTATGAGGTTTTTTGAGTTTTTTAACTAAACAGCCCTTTCATTTCTTCATCCATTTCAATAATTTCACTCACCTCCATTTCAGGAGGAATGCCCACCCTATCAAATGCCCCTATGGTGCTCCAATCCTGCTGTGCCAGCGGGTGTTCGGTATTAGCGTGACTTTGCAGTACCGCCACTGTCACCAGATCGGCGTAATCAACGCTATCAATGTCTCGGTCAAATTTTAAATACTGTGAGGGCACATTTTGCAGAGCCTGGGGAAACTGCCAGGCTTTAACGATGTGGTGGCCAATGATGGGGTGCAGCTTGTTGATGATTTTATCCAGCACAAAGGCATCGTTTAACAGGGCTGAGTTTTCTTCGGCGTAAGCCAAAACCGGTAGGGCGCCTATCTTATGAATAAGCCCGCCCAGCATGGCTTGGTCCGGCAGCAACTTGGTATAGCGCCCGGCCAGCACATGGCACACCGAGGCAATTTCTGAACTTTGGCTCCATATCATGCGCATGCGTTTATCCACCACATCGCTGGTGGCTTGAAACATTTGCTCCATGGCCAACCCCATGGCCAGGCTAGAGGTGACGTTAATGCCCAGGCGGCTGATGGCGGTGGCCAGGTCGGTGACCTCGCTGGCGGTACGCATGAGCGGACTATTGGATACTTTTACAATGCGGGCACTTAAGCCGGCATCCTGGCTGATAAGCTGGGCTAGCTGGGGAATGGTGGCGTCTATGTCCTCGGCCAGATCACGCACCCTAAGGCACACTTCGGGCAGGCTGGGCAACACCAGAGTGTCGTCTTTAATTTGCTGGATTAAATCTTTGGCAACGGTTTCGATGAGGCTGGCCATGCTTACTCCCCAAAGAGTAAGCATGCCTTGGGCTGAGCTTACGCTTGGTGTTCTGTGATCTGGTAAGGTAAGGATAGCAGCTCAATATGAGGGCCACTGGCAGAGTTCACATAAAGGGAATTTTGCAGATATTTATCTTCCAGTACCATGAGTGCCTCGATAACATCGTCGTGCTGCACCCAGTTCACCAGCTCTCCTACTGAACTGTTATGGCCTGGGCTGTATATGGCGTCACCTGTGGTTAACGATTCGCAATGGGAAATCCTGGCGCGGTACAAATGGCGTTTAAGCTTGCCCAAATACTCCATGCGCGCCACAATTTCTTGCCCGGTATAACAACCCTTACTAAAACTCACCGCGCCGGTTTGCCCCAGGTTGAGCATCTGTGGGATGAACTTCTCTACATTTTCACTGGTGAGTTTTGCCAGGCCGTGCTCAATAAGGTTTAGTTTCCATGCGCTCTGTGTAGTGAGTGAACACTTGCTTGTGAGCGACGCTAAGGTTTGATCGGCCAGTGGGGCCTTAATATAAAGCTCAAAGCCCGCCTCGAAGGGCAGTTTGATGATATGACCAAATTCCACGTCTACCTGGCCAAAGTCGTCGCTGGGGCATTGGCCAAACAGCGTTGTTAAAATGTTTTGGGCATCCGGGCCTTTTACCCCAGCCATTACCATGTCGGTGGCGGCCATTTCAGACTTGAAAAACACCATGTATTTTTTCAGGTGCGCCTGGGTGCTTTGCGCTACCGAGTCATGCAGGCTTAACAGGTAGTGGTGTTCCCCCGCTTGCAGCAAATTAAAGTTATTAATCATGCGCCCCTTGGCCGTGCAGCAAGCGCCTGGACGGTACTGGCTAGCGCTGATTTCATTGAGGTGGCAGGTGAACTGGCCCTGCATAAACTTAGCGCTGTCGGGGCCGTTAATGCTTAACACTTGGCGGTCGGTAATGGGGTACAGGCCAGTTTGTTCAGGCGTTAAGGGTGCTGGGGCATGGCGGGTGAGAAGTTCAGACCAAAAATCAGACATGGTTAAGGGGCCTTAATTGTAATTCCGAGTATTTTACTCGGGATTAACCTATTTGATAAGTCGTGATTTGAGTATAGCTGCCCCTAAAGGGGGGTTTTCCCCATTACCGCGCTAGCTGGTATACTCCGGCCCAACTCTATTTGCCAGAATTACCCGAGGTATTTGTGTCCACAGATCGCTCCCTGATGACAATTGAAGACTTAGCCATCGAAAAAAAACGCTTAGCCTGGCATAGCCGCCGCGGCATGAAGGAACTGGACGTACTGTTAGTGCCTTTCCTGGCGGAAGTGTATGACGATTTAAGCGAAGAAGATAAAACCAAATATCGTAACCTGCTGGACCAGCAAGACCCTGATTTGTTTACCCTGTTCATGCGCACCAGTCGTTCCGACAATGCCGACCTGCAATACATGGTTGATATGATCCTGAACCGTGTACAACCCAGTTAATGCCCGAGTATTACCCTCTCGGCTGTTAACCGCAGGTCAGTATGGCTTGCATGGGGTGCTGCTGTTGGTGAGCCTAATTAGTATACCGGCCGTATTTTACCACTATTTAATTCCGCTGTTTGCCGTGCAAGCCTGGCATTTTCATCGCCTTTATCATGGGCGGTTACTATATTTACAAACTCGCCATTGGCGGTTTCACAATGGGCAATGGACCTTGCAGGTTTTACAGGGTCCCGTGGCTAGCCAGGTGGTCAACGAAGTACAGGTGGAGTTACATCACCTGTGGCCAAGCCTGGCCATATTTAGGTTTAAGCTGGACAAACGCTGGCGCTGGGAAATTATTGTTCGTGATGCCGTGGACGCCGAATCGTTTCGCCAAATGCGAGCGGTGTTAAACTTAAGCAATAAACGCCCTGGGGATAAACATGGAAACTAAATTCTGGGAAGAACGCTGGCATAAAAATGAAATAGGTTTTCATTTACCCCAAGTACACAGCTGGCTAAAGAGCCAATGGGCAAGTTTGCTGGAGCAGGGCAAGGTTAGCCCCCAGCGCCGAGTATTTGTGCCCCTGTGCGGCAAGACCCTGGATATTGGCTACTTTTTAGAGCTGGGGCACAGGGTCGTGGCCTGTGAGCTCAGTGAAAAAGCGGTACAACAATTGTTTGCCCAGTTAGACCTAGAGCCCAAGATATCTGCCTGGGGTAAGGGCCTGTGTTATGAGGCCGATAATTTGTGTGTGTATGTGGGGGACTTTTTTGCCCTGAATGCCAAGACGTTAGGCCAGGTAGACTACATTTATGATCGTGCCGCGTTAATCGCCTTGCCCGAACCCATGCGTCACGAATATGCCGCTAAGCTTATGGATAGTTGCCCACAGGCTAAGATGTTATTGATTACGCTGGATTACCCGCAGGCACAAATGTCGGGCCCCCCGTTTGCGGTGAGTGAACAAGAAGTGTTGGCGCATTACCAGGCGGGCTTTAATACCACCACGTTAAAGCAAAAAGAAATATTGGAATACGAGCCCCGTTTTAAACAGCGTGGCCTCACTAGTTTAATCGAAAGCATATTTTGGCTAGAACGAATTTAGTAACCATTTATTGGTTAGAACTTAATAAACAATGAGTACACACATGTTGGAAATAGGCCGTTTTAACGAACTAAAAATCGTGCAAGAGTTACCCAGGGGTTTGCAACTGGATGGCGGCGAAGCGGGTGAAATTCTGCTTCCCAAACAATACGTTAAAGAAGGCATGGAAGTGGGTAGCACCATTAATGTGTTTATCTACCGTGATAGCGAAGCGCGTTTAATAGCCACTACTCTCACCCCCCATGCCCAGGTAGGTGATTTTGCTTATTTGAACATAGTAGATGAAAGCCCTGTAGGCGCCTTTCTGGATTGGGGTTTACCCAAGGATATTCTGGTGCCGTTTTCGGAGCAGAGTAATCGCCTTGAAAAAGGTCGCAAGGTCTTGGTGCGTATTTATCTGGATGACGCCGACCGCATTACCGCCTCTACTATGCTGGATACTTTTCTTTACGACACCGACGATACCGAGCGTTTTAAAAGCGGTGATGAGGTAAACCTGGTGGTGGCCGGTAAAACCGACCTGGGCACTAAGATGATTATCGATGGTGTTTACTGGGGGCTCATTTACGAGAATGACATTTTCCAGGATTTAAGCCGCGGCGATAAAGTAACGGGTTATATTCAGCGGGTACGTCCGGATAAAAAAATAGAAGTAACGCTGCAAAAGCCGGGTTTTGGCCGCATTGAGCCCTTGGGACAAAAGATTCTGGATAAGCTGGCCAATGAAGACGCCGGGTTTATTCCCCTGAGTGACAAGAGCTCTCCCGAGATGATTAAACGGGTATTTTCTTGCAGTAAAAATGCCTTTAAACAGGCCATCGGTGGCTTGTACAAACAACAGCTAATTAACATTGAGCGTGAAGGCATTACTCTGATTAAGAAGTAGTATTTACCCTGGTGGGTCTCAAAATTTGTACGAGGCTGCTTGCAGGCGACCAATGTTAACTGGAGCAATGCTCTTGGCTAACGATTGTCGCCTGCAAGCAGCCTCGTACAGGGGCAGATATTTTTAAGTTCGACCCTGAGTCACAAACACTGCAATTCAAAGGTGGTTTGAAATTGGAAGTTGGATTGTACTAAATGGCGCTCGGCAAAAAATAAATCAAACGAATAACTTTGGTTTGGCTCGATGCCCAATTCGGCGGCAATATCATCCAGGTAAACCGTTTGCTCTTCTACCGAGTGTACACCCCCTAGGTCAATGGCCAGTTTGCCATTGATGAAGATCCATAAGTCATCATCCCCTTTAAAACTAAAACTGCCACCTTCCACATAAAAGAACTTTAAGTGGGTCTCTAGGGTGAAGTGGTAGTTATGGTGATTGCCCTCGTTACCAAAGCCTTGGTCATCGATGGGGAAAAAGTTATTACTGCTAAATTCCCAAAATCCCGGAGTGAGTTCAATCATTTCAAGCTTAGTGCTAATGGCGGTATTGATACCTGGTGTATTTTTATACCACTGCTTAAAATTTTCTTTGTTGCTGGTGGTATAGCTTTCTTGATTCTCAAGCGCATAAACCGGGCGACCATCCATGCCTAAATCTTGTTTAACGATGCCTTTTTCGCTGCCAACGGCCCCTTCAAAATCCGGGTGGCTGTCGTGAAAATCGCGAATAATCACCGGAATTTGGCGTACCCCATTGTAAGGGTCCACACACTGGCAAATTTCATCGTAATCGCTGGGGGTGTTGGCCATCAACAGGCCGGAAGCGGTTAATAATAAACTGGACACTAATACAGATAATGTAGTGATTTTCACGTCTTCCCCCTGGTTGGTAATTAATGACGCTATTTTAACCATGATGACCGGGTGCTTCTGGGACAGGAGTCCACTTTTGAGGCAGGCAATAGGCCAAAAGCCAGTAAAGTGTGAAACTGTGAACCAGTGTGCAGTTGCCGGGGCGAATCCATTCACCACCGTATCGGGATTAGAAAAATGCAGTTAAACCCGTGCTGAATTCCAGGTTGTGGGTGCGTTTGTTTTCACCCGTCACCTCGGTTTTAAAGCTGTGATCGCGAAAATCCATGTTCACCGTGAGCCAGTCTCTTAAGATGATGCGATAGCCGCTGCCAAAGGTGAGGGTGAAGTGGCTGTCATCATCCAGTGTGGTATTGCCGGCTCCGGCTACCAGATAGAAGGCTGAGTTAAAGGTAAGGTTTTGGGTCACAAAGGTTTCACCAGGAAACAGGTTGTAGCCCACTAGCAGGTTGTAATATTCATAGTCCCGGTTGGCGATAATGTTGATGTCGCCCCCTATGGTTTCAGCCGAAGATAAACCGGCTTCGCTGAACCCTAAGTTGGCCTGTAAGAAAAAATCTTCGGTGGCGTGAAATGAAGCCTTATACCCGGTCACGGTAGCGCTGCCAAAATCTTCAATGGCAAGAATGCCCGTGTAAAAGCCCACCTCAAAAAATTCACTGTCAATGTTGGCTTCGTAACCTTCCCGTTGTTGACGGTCTGGCTCCACCACCACAATGGGGGTGATGAGTACATTACCATCGTCTTTATGGTTACCATCACTTTGTGCCAGGGCCGCTAACGGTGCCGCACACATAAGTGAGCCTAAAAGAAACTGCTGAAACCTAGTCGCCATTCTGAATTACTCGTAGAGCCGTTGTTGTCTGTTAGAACCACCTGACGAAATTCACCGCGTACCACAAAGTTAAATCCTATGTAGTAGTTGATGCCCGCGCCGGTAAATTCACTATTACTGCTAAAACTGTTGCCGCCCACGGAAGACTTTTTCTTTTTTTTCCAGTCTTGCCAGGCAATTCCTTTGCTAATAAATGGTGTGAACGACCAGCTTTTAATGGGTTCAATGATAACCGTAGCGCCCACACTGCTGCCGTCTTCAAGGTCTTTAAATATCTGGCCGTATTCCACTTCAATGCCGGCAAAACTAAAAAGTCGATAACCCGCGGTAACGTTGGCGGTGTAAGAGGTGCCCAGTTGCCCTACCGAGAAACCAATACGCCCCTGCTGGGCCAAAAAATCCCCGTGCTGAATGTCAGGCAATGCCGCTGGCATCCCAGTGGGGGCCAGGGTTCTGGCCAGGCTTTCTTGTTTTACCCAGCCCTGGGTATTGCGCCGGTCACTCACATAAAACCAGTTGGAGCGTCTGCGCAGCACCTTGACCGATTGACCTTGTTCGATCACATGAAAAATTGGGTAGC
>MAAD01000203.1 GCA_002162985.1 Bermanella sp. 47_1433_sub80_T6 | reverse complement strand
GCACACTGGGCAAGGGCAGCTGCTTTACTTGCCACTTTCCCTTGTCGCGCTTAACGCACCTTGGCCACAAAACGTGACAGGGCTTCGAGCTTCTCCGGGTCTTGGTCTTCGTAACGCACCAGCATGTTAAACAACTCCCCGTTAATGCGTTTATCGGGTGAGATCACCGACACCACAAAACAGTTTACCCGCGCCACTATGTCATCGGCCTTGCTCACTATGTCCACCACCACCTGATCAAATAATCCCGGCACCCCTTCTTCACGCTTCACCACCAATAGCATTTCGTTAAGGTTAATGTCTTTCACGATACAGCGCAGCTCTTGCCCACCCGTCGTACGCACATGGGCCAATGCCAAACTTTTTTTACTGGTACTTTTAGGCTTGGCAGCCTGAGCATTGCCTGCCAACAATTGCCCGGTGGGGGAACCACCCGCTAATAAACTGGCAGTACCGCCACTGGCCGCGGCCTTGGGTTTAGGAGCTGCCGCGGGTGCGGCCGTTAATAAACTGGAACCGTTATCATGCTGTTGAGCCTGACGCGCAGTTTGGGTGGGGCTGTATTTATAGAATTTAAAAATAAGCCGAGCCAGCTTAGTGCCCAGTTGTTCGTTGCTGAATGGCTTGCCAATGTAGTCACTCACCCCCGCCTCTACCGCCTTGATGATGTGGCTTTTTTCACTGCGGCTGGTGATCATTAAGAAAGGGGTTTTAAGATAGCGCTCATCGGTGCGCATCCATTCCAGCAGCTCGAGGCCGCTCATGTTGGGCATTTCCCAATCGCATAAAATCACATGGTAAGTACCCTTTTTCATCATGGACTGGGCCTTGAGACCATCCATGGCTTCTTCCACTTTAAAATCAGGGTATTGTGCTTTTACAGCTTTTTTAACCAGGTCGCGGATAAAATTGGCATCATCCACCACCAGAATATTCAGCGCCTTCATGGCCACTCCAACGAATTCTTCCTTAATTGAGCGTAGCACAACAATCCAAACCGGCCGTTGGCCCACCAACGAATATCGGTCAATTATTAGTCAATTTTAATTATTCAGATAAAAGCATGACTTAAGCCCTTTGTGTTGGTTTTTGCCTGTGCGCTTTAAACCCCTAGCCGTGTAAGAGATCTCGTACAAGGCATGTGCGACATACCGGCAACTGATCGCAGGCATTAGTCTTATAAAGACGACAGCCGCTCTGTGGCCCCCATGAAACCTAGGCTTCGTTATTTGAAAAACGCTCTGTATATAGTTTGATCAACACATTGCTCTGACAATCTTTCAGATTTTGCTAAATTAGATGGCGTTCAGGACGAACTTACAGGGAATCACCGATCAGGATGATTGGTAACAAAAGGACCCGCTGACCAGGATGGTTGGCAAGCACGGAAGATCGATCGGGATGATCGATAAACATGGATTGTTTCAAAGGACTGTTAGACCGCTATTGGAAGGTGGACCTAGGGTGTTTTGGCAGATCATAACCAGGATCGTTATTTTCTGTCAC
>MAAD01000148.1 GCA_002162985.1 Bermanella sp. 47_1433_sub80_T6 | reverse complement strand
CAGGTTGAATATCGCCAGGATAGTGGCTGGCCCGTTTCTTTTATCGTGACATTACCCCAAGACAGGGTTTAGTGAAGACCATGACAAAAAATAGTAGCAACATTTTATTAGTGGATGACGAGAGTGCCTTTTGTGAACTGTGTGCCCTGTGGTTAAGACAAGCGGGTTTTCACGTGGCTACGGCGGGCGATAGCCAACAGGCCTATGCGTTATTTATGGAGCAGCAAAAAGGCGCTGGTTTTGATTTGATCATTCATGATCTTGCCCTGCCGCCCACCTTCAAACCTGAAGACGGTTTATTGCAGCTGCAAAAATACCCAAATGTTCCGGTAATTGTACTCACCGGGCACGATGACCAGGCCCTGGCCTTGCGCGCCATGGAGTTAGGGGCTTGGGATTTTATTGCCAAGCCGGTGGACCCTGAGTTTTTAAAGGTGATCGTAGAGCGTGCGGTGGAAAAAAGCCGTTTGTTAAATCAGGTGAAAACTCTGGAGACCCAGTTACTGGCCCGACAGGACAGCCAGGATAACTTGGGATTAATAGGTAGCAGCCCTAGCATCGTGGCTCAGCGTGAACTCATTACTCGCATTGCCCCCACCCAAGTGGCCGTGTTTATTCAGGGTCCCAGTGGCACAGGTAAAGAAATTATCGCCACTGCCTTACACCAATTGAGTGATCGCGCCACCAAGCCTTTTGTCTCGGTACACTGCGGCGCCATACCGGCGGACTTATTAGAGAGCGAATTATTTGGATACAAAAAAGGCGCCTTCACTGGGGCCGACAGCGACCGTAAGGGATTACTGGCCATGGCCCATACCGGCAGTTTATTTTTAGATGAAATTGGTGAGATGCCCTTGGCCATGCAGGTAAAATTATTACGGGTATTGCAAGAGGGCAGCTATTATCCGGTGGGCAGTCGCGAACTTGAAACCATAGATATTCGTTTAATCAGCGCCACCAACCGCGACCTGCCAGAGGCTGTAAAACAGGGAGAGTTTCGCGATGATTTATATTACCGAATTAAAGGGCTCACCCTATCCACCACGGCGCTCAAGGACAGAGCGGAAGATCTTCCGATGCTGTTGCATTTCTTTTTAAAAAAATATAATGAGCAGCACCAACTAACCCTTACCATGGAGCCCAATGTCACAAACTGGTTTTGCCAAATGCAATGGCCTGGTAATGTGCGGGAACTTAAAAACACGCTAGAGAGTGCCGCCGCCATAAGTCTTGGGCAGAAAATCACACTGCAAGAAATTAAATTAATTCGCAACGAAGTAACAGTAGGTGAAGTAGCGCAACTCAACGACACAAATAAGGAAGAGGGGCTTGGGAAGAGTCTGGAACAACAGGTGAGTGAACTTGAGAAAAAATTAATCCGTCAAGCCATGCAACTCAATGACAACAACAAGACTCACAGCGCGCAGGCACTGGGCATTACTCGGCAGGGTTTGACCAACAAGATTAACCGATACGAATTGGAATTTTGAGGTCATAAACCGGCAACCCGTGCCGGTTTATGAACTGGGGATTAAGCCACTGCGTTTAGGGCTTGCTCAACATCGGCAATGATATCGGCGATATTTTCGATGCCCACCGAGATGCGCACTAAATCAGAGCTCACACCAGCAGCTTGAAGTTCTTTTTCATCCAGCTGTCTATGGGTAGTAGAAGCCGGGTGACAAGCCAAGGACTTGGCATCACCTATGTTCACCAGACGCAATATCATCTGCAAAGCATCGATGAACTCGCCACCAGACTTAGCGCCGCCTTTAATACCAAAGCTGACGATACCCGATGCCTTGCCCGAGGTGATACGTTTGCAGGTTTCATAATAAGGGCTGTCGGGTAAAGCTGAGTAGTTAACCCACTCTACCTTGTCATGAGCCAATAAGTAGGCCGCCAGTTTTTCAGCGTTTTCACAATGACGCTCCATGCGTAAACCCAGAGTCTCTAACCCCATCATAATCTGAAAAGAACTGTGAGGAGAAAGTGCCGCGCCCGTGTTGCGCAACGGCACCACTCGACAGCGACCAATGTAGGCGGCTTCGGCAAAATCACGGGTGTATACCACACCGTGATAAGACGGATCGGGTTCATTCATCATGTCAAAACGCGGATTACCGGCCCATTCGAATTTACCCGAGTCCACTATGATGCCACCTATGGTAGTACCGTGACCGCCGATGTATTTGGTTAACGAGTGAATCACGATGTCGGCACCCAGCTCGATGGGGCGACACAAGAAAGGAGACGCCACTGTATTATCCACCATCAAAGGAATGCCGTGCTTTTTAGCAATGGCCGCCAGTTTTTCCAGGTCTACAATGTTGCCGGCCGGGTTGCCTATGGATTCACAAAAGATGGCGCGAGTATTTTCATCGATGGCCTTTTCAAAACCCTCAAAATCGTCTGCACTTACCATGCGCACGTCGATGCCCTGACGGGGAAAAGAGTGAGCAAACAAATTATAGGTGCCGCCGTAAAGCTGGCTGGTGCTGACAATATTGGTGCCCACTTCACAAATGGCCTGAATAGCATAGGTAATAGCCGCCATGCCAGAAGCCACTGCCAGGGCACCTATGCCCCCTTCCATGGCCGCCACTCTTTGCTCTAACACATCTGTGGTGGGATTCATGATGCGAGTGTAAATATTCCCCGGTACCTTTAAATCAAACAGATCGGCGCCATGCTGAGTGTTATCAAAGGTATAAGAGGTTGTTTGGTAGATGGGCACAGCCGCCGATTTGGTAGTGGCTTCTGATGTATATCCGTGGTGTAGAGCTAGAGACTCAAGTTTCATATTAGTTTCACTTTTTGGTTTTTTTTATTGGCGGGTTTAAACCCGCCTTTTATTATCCACTGGAAATAATAGCGTCTCTTGCGGTGAAAATTAACAAAAAGTTACATTATTATAAAAGTTCAAGCCCTGGATCGAAAAAATACAAAAACCTGACCAAAATTGGCGGCCTTATTAACCTGGGTAAAGGTTGGTAAATTTTTGGGGGAAATCGGCGTTTAAATCCAACTCCGCGATTAAACCTTCCTGTTCACCGGTTTTAGTCTGTTGCCATTGATCAAAAAACACTTGCTCGGACAGGGGCAAACGTTCACGCCATTTAGCCGTCTCCAGTTCCGGCTTTTTATTAAAGTGGCTAACATAGCCCATACACAAGTAGGCAATGGGCACGACCTCTTCAGGAATACCCAAAATAGAATGAAACGCCTCTTCCTTGATGATGCTCATCCAGCCTACCCCCACGCCCTCCGCGCGGGCCGCCAACCACAAGTTTTGCACCGCACACACGCTGCTATACAAATCCATGGTCTTAATATGGGTACGCCCCAATACTACAGGGCCGGCTTTGGAGCGATCACAGGTGATACACAAATTAATAGGCGCTTCCAGTATGCCTTCCAGCTTTAAAGAGCGGTACGATTTCTGCTTTTCCTGGTCAAACATCTTGGCCGCTTCTTCATTGGCCTCGGTGAAGGCATCATGAATCTGCTGCTTCACGTCTGGGGATTTAATAACCAAAAAATTCCACGGCTGCATGAAGCCCACAGAGGGAGCGTGGTGCGCCGCCTGTAGTATTCTGGCTAACACATCATCCGGAATGGGGTCGGGTTTAAACTGGCTGCGAACATCACGGCGATTAAAGATGGTTTTATAGAGGCCGTCTATGTCGCTTTGGGTAAAGGTTACGTCTTGCACAGGCACTTGATTTTCAATTTCCATAAGGTCCCCTTAATGGAATAATTCGAAAACACACGCCTGTCCAAACGCATATTGATTCACTTTCAGGCCGGTCTTCTGACTAAGCGTCATCTCCCTTAATCGCCTTCCCGGAAGATAAACTCCAGTGGCAATTGATTAAGCGATCGGCATCACAGCGTTGGGCACGTGGCGGAATGGCACCGCCTTCCCGATTATCCGTCCAGTTTTAAGATAAAAACAAACGGCACCTGAAAGTATGTTGGGTTAGTAATATTGGCCCAAAAATCCTTTTACGGTTTATCCTTAACTTATTTGACTCACTATGAAGTCTTGAATGCACTGCTTGACTCGCTCTTGCGAGTCAAAATCTTGATGATGAATTATACCCGTTCTTAATAAACAGATCTTCTCATCCACCGCTATTTTTCTAATTAATATGCCCCTGTGTGCAAAAAAATCAACCAGCTGCTCCCCTAGTGTGTTTGGCAAATAGTAGCTGGAAAATAGCGCTTCATGATGAACCCGGTCTGGCAGTATGTGTGTAAACAAGTGGCTGAAGATGTCTCGGGTAAGCGATGCGCTCTTGTGGATATCTTTGCGGGCTTGTTGTTGCCACGATTTGTCGTGCAGGGCTTTTATGGCCACATGTTGCGCTGGTCCATTTACCGCCCACAATCCCGTCTTTTGTTGCAGGGCTTGGCGAATATCTTGATTGGCAAACACAAAGCCCAAACGCAATCCCGCTAAACCAAAAAACTTACCAAAGGATCTCAACACGATCATGTTAGTCGATAGATCAGCTAGTACACTGTGCTGGGGGCTCATATCCATGAAGGCTTCATCCACAATCACATAACACCCTTTGGCCAAACGACTTGCCCACAATTTTATCTGTTGGGGGGTAAATTTAAGCCCCGTAGGGTTATTGGGGTTAATGATCAGCAGGTGACGTTGTGGATTATGCATTAATTTTTGTTCGATGCATTCAACCGCTACCTTCATTTCCAATGCTGGATAATAGCTAATGTTTACGCCACTGTTTGCCCAGTGTAATACATGCTCCTGGTAGCCAACTTTTGGCGCCAAAATATCAAACTGTGGCAAACATTGGGGTAAGCACTGAATGGCCAGCTGGGTGCCACTCACCGCCATGACATCTTCATTTCCGTAATAGTCTGCGGCCGCTTGGCACAAGTCCGGCAATTCGTAGGGCAGGCGAGTGAACACTTCTTGAGGTATTTCCTCCACAGGATAGGCCTGTGGATTTAAACCGGTGGACAAGTCGACCCACTGATCCACTGCAATGTTGTACTGTCGGCTTGCGGCAACTATGTCGCCACCATGTAAAACCACAGGTTTAGTTTGGCTTGCAGTATTCAAATAATTAATTCCCAGGCCAGCAAACTCACCGCCAGCGAAAATACCCATAACATGATGGCTCGATTCACCAGTGCACAGGCTTGCACTATGCTATTGGCACTCACTTGTTGGGTTTGTGATTTTTCCGGTCCCAAACCCGGGCGATGTTGCAATTGAGAGTGGTACCGGGCGGCGCCCCCCAAGGTGACATTGAGTGCCCCGGCACCGGCCGCCATCACCGGCCCTGCATTTGGACTCTTCCAATTCATGCCTTGTTGTCGCCAACATTGCAGAGCTATTTTGGTGTGCCCCACCAGTGCATAACTTAAGGCGGTGAGTCGTGCGGGAATAAAATTTAACACATCATCAACTCGCGCCGCACACCAGCCAAAATGTAAAAACCGTTTATTTTTATAACCCCACATGGCATCCAGAGTGTTGCTTAAGCGGTACAAGACAACGCCGGGAATGCCGGCCAATACGAACCAAAATACGGCTGAGAAAATAGCATCTGCACCATTTTCTAAAACGGATTCGGTGGCCGCCTTGGCAATGCCCTCTTCATCCAATGATTGTGCATCCCGGCTTACTATCATGGACACGGCCATACGGGCCCCATTCATATCATTTTTCTGTAACGGCCTGGCGATGTTCATGGCATGTTGCAGCAGGCTTTGCCAGCCTATGGCCACATATAGAATTACACCGGCCACCACTACATAAATTTCTGTATAAGCTTTTAAATAAGTCTCAAGAAGAAAAAATATTAAACACAGGGGAATCACCACTAAACACCAGGCCAGCAGGCCGCTCAAACGCCCTCGCCATTTGGTTAACGAATCACTATTCAAACGTTTTTCCATAGCCAGTGCCAGATTGCCAAATCCCACCAGGGGGTGAAACCGCTTGGCCTCGCCCAATAGAAAATCCAGAGTAAATGCCAACAGCACACAGATTAAAATGGTCATGACATACCCTCCTTATGCTCGTCTATGTCCAGCAGTAAATTTTGCAAGGCTTGCGCATAATCATCCTCTTCTTGTCCCTCAGGCTTTTCCCACAGCCCTCTCTGTTTAGCTTCCAACATTCGCTCGGCCATTTCTTCCAGCGCGGGCAGGTTATGCTCACGTAAAAATTGTTGATTGGTTTCGTCAAAAATCAGGGCGTCGCTCACCTTCTCATATTGGTAGTCATCAATGAGATCGGTGGTGGCATCATAGGCAAACATATAATCTATAGTGGCGGCCATCTCGAACGCACCTTTATAACCGTGTTCGCGCATGGCAGAAATCCACTTAGGATTTAATACCCGCGAACGTATCACCCGATTCAATTCTTCTTTAAGGGTACGCATCTTGGGCACCGCCGGATTGGAATGATCACCATGATAAATAGCCGGCATCTTGCCTGATAGTACATTCACCGCGTTGCTCATGCCCCCCTGAAACTGATAATAATCATCGCTGTCTAATAAATCGTGTTCACGGTTATCCTGGTTTTGCACCACGGCTTCCAGTTTTGATAGTTGGTGTTTAAAGGCTGACCTGGCCTCCACCCCATCGGATGAACCGTAGGCATAGCCGCCCCAATTTAAATAGGCATCGGCAAGATCCGAATCCTTTTCCCAGCATCGCTCGTCAATTAAACCCTGCAAACCTGCCCCATAGGCACCGGGTTTACTGCCAAATACTCGGTAGCTGGCTTGCTGCCAAGCTTGCTCTACAGTCATACCTTCCTTTACTAATTGCTGGCTGCGGGCCATCACATGTTTGCGTATGCGGTTACCAAAACCCGGTTCTTCCAGTTTGGCCAGAGCTTGTACCGCCGCATCATAGATGCGCATCACATTGGGAAAGGCATCGCGGAAAAAGCCCGACACCCGCAGCGTCACATCCACCCGCGGGCGTTTTAATAACATGGTTGGGGTGATCTCAAAATCCACCACCCGTTGCGAGCCTTGTGCCCAGATGGGCTTAACTCCCATCAAGGCAAACGCCTGCGCAATATCATCGCCACCGGTGCGCATGGTGGCCGTGCCCCATACAGATAAGCCCAGCTGCTTGGGATAATCACCATGATCTTGTAGGTGTCGCTCAATTAGCGCTTGTGCAGATTTTTTACCCAAGGCCCAGGCGGCCTTGGAAGGAATAGCACGATTATCCACCGAGAAGAAATTACGCCCTGTGGGTAAGGTATCCAAGCGTCCCCGGGTGGGAGCACCACTGGGGCCGGGAGGTACAAACTTTCCATCTAGCCCGGTGATTAATGATTGAATCTCAAGGTGGGCGCTTAACTGCAAAGCTTTGAATAGTGTTTGTTTAATATAATCTATTTGTGCTTTTGTTCTTGGGAAATCAGTTTTGAGCAATGCAACGTCTTCACCGTTTAAAATATACTGATGCATCCACTGCAACGCCAACAGCTCAAGGCGCTCACGGCTATCTGCCTGGGTACGCCACGCACTGTCACTGATATATTTAAGTATTTCAGGTTTATCGCCTGTCCATATAGTTTGGTCTGCCGCCAATGGGTCAAAATCAAACCCGTCAACTTTTAAGCTAAGATCTTTGGCCAGGTTATGCAAGATGCCTTCGCTTGCAGCGTCCTTGCCTCTGGGTAAACGCAATAAGGCCACCAGAGTGTCGGCCAATTTTTCCGCATTGGGTAATGCTCCCAAGATATGCAAGCCGTGACGAATTTGTGCTTCTTTTATTTCACACAGGTAGGCATCCAGTTGACTGAGTACCTCGTCGTCTTCGTTATCGCCGCTATTAGTTAAGCCGGTTAATTCCTGCAACAGGTTGGAGTCACGCACTTGATTCAGTATCTGTTCTCGCAGCCATTTTTCGCGGCGCTCATCCAGGCCCAAAGCCTGGTAATATTCGTCCACTAAGTTTTCTAGTTCGGCCATTTCGCCATAGGTTTCGGCCCGCGTCATGGGCGGCATTAAGTGATCTATGATCACTGCTTGGGTTCGACGCTTGGCTTGCGCCCCTTCACCTGGATCGTTGACGATAAACGGATAAAAATTGGGCATGGGCCCCAGAGCAATGTCTGGCCAGC
>MAAD01000071.1 GCA_002162985.1 Bermanella sp. 47_1433_sub80_T6 | reverse complement strand
ATCATCTTGCTCGTAATAACGCTTGGTGATGTCTACGATGCGACGGCCGGCTTCCAAGAATAATTCTTTACGGTCGGCATGAGTAGCTAGCAACGAGCCGTTACCGGGCAGCGCAAGGCCCAAGGCCTCGGTTAAGCAGTTCATGGAGTTAGCGGTAAACATGCCAGAGCAAGAGCCACAGGTAGGGCAGGCGCTGCGCTCATATTCGGCTACTTTTTCATCCGAGGCAGAATCGTCAACCGCGATTACCATAGCATCTATCAAGTCCAGCTTGTGCTCAGATAGTTTGGTTTTACCGGCTTCCATGGGACCGCCGGAAACAAAGATAACCGGAATGTTTAGACGCAATGACGCCATCAGCATTCCCGGTGTGATCTTGTCGCAGTTAGAGATACATACCAAGGCATCGGCACAGTGAGCGTTGGCCATGTATTCAACCGAATCGGCGATGATTTCACGGCTAGGCAAGCTGTACAGCATGCCGTCGTGACCCATGGCAATACCGTCATCCACGGCGATGGTGTTGAATTCTTTGGCGACGCCGCCGGCCTTCTCAATCTCACGGGCAACCAGTTGGCCCATGTCTTTCAGGTGTACGTGACCCGGTACAAACTGGGTGAAGCTGTTAACAACCGCGATAATGGGCTTTTGAAAGTCATCGTCTTTCATGCCAGTGGCACGCCACAGGGCACGGGCGCCGGCCATGTTACGGCCGCCGGTGGAGGTTTTGCTTCTGTATACTGGCATAGTCTGCTCGTTTTAAATTAGGCGATTTGCTGCAAATATAAATTTGGCCAAAGTATAGCAGAGCAGGTGGGGTGGTGCGAGATGGACGGCGGGTCGAGGAGCGCTATATTGAGGGGGTTAGCAGGGGATTTGTAGGGGGCTGCTGGCAAGCGGGCAGTTTCTGCAAACACCATCAAGCCTGCTTAATTGATCGCCTGCCAGCAGCCTCGTACCGGTTTGGTTGCGCCTACAAGGCTTTAATAAATACCTTGCTGCCACGCTGCAAATTATAAAGTGACTGTTTCTGCTGGGGCAGGTCATCAATCTTGGCAGCCCTAAAGCCCCGCTCTTCAAACCACAACGCGGTACGGGTGGTTAAAACAAATAGCGCTTTAATGCCCTGATTTTTTGCTTCGGTTTCCAGCGTATTTAGCAGCCGATCGCCCCGGTCTCCGCCGCGGTAGTCATCGTGAATGGCCACACAGGCTAATTCTGCCATATCTTCATAGGCATATAGCGCGGCACAGCCTAATACCATGTCGTCTTTTACTAACACCCTAAAATTATCAATTTCGGTTTCCAGAACTTCACGACTTCTGCGCACCAATATGCCTTTTTCTTCCAGGGGTTTTAGTAAATCCAAAATGCCCACCACATCATCCATGTGGGCAGAACGTAATTGCTCCTGTTGGCTTTGGCTTATGAGGGTGCCGCTGCCGTCCAGGGTGAACAATTCACTTAACAAGGCGCCGTCTATTTGATGCTGAATTAACTGGCAAC
>MAAD01000104.1 GCA_002162985.1 Bermanella sp. 47_1433_sub80_T6 | reverse complement strand
GAGAGCTTTGGTATGTTGTGTGCCGAAGCTGAGATGGGCATGAGCGACAGCTCCGATGGTTTGATGGAATTACCAAGCGATGCGCCCCTAGGTAAAGACATTCGTGAATATTTACAGTTGAACGATACGGTAATTGAGGTGGATCTAACCCCTAACCGTGCAGACTGTTTAAGCATTAATGGGCTGGCCCGTGAAGTGGGCACGCTTAATAAAGAAGATGTTATTGAGCAAGAAATTGCAGAAGTAACGGCAGTGATTGATGACACTGTGGCGGTTACCTTAAGTGCGGTTGATGCGTGTCCTAAATATGTGGGCCGTGTCATTAAAGGCGTTAATGTCCAAGCACAAACTCCTTTGTGGATGGTAGAAAAACTGCGCCGCAGTGATATTCGTTCCATCGATCCCATTGTAGATGTGACTAATTTTGTGTTGCTTGAAATGGGTCAGCCCATGCACGCTTTTGATCTGGTAAAACTGGACGGTGGCATTAATGTGCGCATGGCTAAATCTGGTGAAGCGCTAACTCTGCTAGGTGGCCAGGAAGTAAAATTGAACGACGATACCCTGGTTATCGCGGATCAATCCAAGGCGCTGGCCATTGCCGGCATCATGGGTGGTGAGTTCTCAGGTGTCACCTCCGACACTCAGGATATCTTTCTAGAGCTGGCTTATTTTAATCCGATAGCCATTGCCGGTAAGGCCCGTAACTACGGTTTGCATACTGATTCAAGCCACCGTTTTGAGCGTGGCGTTGACTATAACTTACATGCTAAAGCGGCCCAGCGTGCGACTCAGTTAATACTGGATATTTGTGGTGGCCAGGCAGGTCCTGTGGTACAAGCCATAGAAGAATCCGCCATGCCTAAACCTGCCAAGGTTACTTTGCGCGCTGCGCGTGTGAAGCAAGTACTGGCTCTGGAGCTGCCTGCCAGCGATATTGAAGAGATGTTAACCCGCTTGGGTATGACGGTTTCCAATATTGAAGGGGGTTGGAGTGTCGATGTGCCTAGCTACCGTTTTGATATCGCCATCGAATCCGACTTGATTGAAGAAATTGCCCGTATCTATGGTTACAACCTGCTACCGGTTAATACACCGCAGGCGGCTCTTGAATTAGCGGTACAGCCTGAAGTGAATACCGCTATTCAAACCATTAAGCACTTCTGGGTGGATCGTGGTTACCAGGAAGCCATTACCTATAGCTTTGTGGATCCTAAGACTCAAAAGCTAGTAGATCCGGCCGTTGATGGTCTTGAATTGGCTAACCCCATCTCTGCCGATATGAGCGTCATGCGTTCTACCCTTTGGGTGGGTTTAATTAAGGCAGCCGAACATAACCTTAATCGCCAGCAAGATACCGTACGTTTATTCGAAACCGGTTTGCGCTTTATTCCTACAGAAGGCGAGTTAGACCAGCACCAGGTTATCTCTGGTTTGATCTGTGGCTCTCGCTTGGTTAAAGGCTGGAGCAACGGCGTCGATAAAGTGGACTTCTTCGACCTTAAAGGTGATGTGGAGGCCATGCTGGCGTTAGGTGGTGGTGCCGATATCCGCTTTGAAGTGGGTTCTCACCCGGCTCTGCACCCTGGTCAATGTGCCGCTATTTTTAAAGGCGACAAAAAAATTGGTTTGATGGGGGCGCTGCACCCTGAATTACAGAAAAAGCTGGGTATTAAAACTCAGTTGTATGTGTATGAAGTGCTGCTGGCGGATGTGCGCGAAGGCGTGATTCCTGAATTCTCGCTGGTTTCTAAATTCCCGGCTGTGAGTCGTGATTTGGCCTTTATCGTGGAAGAGTCGGTGCAGTGGGCACAAGTGGAAGATATTATCCAAAAGCAGGCCGGCGACAAGCTGTCTCAGGTCACACTTTTTGATGTATATCGCGGCCAAGGTATTGAAAACGGTAGAAAAAGTCTGGCATTGGGCTTGACGTGGCAAGATCCTTCACGCACTCTTAATGATGAAGAAATAACCAGTTGGGTCGATAATGTAGTAACGGCACTGACTGAAGGACTGGCTGCACAACTACGAGGTTAATATGCTTGCCTCACGCAAGCATATTGTAATGAGGTTTTTATGACCGCGATTACCAAAGCGGATATGGCTGAAAAGCTGTTCGATGAATTGGGCATTAACAAACGAGAAGCAAAGGAGATGGTCGACATCTTCTTTGAAGAAATTCGTGAATGTTTGACCGAGAAAGAACAAGTTAAGCTGTCGGGCTTTGGTAATTTTGACCTGCGTGAAAAAAGCCAGCGTCCAGGGCGTAACCCCAAAACAGGTGAAGAAATCCCCATTTCTGCCCGTTGTGTGGTGACCTTTCGTCCCGGTCAAAAATTAAAGGTGCAGGTTGAAGCCTACAACGAGGAGTGATTCCTGGTTGTGGCTCGCTGTTAGTGAAAAGTTAATGCCTTTCATTAAAAAATCTTCACAAAATCAAAAGCTTAGTATATAGTGCCGCCCAGCTCGAAAGAGCTTAAGTCGGGGCGTAGCGCAGTTTGGTAGCGCACTTGCCTGGGGGGCAAGGGGTCGCAGGTTCAAATCCTGCCGCTCCGACCAATTCTTTTTTCTGCTTTAATTCCTAGTGTTTCCATAATTTTAGTTTCAATCTTCTTTGTAGTGGCACCAATTAAAAGCAGCTAGATAAATTCTATCGTCTGTATTTTGGGGTTGCACATGTCAAACGTCGAAAAAATGATTGAGCCCGTTGTGGAATATTTATATTGCCGTACACCCGATGCCTGGGTGCAAGCGGCTCTGGATAATCTAGATACCATACTAATTGATCATGCGGCCAATGAATTAAAGGCTGCGCAATCTGCCATGACCCTTATTTCCCGTAACCCCTTGAGCCTTGATATCTTAAATAAAATGTCACGTTTAGCCCGAGAAGAGCTAGTGCATTTTGAACAAGTATTAAAAATACTAAAAAGCCGTGATATTGACTATAAACCGCTTAAGGCCAGTGGTTATGCCTATAGCATGGCCAAGCACGTTAGGGGTGATAACAAGGGCAAGCTGGTAGATTCGTTAATCATTGGCAGTATTATCGAGGCGCGCTCCTGTGAGCGCTTTGAGAAAATATCATCCCATTTAGATGCAGAGCTTGAAAAGTTCTATTTGTCTTTATTGAAGTCTGAGTCTCGCCACTTTCAGGATTATTTAGACCTTGCCCAAAAGTACAGTGAAGAACCCATAGATGAACGTATCCATTTCTTTTTAGGCATTGAAAAGAACAGTATCTTGAACCCGGATGACTTATTACGTTTGCACAGCGGCATGCCCACCGACAACCTGAAATTATAGTTCCTTAATGTGATGGATTGGAAAGTTCAGCTTTATCTGGCTTTCCATCATATTTTTTGGAAATGCTGGCATGGGGTTGGCGCTTAATATTTTATGATTTAACCAGCTCTGGTAATCACTGGGGCCATTTATCAATATGACTCGAACTTGAGTGGCGATGCCTGCTCGCATAAGCGTTAATTCTACTCGGGCATTGCCAAAATAAGGCGCGCTGCCAATCTTCCTTAATATGTGTTGTAACACTAGCTTCTGGTACTTCTCCACGGCGCTCAGTTCCTTGCCTGACAAGTCTATATTTTCACCAGCATTGCTTTTTATAGTATTGCTAGACCCTTCCCTTTGAGCTTTTAGGGTAGATATATTCTTTGGCACCGCTTTGGTGGTTAATTGAATTAGGTTTTCTGACTGTTCAGTCTGTACTTGAGGGGTGGTGGTTTGCTGTATTGAAGGCTGTTTTAGTTTGCTGGAGTTTGACCCTGTGCTTTTTTCATTGATAGCTCTGGTGTAGGGCTGCTGGCTAGTCTCTAATAGCAGGGTATATTGCTCACCTTTTGCAGATTGCTGTGAGTCATCGACAAAAGCGTAAAAAATAACCAGGCCGTGTAATCCCCCTGAAATAACCAGGCTGCTTAATAATAGGTGTTGTTTTATGAACCCTGGTAAAGACAGCATAATGATCGACGCAAATTAACTTGAGAGCTTAATTATAGCGGCTATGCTTTGGTGAATCTTTTAAATAATAGCCGACAACAACAGTAGGATTTAGCAAAATTGCAATGTATTATAATCGGCTGAGATCTTATTGAATTTTAACCGTGTGATTGTTTTTTACACACATATAAATGGAGCGCATCATGGGCGTATTAGTAGGCAAAAAAGCACCAGATTTTACCGTAGCGGCAGTTCTGGGCGACGGTTCTATCGTTGACGAATTCACACTGTCTGAAGCCATCAAAGGCAAATACGGTTTGGTTTTCTTTTATCCATTGGATTTCACCTTTGTATGTCCTTCCGAGTTGATCGCACTTGATCACCGCATGGATAAATTCAAAGAAATGGGTGTTGAAGTAATCGCAGTTTCTATCGATTCTCAGTTCACTCACAACGCATGGCGTAACACAGCCATCAACGATGGTGGTATTGGCCCAGTTAAATACACTATGGCGGCCGATGTGGCTCACGACATCTGCAAGGCTTATGACGTTGAAACTGCAGATGGCGTTGCCTTCCGCGGTGCGTTCATTATTGATAAAGAAGGCAATGTACGTTCTCAAATCGTTAACGACCTGCCGCTTGGTCGTAACATGGAAGAGCTTATCCGTATCTTTGAAGCCCTTCAGTTCCACGAAGAGCACGGTGAAGTTTGCCCAGCGGGTTGGACCAAGGGTGATAAGGGTATGGACGCATCTCCAGAAGGCGTTGCTAAATACCTAAAGTCTGAATCCGACAAGCTTTAATATCGGTTTAGATTTGGCGTGTTAACGCTGACATAAAAAAGGGGAGTAATTAACATTACTCCCCTTTTTTTATTTTTAGAGTTAGGTGGTTTGAACCTGTCTAAGCTTGGCCCCAGCCAGCATGGCCAGTACAAAAACAACCCCCTCCCAGTTCAAATATCCCAGTGCCGCTATGGCAGGTCCAGGGCAAAGGCCCACTAACCCCCAGCCCGCTCCAAAAATAATAGCCCCTATCACCAGCTGCCTATCGATGCTTTTCAAAGAGGGAAGTTGAAAGCCTTGGGCAAAAATTGGTTTACGTCTTAAAAAATACTGAAAGCCAGGTATGGTCACCATTAACGCCGCCGCCATCACAAACATAAGGCTAGGATTCCAGTCCCCACTTACATCTAAAAAACCTTGTACGACGTTAGAGTCATTCATGCCAGAAGCCGCCAATCCGGCGCCAAATAACAGTCCGGCAAGCAATGCGATAATTTTCTGATTCATTATATGCTCCAGCCAAAAAGGTGTTTAAAGACGAACAGGCTAACGATGCCGGCCGCCATGAAACATGCGGTGGCGGTGATGGAACGGGTAGAAAAGCGTGCGATACCACATACACCATGGCCACTGGTGCAGCCGCTGCCCATGGATGTGCCATAACCCACCAACAGGCCCCCGCCAATGAGTAGGGGTAATGAGTTATTGGGTGGCTCTGGAAAGGGGGTATTCGTTAAAAAGTGGTAAAGCAGGGTGCCGGCGACCAGGCCCCCTAAAAACAGCCAACGCCAGGTCATGGATGGCAAAGTGGGATGGTGCTTAATCAACGAGAAGGTAATGCCACAAACACCGGCTATGCGGCCGTTGAAAGCAAATAGCAATAACGCAGCGAAGCCGATGAGCAGGCCGCCGGCCAAAACTGATTCAAAAGGCACAGATTGAAGAGCGCTTATCATGATTAACCCGTAAGTATTTAGAGTAGGGTTATTTTAGGATAGGTTAATATAAGTGTTGAATATCAATATATTCTTATATAAGAATATATTGATATAAGGTGGGAATACCTGAGGGAGAGACTATTCTTCGCTGTCTTCTTTTTCAGCTTCTCGTTCTTGCTGTTCTTGCCTGTGTTTGCGCAATGCCCAGTCCCAGCCACCCAGTTGATTCCATTGGTTGGTGATCAAAGCAAATAATTCGGCGGTCTTTTGAGTGTCATATAGGGCGCTATGGGCTTCTTTATTATCGAAGTCGATGCCACCCAGGCGGCATGAGCGCGCCAGTACAGTATGTCCCAGGGCCAGTCCGGCCAAGGTAGCGGTATCAAAGCTCGAGAATGGGTGAAACGGATTGCGCTTTAAGTCATGACGTTCGATGGCAGCATTGATAAAGCCCAGGTCAAAGTGGGCGTTGTGACCCACTAATATGGCTCGCTTACAGCCTTTGGCCTTCATAGCCTTGCGAATGGACTTGAACATATTGTTCAGGGCAGTGCCTTCGTCTTCGGCATTACGATCAGGGTCAAACGGATCGATGCCGGTGAAGTCCAGGGCGCTTTGTTCAAGGTTAGCCCCTTCAAACGGTTTGATCTTGGCTTCCATCTCGTAACCCGGAAACAAAAAGCCCTTTTCGTCCATGTCCATGACCACCATGGCCACTTCCAGTAAGGCGTCGGTTTTGTCATTAAAACCAGCGGTTTCCACATCCACAACTACGGGTAAATAGCCGCGAAATCGCTCCGCCATGAGGTTGGGTTGATGATCGGACACAGGCTGCCTTAATGGGGTAGTGATAATTAGGGGGCGATTGTACCTCATGCTCAGGTGGGTGCCCATGGGCTTATGGATATATGAAAGATGCCACTGCAGAAATTCATGATTTGGCCGATAATCTAGGGGTGTTCTAAACTTACCGTAGCGACAAAGCGCCTTAATCTTTAGCGGCGTTTTCTATCATCAACCGGGAGGGTGTTATGGGTATGCGAACCTCGTTGTGGTTGGGTTGTTTGCTGGTTTTGTCATCATTCAGTTCCGCACTGACGTTTCAGGCCCCCATAGAGGAGACCGAGTGGCGCCTGGTGCCTTCTATCTTTGAGTGTGAATTTTCGCAACCCATTCCTGATTTTGGTGAAGCTGTATTTTATCACGAGGCCGGCGAAGACCTGATGTTTCACCTTAAAGCCAAAAAAAATCTCATGGGCCCGGGGCAGGCGGCTCTGCATATCGAACCGCCTATCTGGTCACCCAGCCGCTTTGCCGAGAGTTTGGGGTTAGTGGAGGTAAAGAATAATCGTCGCCCACTCAATGTAGAGCCCAAGCGGGCCAATAAGATGATGCAGGCACTCATGAAAGGCTTGCAACCCACCTTTACCCGCAAAGCGCGTTATGACGATGGTGAGCCTATTAGGGTGTCGATCTCGGCAGCCAACTTTACCAGTTTTTATAAGGACTATTTGGGCTGCGTGACCGGCCTGTTGCCGGTGAATTTCCGGCAGGTGGCCAAGAGTAAAGTGCTGTTTAAGGGAGGGCAAAAAGGCCTGGATGCCAAATCCAAGAAGAAGCTGGACCTCATCATCTTTTATGTGAGAGCCGACCCCAGAGTGATTGCCGTATATATAGACGGCCACAGTGACAGCGCCGGGCGTCGTTATCATAACCGGCGCCTGTCGGAGACCAGGGCATTATTGGTGGCAGATTACATGATAAAGCGGGGGCTAGACCCTGAGATGTTCACCACTCGTTATCATGGTGAGCGCTATCCTGTGGCCACTAATAAAACCAAGAAGGGTCGCGACCTGAACCGCCGTGTCACCATACGTTTGCAAAAAGAAGAGGAGGAGATTGAGTTGGAGTTTTAACCTTGCTATTTGTCGTGTAATAGTGATAATTACTGTATATATTTACAGTTAATGGTTGGTGTTGATCGAATGGCGCGTCAGGTTTTACATGTAGACTGCGATTGTTTTTATGCCGCCGTGGAAATGCGTGAAAAGCCCGAGTATAAGAACGTGCCCATCGCAATTGGTGGCGCCCGCGATCGTCGTGGTGTTATTTCCACCTGTAACTATCCAGCCCGCAAATACGGGGTGCGCTCAGCCATGGCCAGTAGTCAGGCCTTAAAGCTGTGCCCTAATTTGATTATGTTGCCTGGCAACATGGCCAAGTATTCCGAAGTGTCCTCCCAAGTCATGGCCATTCTCAAACAATATGCTTTGGCCTTTGAGCCGGTATCTGTGGATGAGGCCTTCCTGGAATTGGCGCCCACCAGTAATGCAGAATTAATCGCCCAGCAAATTCGCCAGCAAATTTTTAGCGAGTTGGGTATCACGGTATCGGTGGGCATCGCCCCTAACAAATTTTTGGCCAAGGTGGCCAGCGATTGGCGCAAACCTAATGGTCAATTTGCCATTGCCCCAGCTGAGGTGCATGAATTTGTGGGCAGGCTGCCGGTTAAATTAATTTCCGGGGTGGGGCCTAAAAGTGCCGAAAAACTCAA
>MAAD01000017.1 GCA_002162985.1 Bermanella sp. 47_1433_sub80_T6 | reverse complement strand
GTTTGCCACCTCACCGAAGCTTATCGCAGGCTACTACGTCTTTCATCGCCTCCAGTTGCCAAGGCATCCACCGTATACGCTTAGTCACTTGACTATATAACCCAAAACGTTTTTAGTAATTCAATCGAAACTGAATAACAAAAAATTTAAGAATTAAATAATAAGGACCATACGATATTTTCTTTCCGGATCGCGCTTGATTACTTCTTTTACTTGATGCTGTAAATTTTCTTGCTATTGAAAGCAGTTAATCAACGATTCGGCTAAGAAGTTAAATTAACAAAAAATTTACGGTTTTAAATTGTTTATGTACTTGTGATACACAAACAACTTAAGAGAAAATTTTATCCACATTTTTAAAGAACTATTATTGGTATCGAGACCAAAAGTAAAAACTCAATAAGCTTTTAATTTTGATGGGAACAATCTAAGAAATGGTGGAGCTATGCGGGATCGAACCGCAGACCTCCTGGATGCAAACCAGGCGCTCTCCCAGCTGAGCTATAGCCCCATTTCGGGATTAGATTGGTGGGTCTGGGCTGACTCGAACAGCCGACCTCACCCTTATCAGGGGTGCGCTCTAACCAACTGAGCTACAGACCCAATACCTAAGTATCTTTATAAACTTGTTCAGACAATTCGTGTGAGCACTTAACCGAGAACGGATGCTATCGTTTAAGGAGGTGATCCAGCCCCAGGTTCCCCTAGGGCTACCTTGTTACGACTTCACCCCAGTCATGAATCACTCCGTGGTAAACGCCCTCCCGAAGGTTAAGCTATTTACTTCTGGAGCAACCCACTCCCATGGTGTGACGGGCGGTGTGTACAAGGCCCGGGAACGTATTCACCGTGACATTCTGATTCACGATTACTAGCGATTCCGACTTCACGGAGTCGAGTTGCAGACTCCGATCCGGACTACGACTGGCTTTCTCAGATTAGCTCCCCCTCGCGGGATCGCAACCGTTTGTACCAGCCATTGTAGCACGTGTGTAGCCCTACTCGTAAGGGCCATGATGACTTGACGTCGTCCCCGCCTTCCTCCGGTTTGTCACCGGCAGTCTCCTTAAAGTACCCAACTAAATGATGGTAACTAAGGACAAGGGTTGCGCTCGTTACGGGACTTAACCCAACATTTCACAACACGAGCTGACGACAGCCATGCAGCACCTGTCTCACAGTTCCCGAAGGCACCAACTGATCTCTCAGAAGTTCTGTGGATGTCAAGAGTAGGTAAGGTTCTTCGCGTTGCTTCGAATTAAACCACATGCTCCACCGCTTGTGCGGGCCCCCGTCAATTCATTTGAGTTTTAATCTTGCGACCGTACTCCCCAGGCGGTCTACTTAGTGCGTTAGCTGCGCCACTAAGATCTCAAGGATCCCAACGGCTAGTAGACATCGTTTACGGCGTGGACTACCAGGGTATCTAATCCTGTTTGCTACCCACGCTTTCGTACCTCAGTGTCAGTATTGGTCCAGTAAGTCGCCTTCGCCACTGATGTTCCTTCCCATCTCTACGCATTTCACCGCTACACAGGAAATTCCACTTACCTCTACCATACTCGAGTTCATCAGTTTTGAATGCAGTTCCAAGGTTGAGCCCTGGGCTTTCACATCCAACTTAACAAACCACCTACGTACGCTTTACGCCCAGTAATTCCGATTAACGCTCGGACCCTCCGTATTACCGCGGCTGCTGGCACGGAGTTAGCCGGTCCTTCTTCTGCGAGTAACGTCACAGCTAGCCGATATTAACGACTAACCTTTCCTCCTCGCTGAAAGTGCTTTACAACCCTAGGGCCTTCTTCACACACGCGGTATGGCTGCATCAGGCTTGCGCCCATTGTGCAATATTCCCCACTGCTGCCTCCCGTAGGAGTCTGGGCCGTGTCTCAGTCCCAGTGTGGCTGATCATCCTCTCAAACCAGCTAAAGATCGTCGCCTTGGTGAGCCATTACCTCACCAACTAGCTAATCTTACGCAGGCCCATCTAATAGCGTGAAGTCCGAAGATCCTCCACTTTCCCCCGTAGGGCGTATCCGGTATTAATCATCGTTTCCAATGGCTATCCCAAACTACTAGGTAGGTTCCTACGCGTTACTCACCCGTCCGCCGCTCGACGCCTGTAGCAAGCTACATCGTTTCCGCTCGACTTGCATGTGTTAAGCCTACCGCCAGCGTTCAATCTGAGCCATGATCAAACTCTTCAGTTTAATTTTTAAGT
>MAAD01000314.1 GCA_002162985.1 Bermanella sp. 47_1433_sub80_T6 | reverse complement strand
ACTCTCAAAGCCCAGTAACTCGGCTAACTCATGGCGCAGAGCCAGAATTTCCAGCATGTTACCGCTGTTATCAAACTCACCGGCTTGTGGGCCTTGATCGGATGCCCGGGTGCTGAAGGCGGTGTACATTTCCTGGCGAAGTTCGATGTTGTCGCAATAGGTCATGACCGGCAGATAACAAGGAATATCCAGGGTAAGCAGGTAGCCTTCCTTTTCCTGCGCGCTGGCGGCCTGAGCAAAACCTGCCAGGGAGGATTCCGGTACGCCGCTTAGCTGGTCTTTATGGGTAATGTGTTTGCACCATTTATTGGTGGCATCCAATACGTTTTCGCTGAACTTACTTGCCAGGTCACTTAGGCGGGATTTAATTTCACCGTAGCGCTTCTTTTTGTCATCTGCCAAGTCCACGCCAGCTAAATGGAAATCTCGCAAAGCGTTATCGATGGATTTTTGCTGGGCCAATTCCAGTTGGGTAAATTCATCACTGTCTTTAATGGCCTGATAAGCCTGCTGTAAATCTTTATTTTGGCTTACTTGGGTACCATAGGCGGATAGTTTGGGCAGACAGGCATTGTATACTTCACGTAATTCATCGCTGTTCATCACGCTATTTAAATGACCCACAGGCGACCAGGCTTTGCTTAGGGTGTCGTCCAATTCTTCCAGGGGGGCAATTAAGCTATCCCAGCTGGGGTTGGCCTGGACGCTTAATTCTTTAATGGCTTGCAGGTTGTCTTGAAGATGCTTGGAAATGGCGGGTTCAATTTGGTCTAGGGTGACTTCATCAAAAACCGGTAGAGCTTGAGGTTCATACAAGGTATTGCGTGGTACATTAGACATATTAAAAACCTGCTAATTATTAAGATACGGGTCATTTAGTTGATCTCTATATGGTTGGGTCGTAACCGCAGATTTCAAGCACGGTTCGCCATGCTAAAAAGGAAATAAACATGAGTACACGGGTAAGAAGTTTTAAAGGTATGCAACCCAAATTAGCCAATGGGGTATTTGTGGATGCTAGCGCCACGGTTATTGGTGATGTGGAGTTGGGAGAAGATTGCTCGGTGTGGCCCAATACCGTCATTCGTGGCGACATGCATCGCATTAGAATTGGTAAACGGTGCAGTATTCAAGATACCAGTGTGTTGCACATCACCCATGCCAGCGACTACAACCCTGGCGGTTATCCGCTCATCCTGGGGGATGAGGTAACCGTGGGTCACATGGCCATGTTGCATGGTTGTACCATAGGTAATCAGGTGTTGATTGGCATGCAAGCCATGGTCATGGATGGGGTTGTGATTGAAGATCAGGTGGTGCTGGGTGCAGGCAGTTTAGTGCCACCGGGTAAAACCTTAAAAAGTGGTCACTTGTATGTGGGGCGTCCGGCAAAAATGGTGCGTGAGCTCACACAAAAAGAGTTGAATTACTTTTCCTATACAGCAGGCAATTATGTGAAGCTTAAAAATGAGCACTTGGCTGAACTATAACGAGTTCCCGTGTTCAATATCACAGTAACTGGTATCTTAGTCTGATTTAATTT
>MAAD01000140.1 GCA_002162985.1 Bermanella sp. 47_1433_sub80_T6 | reverse complement strand
TGAGGAAAGGTCTTAATTGAAAACAACCTAGCCCAGCCGCTTACGCGGCTTCATCCTCCTTTGTGGCATCTTCTTTTTCACCCCAAACAATCAACTCTTTAGAATCCACTCCTAACGGATAGTACTTTGATTCAACCGTTTCTCTGCGGATTTTTAAGGTAGGAGTAATCAAACCTGAGGCCACCGTCCAAATGCTTTGCGAAATGACAATGCAATCAAGACGTTCATGATGCTCAAGCTCTATGTTCACTTGCGCAATATGATTTTCTATTTCAGTTTGAATATCGATTTTATCCTTGCCTCTTGCGGTGTCGGATAACTCAATCACCGCTAACGGCTGAGTGCGCCCGTTGCCCATTACACAAGCTTGGTCTATTAAAATGTTCGCGGTAAGCAAGCCTTCTATGGGAGCCGGTGCAATGTATTTCCCCTTGGAGGTTTTAAACAACTCTTTCACCCGGCCGGTTATGTGCAAAAAACCTTGTTCATCCACATGACCTTTATCACCTGTGTGGTAATAGCCGTCAACTAGGGCTTCTGCAGTTTTTTCAGGCTCTTTAAAATAGCCCTGCATTAACGCTTCGCTTTTAAATAATATTTCACCCTTGTCACTAATTTTCACTTCATTTTTAGCAAACGGTTTTCCAACAGAGCCAATTAAACGGTCACCGGCTTTATTAAAGGTGCCGTAACAAAGGTTTTCGGTCATGCCGTAACCTTCTACTATTTCAATGCCAATGGAATCAAACCAGTCAATTAACGCCTTAGGAATTGGTGAGGCACCACTGGCGCATATATGGGCTTCATTTAACCCTAAACCCACACGAATTTTTCTGGCAACAAAGCTGGAAAGTAATGGAATAGACAAAAGGCGGTCGAGTTTTTTCTGGCCACCAATTTTAGTTAATATGCCTTCTTGGAACTTAGCCCATAACCTGGGTACCGCAAAAAAGAGTGTGGGTTTCACACTGGCAAGGTTATCGCCAAAGGTATCAAGAGACTCTGCAAACGAAATAGTAAACCAGGCATACAAACTTTGCCCCTCCACAATCATTCTTTCGGCTACGTGGGCCAACGGTAAAAATGATAACGCCCTGTCATTTTTACTTGTATTAATTTGCTCAACCCCATTATTGGACGAAAACGCAAATGAGCGACAAGTATGCACCGCCCCTTTTGGCTGCCCAGTGGTACCTGAGGTGTAAACCAGTGTCATCACATCGTCTAATTTAGGCGTATGGATTTCATAGGATGAAGGTGCATCAATGGCCACCAGTTGATCCCAATCGTGATGAGTGGGCCCAGAATAATAAGGAAAGCCAATCACAGGGAATGCCTCCGGAATGCTATCAATCACTTCCTGATCAACATCATGTTTACCCACAAACATTACCTTGGCTTCACTGTGCTCAAGTACGTAGTGCACATTGGCTTTAGACTGCCCAGGGTACAAAGGCACAGAGATCGCCCCCGCCATCATGATGGCAATGTCGGCGGTTATCCATTGCGCACAATTTTTGGACCACAGGGCCACTTTATCGCCGGGTTCAATACCCAGGTTTTTTAGCTGGCAGGCAATATTGTGGGCATTTTGCGCCACCTGCTGCCAAGTGAATTCATGGTAGACGCCATCGAGTGGCTGTCGAAGGTAAACCGTATTGGGCTGAGCTTTAACCCCTGCCAGAAAGGCTGCTAATGGCGTTAACATATTCCACCTCATTTATTTTTATTGTTGGTTAGAGCAACCACTACACCATAGAGCCAGGACTCTGTCTAGACGGTCCCCGGCCATTTACACTACCGGTTTTTTACAGAGGTTCGTAGGGGGCAGGGCGTTGGGAGGAGAAATGAAACGGGCGGGATATGAGCATGCCACCTAACACGCTCAAATATTATCTAATTAACGGGCTTCGCGACGCAGCCCAGTGGCGGTGAATTCACGGCGTTTAAAATCAACATCCGTATTAATTGGCGCCCGTTCATTGTTTAGTCCGTCTGCGAAATAGCGGCCTTCCTCTAGGTCATAGCTCACTTTTAAGGTGCTAAAAACCATTGGAATATCATAATAATTAATAACATGGGCTTCGCTATGGCGAATAAGTTCACCCTCTTCATCGTATTCTTCCAGGCTCACGATCTGCCAACTGTCTTCATCAAAATAGAAGCGGCGCTTATGGTAGACATGGGTCATACCCACCCGTAAATTCGCCTCTACTACCCATACACGATGAAGTTCATAACGAGCAAGTGTCGGGTTAATGTGGCGCTTGCCCGCAATATCTTCAACCTGCAAACCCTGTTGGTGTAATTTGTACGCGTTATAGGGCACAAATTTTTCAGCTTTCCCAATAAGCTTCCAGTTATATAAATTAGGTGCACCATTAAACATATCTGCCTGGTCTATGGTGCGAATGCCATTCGTGGTGGTATCGATACTGTTATATGACAAATTGGGAGTACGGCGAACACGGCGCTGCCCTGTTGAATATATCCAGGCCTTACGAGGGGAGCGAACTTGGTCTAGCGTTTCATGCACTAAAATCATAGAGCCAGCCATACTCGCGGGTGCTATGGTTTTATGCTTTAGGTAAAAAATTTTATTATCAATCTCGTCAAGCGTGACACCTGGCTGGCTGTAAGCCCAAAAATATTTATAATCTCGGGTAACGACACTTTGATCCCCAGCTGAAGAGCTATAAACCGATGACGAGGTATATTCCCAACGCAACCCCCTGTATCTAAGTGTGTGATTCCACATCACTTCGGCGCCCGTTTGTGGAATAGGAAACGGACTCGACATAATAGTGTCGCTCACCCCTGTGCCGTATTTAAGCAATTTTGCGCTAACGGCATTGTTTTTAACGGCGTCATACACAAATTGCGGGTAAGCCGCACTGCGCCGGCTTGGATACACATGCAGGGAATAACTGGGAAACTTCTTCAATAAAGCTATTTGCCCAGGTGTTAGGTATTTCTCATATCTCTGCCAGTTTTTGACATTAACAATCGCCCTAGTTTTATCTTTATCGTAAGGGTCGGCATGAAAGTCACCGGGCTCGTAGCCGTTGATTGGCTGACTAATTCCCCCCATCCAGGCTGGAATGGTGCCTGCAGCATTGCCTGCTTTTTCAGCCCCCATTGGCGTTAAGTCTTTACCTAACCGAGCCGCCTGGTGTGGCGTCACCGCCCCTAAGGCCTGAGCCGTTAGTAGCCAAACAACCATCAAACTGAACACTTTCATCTTGGGTATCCCTACACTATTTCTACGTAAACCCAACACAAGAGTAGGTAGACAGTAGACGCCATTAAAATGGAGCGCAGCTTAGCACAAGACCCACCAGTATTTAGAATAAAAGCTCTATTGCATGCAAAATCAATATAACAGCCAGATAAACAACCACTGAAAGTAAGCGCTTACAATCACTATTAAGCAATACCTATCTATCCACGGCTAATCTAGTAGGAGGATTTCCCCTGTGTATATAGCATTTTTCTGTAGCAAACAGCTGGGTTTGATCTAAGTTGGCAGTTGACAAGAGACCAGCAGTCTCTTAAAGTGCAAATAAGAGACCAGTAGACACTTAAGAGATGAACATGAATTGGAAGCGCGCCAGAACCGATGAAAAGAAGAATGAGCGTAAAGACGCCATTTATGAGGCAGCTTTCACACTATTCAAGAAAAACGGTTACGACAAAGTAAGCTTTAACGGTATTGCCGCTGAAGCAGGGTTTACAAAATCCAACATGTATCGCTACTTCAGCTCTAAAGAAGAAATCTTTTTAAATGTTTTTGGCAACCTGTTTGAAGACTGGTTTGAGGACTGTACTGCTCGACTAAAAACCCTGGAGCAACACGCAACAATAGAGAATTTTGCAAAAGCCTGGGTGGACTCGCTAATGGCACATCCACAGTTTTTAGATTTAACCCCTCTTTTGTTTGTGTCCCTTGAAAAGAACAGCTCGTTTGATCAGTTGTTAGAATTCAAAAGAATGTCTAAAGACTTGCTCTTTCGAATTACAGTTGAAATTGGCCGAGTGTACCCAGACATTCACGCTGAAAAAGCATTTAGGTTTTTAACTCTCAGCTATGCGGCCATGGCCAACTATTGGGCAGCTAACTCGCAAAGCGAACCCCTTATAAAGATTTATCAACTAGAAGAATTTGAAGAGTTAAAACCCAATTTTGAAGGTGACCTTACAAGCTCAATTGAGGTCATTCTTAAGGGATTAAAAGCCCCTTAAAAATCGTATTAAAGAAAGCAAGTAAAACCAAACAGGCTACTCACAAAAGTGACGGCTAACCAATATTTTGATTAAAGAGGAAGATAAAGATGGCACACCATACTGAAAATTCAATTAAGGTAAATGTTCCTGCTGAAAAAATCTGGCAGATACTGGCAGACTTCAGCAGTGTTGAAAAATTTGCCACCACCATAGACTCATCCCCCATTGTGGGTGATATCCAATCAGGGCTAGGAACGAAGCGCAAGTGCACCTTTAACGATGGTTCAAGCCTGGTTGAAGAAATTACTGAATACCGGGACGGGCAAGGCTTTAAAATGGAACTTTCGGAGTTTTCCCTGCCATTAAAAGAAATGCAGGCTCAAATGGGCGTGAAAAAAATTGATGCCAACAGCAGCGAAATTTACATGTCAGCTGATTTTATTGTAAAGGCCGGTCCCTTGGGCTGGTTATTGGGCCACTTGGTTATGCGCCCGGTTATGAAAGGGGTATTTAAAAAGCTAATGAGTGGCTTGGCCTATCATTGTGTTACCGGAAATCTGGTGGGTGAAAAACTTCCGCCCAATGACGAACTGGCTAACATTGTGATTGGTTAAGTTTTCACTTCTCTTTTAAATCAAAAACACAAATAGGGAGTAGCTATTCCCTATTTGTGTTTTATTTAACAAAGCCTATTTAAGTTTAATCTTCTTGAAGGGCCATGGCGGCCATTTTCATGGTGCTTTCAAATGATTCTGCACCGCCAATAAAACAACCATTATGGCAAAACATAGCATCATCAAGTTTGGTCACGTCTTGCAGCGCTTTATCGGACAATCCGGCCCAGGCTTTTGGCAGTGACTTTCTGTCTTCGAATGAACCCAGTTCAACCGGTACCGTTTGAATTCGCCATTGGCCCGAGTTAGACGGGTACACCACATATAAAGCGTCTTCAGATAAAGCGTGAACCGTTCTTTTCCACGGGGTGTATTGTTCTAATACAATCACTCTTGGGTCTTCTGCATCTTCAATGGCTTTCGCCACAATGGCTTTTGCACTAAGGCCACCGTTAGCCGATGCCATGAAGCGGCTTAAAATGCGCGACGCAAAATCAACCGCTTCATTAAAACAGGCATCAAAGTCACCGTCTTCTTGCCAGGTAGGGTTAAACATTGAAATGGTATGGCTAAGGCTAATGCCGGTAGACACCCCTTTCACATGGCCACAATCAATGGCATCAATGACGGATACCAGGCCTTTATCCACCGAGTTTGCGAGGTCCTGGTTATCACCACAAATCTCTAAGCCATACTTCTGCCAGATCAAACCAAATGATGAATAAGGAATACCATTTTCACGTTCCCCTGCACCACCACGTTGGTGATGATCAAAACGGCCCGCATCGGCGTCATAAATACCACCCACATCAAGCACAATATCGGCCTTTTCCATAAGCTCTAAATCACGAGTACGTACAAGCTTAAAAGAAGGGAAGATGTTTTTAAGGGCAGCGACACTGAAAACATCGTCTGCATGAAAATTGCCGTTGTGGGTGGCTATGGTTATATCTGTCATGTGTATGTATTGGTCAGGTTAGAAATGAATAAGGGGCTATCACTAACTAAGCGCCAGTGCTTAGTTAGGGTTTAATAAGTGCTTGGTAATAATGGGCATCATCATAGCCTATTTGGTGCACATTTTTAACTGTGCTTGATGGAATTAGCATAACCCTGACTGGCGCTTTTATAGCAACGTTTAGCTTTGGCCGGGCTCATTGCCTTCTTTACGCAGCAATACCCGTCCTCTGGGCTCATTACCCTCGTGGAGCACCACGTCGGAATGCAAAAACTGGGCTGCATCGGCCGAGCCTTTCACTTTAGCGGCGCTGCGCCATAACATCTCGCCTTCAAATTCGGTTAATACACTGTTTCTTATGCCCACCTCGCGCCATTGCGATTGGGGCCTGCAGCCTTTGGTGATGCCCCGAGCCAAGGCCAGTGCATCCAATAAAGCCTGGTTGGCACCCTGCCCTTTAAATGGGCTCATGGGGTGGGCCGCATCGCCAATAAGAGTCACCTTATCCCTCTTGGCTAACAGTTCTGGCGTCAGTAACTCGCGATCATATACAGGGTAACCCGAGACTTTCGCGTACTGGGTGGCGTTTAAAATTTGTGGAATGGGGTCGTGCCACTGACATCTACGTATCGCCTCTTCTTTAAGGGCGGCTGCCCCTTGTGCACTTAAACTTTTGGCCGCGTCTTCTGCCATGGGAAAGCTAAGTTGCCACATAACCGAGGTTGAATCATAGGGCATCATGTAAATGCGCTCATGGCCATTGGCGGTTTGAAATACCGTAGCCCCATCTAATAAAGAGCGATCAATGCTTTTAATATCTTCTAATGGGCAAATCCCTAAAATCACAATACAACCCAGGTAACGTAACGGGCTGACATCTTCACCAATGAGTAAGCGGCGCATGGCACTGCGAATCCCATCAGCCCCCACCACTAAGTCTGCCTGAGTGTGTTTTATCTGGGTCTCGCCTTCAACCTGAAAACTTAACTTAACCCCGCTTTCACTTTCTTTAAAGTCCGTTAACTGATGCCCCCATTGCACAGAGTCATCACCACCTAACTGCTCAAGTAACGCTGCACGCAACGACTGCCTGGCAATGTGCACATTGGTACGCTTGGGTGGGGCTTTATTGGCATCTGGCGCCATCATTCTTATGCCCCAATCACCAATCACTTTTCCATCTGTGGTATGCACCACATGGCGGCTTGAAATGACGCCCTGTTGCAGGGAAAAAATGCCCAACCCCTCGATGGCTTTACTGGCTTGTTGCAGGGTAAGGCCATAACCCTGAGAGCGAGTATTAAAGGCGCTATCGCGCTCGTAAAGCGTAAAAGGTATGTTGCGGTGCAATAACGCCACCGCCAGCGCCACGCCACCTATGCCACCGCCAATGATGGCGATGTGTGGGAAATGTGTGTTCTCAATATTGTTTGCAGCAGGTGGTTTTTCAGCCTGCACTAAGCCACAGCCTTTACAGTTTAAACAGCTATCAAAGTGGCCCTTGGGGCGAACAGGAGCAAGCCCTTCGCCATTGCGGCGATTAAAGTGATCCAGCTCCCGCTGGTAGCGCTGTTTTACTTTCTTGCGCAGCTTTTTTCTTTTTTTGCCCCACCCCTGACAATCCAGACAAATGGTCCAGTTACGCTTCATTCTTTACCTTTCCCACTTGCCTGTATTTAACCCGCGACATTAAAGCCATTTTTAACGGCCATTAAATTGGCTCAATACCAGGCTAATAGATGACCTTACCGCCCTGCGCGATTAAACTTAGGTTTCTACTATACCTGGACCGTTAAATGGCCATTGCCCAGTACCCATCCATCGTCAGTTTACCGCAGACAAACCCTGGCGTCGCCACCGTGCTGGAATACCTGATTATTAAATTTCCCCTTGTTGACGCACAAACTTGGCGCCAACGCATTAACGATGGCAAAGTACACTGCCACGACGGCTCATTAATAACAGCACTATCGCCCTTTAAAGCGCAGCAACGAATCTATTATTACCGGGAAGTGGAAAACGAGCCCAACATCCCCTTTAAGGAAAAAATTGTATTTCAAGACCAGCATATTTTGGTGGCCTATAAACCGCATTTTTTAGCGGTGATTCCCGGCGGGCAATATGTAAACGAATGTTTGCAAAATCGATTGCGGCGCAGCACCGGCATTAAAACCTTACAGGCGTTGCACCGCTTGGACAGGGTAACCGCCGGCTTGGTGATATTCTCGGTTAACCCGGACACTCGGCACCTTTACCATGAGTTATTTGAATCACGACAAATACACAAAGCTTATCAGGCCATTGCTAAAATTAATGATGGTGAAAACTTAATAGGAATAGAGTGGGAAGTTAAAAACCGTATTGTGCGCTCTGAACCACGCTTTTGTATGTGTGTCACCGAGGGCGAAGCCAATAGCCACTCTGTGATTCGATGCTTGGAACAAACAGCACAAAAGGCATTATTTGAATTAAATCCTATTACCGGTAAAACCCATCAATTACGCGTTCACATGCAGACGCTGGGTTGGCCGATACTGAATGATAAATACTATCCAAAATTGCAGCCAAAATCGGACGATGACTATTGCGCACCGCTACAACTACTGGCCAAGAAGCTTAAGTTTATTGACCCGCTAACGAAGCAAGAAAGGTGTTTTAGTTATGACGAGGACTTGTCGCTGGAATGAAGTAAGTGTACGAGGGCACCCCGTGCCCGATAATTCCTTGGTGACCCGAAATAGGTCGGCCACAGGGTGGCCTCCTACCAGCAATCAATAAATCTTAAATAGCCGTTGAGCCACCATCTACCGGCAACGCAACCCCTGTAGTAAAACCTGCCAAGTCTGAACATAAATACAATACAGCCGCCGCTACTTCTTCTGGTTGGCCAATGCGTCCAACCGGATGAAGACCATTTACATATTGTTCTTTTTGAGGGTCGTTCTGGGTTGCCCGTTTATACATTTCAGTATCGATAACCGCAGGGCAAACCGCATTAACACGCAGGCCCTTTTTACCATATTCAATGGCTGCCGATTTTGTTAAACCAATTACCGCGTGTTTACTGGCACTGTAAATACTCATTTTAGGCGCCGCCCCCAACCCTGCGATAGACGCGGTATTCACAATGGCCGAAGACGATTGCTTAAGCATGGCAGGGATTTGATACTTCATGCAGCGCCAAACCCCTTTCACGTTTACGTCCATTATTTTGTCGTAAACAGCTTCGTCCCCGTCTGCCAATTTACTTTGTTCAATTTCAATACCGGCATTATTAAAAGCTATATCTAATTTCCCATAAACTTCTAATGTACCCGCTACTAGAGTTTGAACATCTTGATCTTTAGTAACGTCGCAAAGCATAAACGTAGCAATGCCACCGGCTTGCGTGATTTGAGCCGTGGTTTCTTCACCGTCATTTCGACTAATATCTGCCACCACCACGCTGGCCCCTTGCTGTGCAAATGCCAGAGCGGTTGTTCGACCAATACCATTGCCAGCACCGGTAATTAGCACGACTTTATCATTAAAATTATTCAAAGCTTTCACCTAACTGTATTCAAATCACACCATCATAGGGGCTTTAGCTAGATTGTGGAAATTCGTTATTTTCATAGAGGTGTATTAGGTTTGATAATTATGAAATAGGTACGAGGGCCCTTGGAATTTGCTCCATGCATCGCCTAAGCGCCTACTATTAGTGCCCTACCGTACGAGGGCACCCTGTGCCCGAAAAATCGCTCACAGGGTGAGCTCGTACAGATTAATCTCGAACCTCTGTGTAAACTACGAGTCAACAGTTAGTACTAAAATTATATTTACCTTAGTTCATTGGCCTTGCGGTAATGCCCTTCATAATCAAACAATCTATTTTTAATGCGCCAGTAATACTTTTGTTTTCTGGCGATAACAAAGTCAGGGCAAGGCAATAGATTCTCAAGCTTTAATGCCTGTTGCAGGTTGCTTACCTGGAAGTCTTGCGCGGTGCCCAACTTAGTGCCAATACGAATACTAATCCGTTTAGCAAAAATTTCATTAAACGCTTTCACTTGTCCTGGCTTAGTAAAATCAAAGGACTCACTTAACTGTGCCCCTTCCTCATCGTGATAGATGATTTTTAACTTACCCGCATCCTTGCCATCCAACTCTTCTAAACTTACTCCGGCACAGCGAATCACTTTTGAGTCTTTAAGTTGCAGTGCCTTTTTTAACATGTCATCCGGGTCTACCAGCACTTCCTTGCAAGTGGTGCAGGTGCGCGCGGCAATATCGTTTTCATTGCCACAGTGCGGGCACTCCTTAAAGACAAACCGATAGTCACATTGATGCTGGGGCTGACCTGGATCAAAGGGGTCATCAATGAGCCCTTGGCAGCGGCGGCCATAATGCTCAACCAAGTAGCCGTCTTCATCACAGATGCCCCAAAACATATTGGGAAATTCACAACTGGGGCAAGGCACTTGCACCGGCTGGCTTTGGCTGTTGGGTTTTTTCTCGCCTACTTCGGGCTGATACAGGTCAAAGTCATTGCCGGTATAGTCTATGACTAGGCAATCTTTTTTGTTCTCACTTAAGCGCAAACCACGACCAATTATTTGCTGATACAGGCTCACCGATTGGGTGGGGCGTAATATAGCAATCATATCCACATGAGGGGCATCAAAACCGGTGGTTAATACCGATACATTCACCAGGTACTTAATGTCTTTTTGTTTAAACGCTTTAATTAAATTATCACGATCCGTGCTGTCGGTGGCGCCGGTCACTAACGCACTGTGTTCGCCGGGTAAGTAGCTATAAATTTCTTTGGCATGGTCCACCGTGGCGGCAAAGATCATAATGCCCTGGCGTTGTTCACTTAACTCAATTACCTGCTCGATAATGCCTTTGGTCACCCTGTGGTTTTTACCTAATAAATGGTTTACATCGGTGGGGCTATATTCGCCAGATGGGTTTTCGCGAAGCGCACTAAAATCATAGTGTTCTATGGTGGCATCTACTAGCGTAGGAGGGGTTAAATATTTCTTTTTAATTAAGTAGCGCAGGGGCAGCTCGTAAATACAGTATTCAAAGGGGCGCTTTTGTTCGCTGCGTACCATGCCCCGGTAATGCTTTTGGTAAATCCAGCCCATACCTAAACGATAAGGGGTGGCGGTTAAACCCAATAATTTTACAGTGGGGTTAACCTGCATTAATTTCTGAATAATTTGCTGGTACTGATTAGTGGACGATTCGCCTTTTTCTTCGCCACTCATTTCAAGTTGGCCGTCATCTTGGCTGGGCAAGTTTACCCGGTGGCATTCATCAATAATAATAAGCGAATAA
>MAAD01000066.1 GCA_002162985.1 Bermanella sp. 47_1433_sub80_T6 | reverse complement strand
TACACCATTATCGTTTCAGGGGCATTAAACTCAGGGGTAAGGTTAAAGCTTTCATTGTATATTTTATTAGAGTTGGTTGGATTTTCGTGGGAAAATTGGATTTTACTAGGCTGTACATCGTAAAAAGATAAAATAATACGATAAATACCCGCCACTACCCCTTCGGTTTGGTGAATGGATATTATGCTGGGCATATTAGGTTTTATGGTGAGAGCAATACTGTCTTGATGTTCTTGCGGGATAATCGATACCGACTCGGATATAACCGAAAAATAGCGTGCAATTAACTGCATTAAAATGGCCACGGTGGGTACCTCACCATCCTTAAATAATATGCCAGAGCAATGACGTAAGGTTTTATAAAGGGCCAGATTTTCCAAATTAACTGTATTCATGATCTTAAGGCCCAGGTTTTCTTCACCCACAATTTTTGCCACCGCCACTAAGGTTTCGGTGGCTTCTTTTAAAGGGTGACGGCCAAACTCATCGGCATGATTAACGGCAATAAGGGGTTCAATTTCTTTTAATAAATGGCGCTTGCCACTTATTTCAAGCACCTGAATTAAACCCAAAATATTGGATTGCACCGTACTATCGGGAATGCTGTATTTTTGTTCATCCATTATCTTGTTTAGTCTTTAAGTTTTTATAGTGTCAATTATAACCCAGGGCCCATAGCCTGCCATATAGGTTTAGGGCTAATAGAGTATCCTTTAGCAGAAACTGCCCAACTCACTTGCTATTGCGCCACCCCATTAATCAGCCAGTCACTTAATGCCCGCACTCGGTTTAACTGATACCGGGCAGGTGGACACACCAAATGTAACGGGGTTTGATGAATATCCCAATCTGAAAACAGCTCTATCAAAAGCCCTTGATTTAAATCCTCAGTGACATAAATGTCTGCCAAGCGCGCGATGCCTAACCCCGCCAGGGCCGCCTCGCGCATCACGCGGCCATTACTAATGTGGAAACCTTGCTGGACATTGATGCTGCTAATCTTTTTACCTTTGCTAAAACGCCACTCCCTAATGCTGCCATAAATAAGCGACTGATTTTTTAAATCATCTGGCTGGCTAATGGCTTCATGGGTTTTTATATATTCGGGGCTGGCCACATATCGTGTGGTGATGGTTTTAAGCGGGCGGGCTACCAGGGTGGAATCTGGCATGGCACCCATACGCACCACCAGGTCATACTCGCTGTTTAATAAATCTACTTTGGGGCTGGAAAAATCCAACTGAATATTAATGCCAGTGTGCTGCTGCTGGAACTTAATCAACAGCGGCGCGATTAATTCCTCCCCTATTACCCCGCCCACTGAATTCACGCGAATATCACCCGACAAGGCCTGTGCATCCTGAGTGGCCCAATCGGCGGCGGTTTGTAACTGTATAACCGCCGCTTGCGCCCGTTTAAAATACCCCTCCCCCTGAGGCGTGAGCCTAAGCTGCCGGGTGGTGCGATACAGCAGTTGAATGCCTAAGTTCTTTTCCAGGTTGGTCACCTGCTGGCTTAAGCTGGCCTTAGAGCTGCCCAGTGCCTCGGCCGCCAAGGTAAAGCTGCCGTGCTCGGCCACTGCCACAAAGGCCCGTATGCCGGTCCAATAGATATTGTTCGTCATTTTATAACAATCTTTTAAGTTTACGCCTATTTATTAAAACAATAGCATAATTAAAATAGACCTCGAACTCATCACTACCCCAGAGGTCACCCATGAAATCATTAATCGTTATTACCGGCGCCAGTTCAGGCATAGGCGCAGCCACCGCCAAAGCCTTTAGCTTGGCAGGCCACCCACTGCTGTTATTGGCGCGCCGCACCCAGCAAACTGAGGCGCTGGCGTTACCCAACACCCTGTGCAAATCGGTGGATGTTCGTAACTTGGCAGACATAAAAGCCGCCATTAGCGAAGCACAAACCTTGTATGGCCCGGTGGATGGCCTGGTAAACAATGCGGGTTTGATGCAGTTGGGCCAACTGGATAGCCAGGCCCCACAAGAATGGCAGGCCATGTTCGACATTAATGTTTTGGGTGTGCTCAACGGCATTCATGCAGTATTACCCGGCATGAAGGCCAGGCAACAAGGCTCTATCATAGATGTGAGCTCGGTAGCCGGGCGTAAAACCTTTGCCAATCATGCCGCTTACTGCGGCACCAAGTTTGCGGTGCACGCCATTAGCGAAAACCTGCGAGAAGAAGTGGCGGTGGATAATGTACGCGTGATCACCATCGCACCAGGAGCGGTAGAAACCGAACTGTTATCCCATACCACATCACAGGAGATTAAAAACGGTTACGAAGATTGGAAAACGGATATGGGCGGGGCCATCAAACCAGAAGACATTGCAGCCAGTATTTTGTATGCCTACCAACAACCACAAAATGTATGCATACGTGAGATTGTGATTGCGGCTACCAGGCAGCAGCCCTAAACAATAGAATATCCCCTTAACCTTAACCGGCTAAATTCAAAAAGAAGTCTTAAGCTTTTTTAACAAACTTAGCCGTAATCATCATTTCCCCTGCACCATCTACCTTGCAATCAAGTTGATGGTCTTTGCCCTCTACGATTCGTTTTATAACGGCCTTAGTGCCAATTTTAAGCACCTGTGAACTGCCTTTAATTTTAAGGTCTTTAATAAGCGTAAGCTTATCCCCTTCGGCTAATAGTGCGCCGTTGGCATCTTTAACGATTAGGGCATCTTCATCTGGCTCTTCCGGGTTCCACTCATGGGCACATTCAGGGCAGATTAACAGGCTTTGATCTTGGTAAACAAATTCAGATTTACATATTGGGCAAGGAGGAAGAGTCATACATTAATACTTTATTAAATTAAGTCAGCTGTATGGTAATAGGCCTGTAGATCGTTGGCGAGTTTATTTGCTGGAAAAATTAGAAAGCCAAAGGGAGAGTAATATTAAAATGAGCCCCTTCTAGTGAATTAAGGCAGCTGATTTCGCCCCCTAAAGTAGAGATCACCAGGTTGTAACAAATTGACATGCCCAAACCAGACCCACCAGTAAAGCGCGCTGTGGTATAAAAGGGGTCAAATACTTTACCCCTTTGCGTCAAATTTAGACCGGAACCATTATCGTGGTAATCGATCTGTACCTCTTCTTTAATCAATGCCAACTTGATCTTAATAACACCTTCAGATTTCCCCTTAAATCCATGCATAACTGAATTTATAACCAAGTTGGTAATGACTTGTGCAATGGCCCCCGGATAGCTATTCAATGTTATGTCTTGATCACATTCAATCACCACCGTGTGATCACCTTTATTCAACTCCGATCTTAAACTTTGAATTAATGTATCAAGATAGTCTTTAAGTTCAAATTCACGTTTCTGTTCGCTGCTTTGATCTACCGCAACCTGTTTAAAATTTTGAATCAATTTAGCGGCCCGTTGCAAATTAACCCCTAACAAGGCAGATGAATCGTCTAGCCTGGCAATAATATCCTCAGTGATGGGCCGGGTGAGTGTATTAGTTTCATATGCTTTCTTAAACTGGTGGGTGATGTCAGATAAAATTGAGCCCGCAGTAACGCCTATGCCAAGGGGGGTATTAATTTCGTGAGCAACCCCCGCAACCAATCCGCCTAACGCCGACATTTTTTCTGATTCTATGAGCTTGCTCTGGGACTCTTTTAAATTGCTAAGTGACACCTCCAGTTCTTTGGTTCTTAAACTAACTTTATTTTCTAACCCTTCATTAAGTTCAAGTATTTTTTGTTCATTTCGTTTCTTTTCACATATATCCTGGAAGGCCCCTAACACCCTAACTACCTTTCCATCTGCCACAACGGTCGTGCCGTAAGCATGCACCCATATTCGTCTTTCTTTAGCCGTTATTAATTCCAGTTCCAAATCAAAGCCAGACGTGGTTTCGATGGCGGTTTCTAATGCCTGGGTAATCACAGGAATCCATTCCGGGGCATAAAAATTAATGGCGCTTTCAAGGGTGGGGGAATATTCTTCTGGAGAAGTATCATGAACCCGGTACGTTTCTTCGGTCCAAAACAAGGTACCGTTCACCAAGTCTACTTCCCAGCCACCTATTTTTGCCATGTCTTGCACCGCAACAAAGATGTCGTTGATTCGCTCTAAGTTGGCGTTTTTGTCAGGCACTTTAAATCCACCGTATTGTAGGCATGAACAATAAACAGCGACACACGCTACTAAAGATAGATGAATGAAGTAATAACCGCCATTTAATAGCGCTAAACAACAAGATTAGTGAAAGCCAAGAACTCAACTCCATAACTTACCCACTTTTATATAACCACACTGGAATGCAGTTCACCTGTCTAAACTCTTAGGCTATATTAGGCACCTATGTTGAACCTAAACGGAATAATAATGTTAAAGTTAGTCTCAGTCACCCTGCTGGTTATGCTGATTTCAGCTTGTTCAATTCAGACCAAGCAACCTCAAACTGTTTTTGATAAAGAGCTTTCTTCATTTAGCTATCCATTTGACGTTAACGTTTTTAATCTTCAATCACAAAATCAAACATTGAAGATGAGATACATGGATATTGGTGGTGATAGAACTGAAAAAGTCGCTGTACTGTTACACGGTAAGAACTTTTCTGGATATTACTGGGAGCGCATAGCAAAAGATCTGGTTAAACGTGGTTATAGGGTGATTATCCCCGATCAAATTGGTTTTGGTAAATCATCCAAACCGTCTTATTATCAGTATAGTTTTTCACAGCTAGCATTAAACACCAAACTTCTTTTGGATAACCTGGGTATAGATGAATACACGGTGGTGGGTCATTCAATGGGCGGCATGCTTGCGGTTAATATGGCTTACCTTTATTCAAAATCGGTAGATAAGCTGGTGCTGATTAACCCCATAGGCTTGGAGCCCTATCTGGACTATGTTGAATATAAAGATCCTGGTTTCTTCTATGGCCGAGAGGTTAATAAATCAATTGAGAAAATAAGGAATTATCAAAAGAAAAATTACTACGCTGGAAAATGGACCCCAGAATATGAACGTTTACTAGCCCCCTATAAAGGCTGGTTAAATAGCAATGATTGGAATATCGTTGCCTGGAATAATGCTTTAACCTACGGCCCTATTTTCTCGGAAGATATAAATCCATTGCTGTCAAAAATAACTACCCCTACTCACCTTATTATTGGCACCAGAGACCGTACAGGACCTGGCAGGGGTTGGAAGAAAGATGGCGTGAGCTATAAACTTGGCCAGTATCAAATCCTTGGTTTAAAGGCTCAGGAAAAAATTAAAAACTCCAAGCTATATGAATTACCAGGTCTGGGGCATATGCCGCAGTTTGAGGATTATGCCAGATTCTCAACCGCTTTCTTTTCAATACTTAATTAAGTAACGGCTGTGGTGGCAGGTCTTGCATTTTTTCGCTTGGATTTAAAGTACCATGCAAGCTTGGTTAGTCGGAATTCAAACTAAATCCCTGTGTTTCCAGCCAGGAAAAGGCATCTTTGTCATCTGAAAAATACTGGCGATTAATGTCAGATTTCGAACTGTTCACCATGCGTTGTATATGCATTTTTTTTAGAACGTTTGGGCTGTATATTTCGGCGACTAGTTGTAATTTATGACTCGCCAGCCATTGAATTAATTCAAGGGTAACTTCATCGCTGCCCGGGGTTCCCAACTGCCATTCGTCAATGTACACCACCATAGCCCAGGGGGATTGAATAAGGTCGCGAGTGATTCTTTTCAATTCACTAAAATATTTTTCACCTTCTTCTTTATTCCAGGCACCAATGATTTTAGCGATCAACACTCGGTTAATGACTTTTAACTCATAAGACCCATGACCCTTCATGACTGCCACTCCTGTTATTATTACAGACTAGCAGACGTTGAGTTGGGGGTAAGGGCTCTAAGGGTCAGACGCTGCCCTCGAGCCCTCACAGGCTAGTCGGCAGCGGTGGCCTCAATTTCGAACATGAGCCCAGGGATAGCAAGCCGGGTAACACCCAACAGGGTCATGGGAGGCGCGGCGTTAATCGGCCCAAAGCGGGCTCCAAATACATCGAAGTGCTTCATAGCCTCGTCCACATCTGTTGTATAGATGTTAAGCCGTGTGATATTAGCAAGGCCCATATGGGCGCCGCGCAAAACAGCCTCTAGATTGTCCAGGGCAAGCCTAATTTGTTTGCGCATGTCTTCCAGGTGTTGCGGGTTGCCTTCGGCATCGACGGCGGTCTGTCCCGCGCAGATTAATTGACGCTTGCTGCCCTCAAGTAGTTCGGCTTGGTGATAGCCCACATTCAGTGACCAGGACCATGGATTGATGGGTGTACGTTTCATAGCTTGTTACCATTGATTCATTTGCCCAAAGCAGTTCCGGGCATTTCTGAACGGCGTTTAACCGTTGAACCAATGGTGACACTGGGTACTGACAACCCTATGTCAGGAGGGATTTAATTGATCACGCATTACACAAAACTAGCCATTCCAGTGCGCAGCCAGTTGCGCCGAGAACCGCTGTAGCGCCTTTTTAATGGAGTCGCCTTTAATCACGTCAACATCATCTGTGTACTGCAGTAACCAGCGGGCCATGTATTCGGGCACTGGGGTTAAAAATCGCATTTTCACACCATCCGCTTGCCGCTCCTCATCCGCAAACCCAAACATATAACGTTGTTCACCCACAAAGCGCGCCGCCTCTAAACCAAAAAACAATTCAACTTCCTGCAGCTCATCCCGCCCGGGTTGCTCATTAAGGTATTGTTGTAGGGTTAGCCTGCTGTGCCGTGCAAACTGTTCGGACTGTGGCACAAGGGCGTGAATACGATCGAGGCGAAAATCCCGATAGGCTTCACGTAAACGGCACCACCCAATAAGATGCCAGTGCCAGCTGTAATAAAACAATCCAATGGGCTCGATAGTCCGCGTGCTATGGCGGTTACTACTAAGGGCGGCATAATCAATCTCAATGACTTGGCGGCGTACCAGCGCGGCTCTACATTCTCGCAACCAGCGGTCACCACTGTGTGTGGCACCCTGCCCCTGTAGAACACCCTGGTCAGTAACGGTAGATGTGTTTTGGTTTTGATCGTGCGGATTTACACCATCAATGGGAAAATGGCTGCCGGTGGGCAGCACTTCTATATCGGCATCAAACGAGCTTAGGTAGTCTTTGTCACAGGTATCAATAACCGCTCTAACTTTGTTAAGCGCCTGTTTGAAATCTTGCAATGAATTGGCATCAAGACTAGCCACCAGCAGTTTCTCCCCAAGCAACAAGGAGGCGGCTTCATCCAGGGTGAAGCTGACCGGTGGTAAGCGATAACCTTTTTCAAGAAAATAACCAACCCCTGCTTCGGCGCCTATGGGCACACCGGCATTTTCAAGAGTTCTTATGTCACGGTAGATGGTGCGCTCAGAAACATTAAAATGTTCTGCGAGAAATTGTGCGGTAACAACCGATCGTGTTTGCAACAAAAGTAACAGCGAGGTTACTCGATCGAATCGATTCATGACTTAGCCATAGTACTAATTTGATATTTTTGTTTCACGAATCTTCTTACCTTTACATTTGTAACGCCTGCGGCATCAGGCTTGTTTTGTGCGCTTAGGCAAAAAGCAATATATGGCGCTGTGCTATGTTCTTTTTGTCAGCTCAAGAATCCTAGCTGGGTTATACCCCTTTACCACCTCACCATTAATAAGCAGTACCGGTATGCCTTTACCCCCTAGCCTTTTGTGCTGACTTTTACCTTCTTGAGATTTCTCAATATCATATTCAAAGTAATCAATTCTATTCTCATCTAATAGCTTCCTGGTTTTTTTACAATAACCACACCAAGAGGTTGCATAAAGAATGACCTTACCATCATGGGCCGCGGCATAATCTGGCGGAGGGCTCATAAAGTTATTAATGGAATCCCATTTCTGAAATACCAATATAACAACAGCTATTAGAATTAAATTTTTCATTTATAACTCGCTATTCCCTGAACTAGTATTGCCCACTGTCATCACAAAAAAATGGAGCGGGGTACGGGAATCGAACCCGCGACTTCCAGATTGGGAAACTGACACTCTACCAACTGAGCTAACCCCGCCTATACACAGGCAAACCATGTTCACGTCGCATACATGAACACAACATGAACTTAACACTCAGGACTACAGCGTTAAAGCAAAGTTTGCCTTTTAGTCAGAGCCAGTAAAACCACCCCAAATATCGGCATTTAGGTTTTGGCGTTTTTTCTTAGCCTTTTTTTTGCCCGTGCCTTCTGGCGCCGCCATGGGTTTATCGGCTGGAGTTGCATCAATAAGAGATTCATCCACTTCAAAACCGATCACTTCTTCACGTTCAAGCCAGACCTTGTTTTTCTTTTCG
>MAAD01000173.1 GCA_002162985.1 Bermanella sp. 47_1433_sub80_T6 | reverse complement strand
TAATAATAATGGAGGCAAGATGAATAAAGTTCACCATGCCTCTCCTACCTTTATTCACATAGGTGAGCGAGTTCAGCAGCTGGATATGTTGCTGCATGTGCAGCAATTTAGTTCACTCGTTGTGCTGTTGTCCGGTGAATCGAATACCGGTAAATCATCCTTACTTTCAGTGGCTAAAGATCGGCTTGCTGCCCATTCACTCGTTTTCTATTTTGATGCGCTAGAACACTCGGATGAGCAATCCATTATTGTGTTTTTGGCGTCACAATTAAAGTGTGCAGCCACTCTTGCGGCCATCGAACAAACTACCCAAGATACCAATCTGCACGTGTTAGTGGATGATGCTCATTTATTAGATGCCCCAGCGTTGACCCTTTTGGTTGCGTTGTCCGGCAAACAAGAATCCTGGCACCTTGTTTTGTGCGGTGATACCGCTATGCAGGTGAAATTAACCGAGCTGCAGCAAGAGCTTCAGGCTGAGAAGTTATATCACCAGATTGATTTACAGCCCCTGTCTGAAGCCGAATTATCCCAATTTATTAGCGAGTTATTCAAGCAAGCTGGCGTCAATGAACAGCCATTAAGTGAGCAGAAAATTCATCAATTATGGTTATTAAGCAATGGGCTGCCTGGCAAATTAATAGAGTTGCTGGATATTGAGAAAGAACAGCAGCAAAGACTCAGTGCGCGCTTCCCCCTGGGTCATGTGGCGGCCATAGTGCTCATTGGTGTGGCTTTAGTGTTTTCTTTTCTGTATCAGGAAGAAGCTCAGGTTGCTGCCCCCCAAGATGTTATTGCGCTATTACTTGAGCAGAAATCTCTGCAATCACCGCAAGAGACACCTAATGACGGGTTGGAAAAGATTGCTAAAGCTAGTGCTGTGGACTCGCAGGCATTGGTAGGGCAAAAATTAAATATTAATGAGCAGCTCACCCTTCCAAAGTCCAGTGATTCGGACAATACCCCACAAATTACCGCGACCGAACTGAAGGTTAAAACACCGCAAGCCCGGCAGTCCCTCGCCATCAATAAAAAAGCGTCGCAAGCGATTTCAGCGAAATCAAAGCAGCCTCAATCACATCCACTGTTAACGGCCTCGCCCAACGAATATGTATTGCAGTTGCTGGGCGTTCGCAGTGAGAAGAGTGCCAAGGCTTTTATGACGCGCTTTGAGCGAGAGCTCAATGGCGACAAACTCAGTGTCTATCAAACCAAATACAAGGGGCAGCCCTGGTTCGTGGTGGTCTATGGTCCATTTAATAATAAGAATAGTGCTAACAGTGAGGCATCCAGTCTTGGACGCAAGCTAAAGAGCCGCCCGTGGATACGTCCGGTGAGCAAAATACAGGAGGATATTCGCCAGTTCATAATCCCCTAAATACCCATCGTTAAACAGGATAAACCCCCTCCAAAGCCGAATTATTTGAGCTAAAGCCCTCCTGCGTGTAGAATAAGCACCCTTTTGTATGTTCAAAACCACTGAAACGGCCCCTAAGAGCCCTCTAAGGTATTGATTTTTAAAGAATTATCGAGAGCGTCTATGAATAAAGGTCTGTACACACCAGGTGACTTTAAAGATAACTGTGGCTTCGGCCTAATCGCCCATACCAAGGG
>MAAD01000210.1 GCA_002162985.1 Bermanella sp. 47_1433_sub80_T6 | reverse complement strand
GCCTTATACTTTGCGTCCAGAAAGGTGGCGGTGAGTGACAGTCATGAGGGTTCGGTACAGGGTAGAAAAAGATACCAGAGTTTCTGTTTTGCCTGCCATGGGGAAACCGGTTTGGGCAATAAAGACTTGCCGCGTCTGGCGGGGCAGAAAAAGGCCTTTTTGCTGAAAACCCTTAATGCCTTTAAACACGGTGATAAAACCCGTTCAAACTCGCCCATGGTTAAAATCATGCGGGCGATTAATCAGGACGAAATCGAACCTTTGGCCAACTATATCTCCAGCATGTAGTAAACTGGGGCAAAAATGGTTAACGGGTTGAATCATGATTTTATCGGGCAGTTCCGACATCATAAAAAAATGTGAGTATTTCGCCACAGGCACTCAGGCGCGCACACAATGGTTAAGTTTTTCCAATGGCCTGGTTTTGGTATTGCATCAGGACTTCTTGGCACTCTATAAAAATGCCATGGTAATCAATGATGAACTGGGCAACGGGCTCATGGAGCTGGTGGATTTAACCGGGGCGGGCTGCCTTGAGTTAAGCGAACAGGGATTTGTCAGCGAATATAGGGCGGGATTTGTGGGTTTGAAGGATGACAAGGTTATTCTTATCACCCCAAACGATATTCAATTATTTGCCAGTAAAGCCGATGCGTTACGCAATCAAAACGAACTGGCCAGGTTGCAGCTGGCCTAGCAGTTTACTAAACCTGTTGCTCACTGGCGTCATTATTCTGGGGCTGGTTTTGGCGTTTTAGATAAGTCAGCCAGCCTAAAAAACCAAAACAAAATATCAGCAGCGGCCAGCTACCCCAAATATTAAACGGGGTGTTGCCGCTCATGATCTGGGCCTGGGCTTTCAAAACACCATATTCAAACTGCGGCAGGCTCGCCACTATGTCTCCCCGATGATCAATTAATGCGGTGATGCCGGTGTTGGTGCTGCGCAACAGGTAGCGACCATTTTCCAGGGCACGCATGCGAGCCAGTCCTAAGTGTTGCTTGGGGCCAATGCTGCTGCCAAACCAGGCGTCGTTGCTGATGGTGATCATCAAGCCACTGTCACGGGCCAACTGGGCCACAAAGTCAGGGTAGGCCACGTCATAACAAATGAAGGGGGCAATGCTGTAAGCCGTCGTCTCGCTGGTTACTTGCAATAGCGATTGCTGATCCGAGCCGGGTCTAAATTCTGACATGGGGATATTAAAAAATTCAATCATCGGGCGCCAGCTATCAGGCAGTGGCATGTACTCGCCAAAGGGCACCAGTTTTTGCTTGTGGTATAAACCGCTGCCTTCACCTAAAGCTAAAATGCTGTTGTGATATGCCCCTGGATAGTGCTCGTCTGGCCCCTGTTGATAGGGGATGCCGGTAATTAGAGTACTGTTATTTTTTTGCCCTTCTTCATCAAGATACTTTAAATATTCCTTGGCTTGATGATGCAACACGGTAATGGCGGTCTCGGGCCAGAGGATTAAATCGGCTTGCCAGTTTTTTTCACTGGCGCTGCGATATTTCTCCAACGTAGGGTAGATCTCTTCCGCTAACCACTTGCGCTCCTGAGGGATGTTGCCTTGAATGGCTACCACTTGAATGTCGCCGTTTTCAACGCTCTGCGTCCAAGACATTAAGGACAGACAGGCACCTAATACCCATGGGGCGGCTAATAGCGCCATACCTTTTTTCAGTTGGGTGGACCAGGTCCAATCGCGAACCAACGCCGCACTTAACGTCACCATGAAGCCGATGCCATACACACCTAATACAGGGGCAAAACCCTTAAGAGGGGTATTGATGTGAGCGTCTCCCAAATACAACCAGGGGAAGCCGGTTAAAAACCAACTGCGACTCCATTCAAACAATAACCAGGTACAGGCAAAGGCAATGAAGGCATATTTTTGTTGGCTAAAAAATTTCTGAAAACTGTAACTCATGGCGGCGAAAAACCACGCCAACCCGGCCACAAAAAACAGGGTCATGAAAAACGCCGGTACCGCCGGGGTGTGGCTGTGCACATGTATGCTCACATACACCCAGCTGACGCCGGCGGCATAAGTGCCTAAACCAAACCACCACCCGCGCCACAGAGCCTGGCGTGGGCTTAAATTTTTAAGGGAGGCATAAAATAACGCCACCGCCACAAATTGCAGCGGCCATATGGAATAAGGGGCAAAGCTAAATGGCAGTATGGCACCGCACAATAAAGCAAAAAAATGACCTGGAAAACCAGGTCGACTTATCCATGAAAATGAGCGTGTAAAGGTCGTTGTTTGCAAAATATTCTTCTTATTCTATCCCGCTGTTAGCGGGCCTGGATTAACCGGTTTGCTCGATGCGAGTCACTTCTAATAAGTGTATTTGTCGGCTGTTGGCGTTGGCAATTTTATAATTGTACGGGCCTATATTAATGCTTTCGTCACAGTCGGGCAGGCGGCCGAATTTTTCTACCACTATGCCGCCGATGGTATCAAACTCGTCTTCTGAAAATTGGCAGTCGAAGACCTCATTAAAGTCATCGATGGGAGTGAGGGCTTTTACCATAAAAGTATTGTCATCAATTTGTTTGATGAAATTTTCTTCTTCGTCAAAATCATGTTCGTCTTCAATGTCGCCCACAATTTGCTCCAGCACATCTTCGATGGTCACTAGGCCATCGATACCGCCGTACTCATCGATCACTATGGCCATGTGGTTACGAGTGGCACGGAACTCTTTAAGCAATACATTTAGGCGTTTGCTTTCCGGCACAAACGTCACCGGGCGAATGATGTCTTTAATGCGAAAGTTATCGGTATTTTCTTCCAGTACTAGGTCCAGTAAATCCTTGGCCAGTAATATGCCCAGTACATCATCTTCGGTTTCACCCAATACTGGAAAACGAGAGTGAGCGGATTCTATGATGCTGGCTAAAAATTCCTTGGGCTTTTGATCGATGCTGACGCACACCATCTGTGAGCGCGGAATCATAATCTCGCGCACCTGCATGTCTGCCACCTGAATGGCGCCCTCCATGATGGAGAGGGCATCGCTGTCCACCAGCTCGCGTTCCTGCGCTTCACGCAACAGGTGTTTAATTTCTTTGCGGCTTTTGGGATTGCCCTTGAAGATATTCAAGTTGGCTAGCCAGCCAAATACAGAAGTTTTCGGTCGCTCTTTCATAGTCTCATTCGGTGATTAATGTGGGGTAACTATTTTTTAATAATTACTGTTCAGTTATGATTTTTCAATTATCACTCTTCATCCAGAAGATAGGGGTCGCTAATGTCTAGCTTGCTAAGAATGATGCGCTCCAGGTCTTCCATTACCTGCGCCTCTTCATCTGTTATATGGTCGTACCCCAGCAAATGCAAGCAGCCGTGTACCACCATGTGCGCCCAATGATGCATGAGTGGCTTGTTCTGCTGTTTGGCTTCTTCGGCCACAACCTGGGCACAGATGATGAGGTCGCCAATGAGGTGGCCCACCTCATCCAGTCCTACCAGCGCCTCGGGCACTTCAAAAGGGAAGGACAGCACATTAGTCGGTTTGTCCTTGCCGCGGTATTCCAGGTTCAGTTGCTGGCTTTCGCTTTCATCCACGATACGAATGCTTAACTCAGCCTGATCTTTTAACCCTTGCAGGGCGGTCTGTGCCCACAAGGTGAGTTGTTGCTGGTTAGGCAGTTCTTTATGCTCGCTGGCAATCTGCATGTCTATGGTAATCATGATTGAGATCCGCCCGATTTTTGTTCCATTTCTTTCTTTAAATTTTGCGCTGCCACTTGGGCTTCGTGTACGTCGTAAGCATCCACGATGCGCTGCACTAAGGGGTGGCGTACCACATCTTTATTGGCAAACTGGGTAAACCCTATGCCGTCCACGTCTTTTAATACATGCATAATATGGGCAAGGCCGGAGCGGGTGCCGCGTGGCAAGTCTACTTGAGTGATGTCTCCGGTCACCACCGCTTTCGTGCCAAAGCCGATACGGGTTAAAAACATCTTCATTTGTTCTTTGGTGGTGTTTTGGCTTTCATCCAAAATCACGAAGGCGTTGCTTAAGGTGCGACCACGCATATAGGCCAAGGGCGCAATTTCTATGATGTTCTGCTCTTGCAGTTTGGTGACCTTGTCGTAGCCCAGCATCTCGTGGAGGGCGTCGTACAAGGGGCGCAAGTAGGGGTCTATTTTCTGGGCTAAATCCCCAGGCAAGAATCCGAGTTTTTCACCGGCTTCCACCGCCGGGCGCACCAGGATGACTTTTTGCACGTCATCACGCAGCAAGGCTTCTACCGCACAGGCCACCGCCAAATAGGTCTTGCCGGTACCGGCTGGGCCGATGCCAAAATTAATGTCATTTTTGATGATGGAGCGCACGTAGTTCTGCTGGTTGGGGCCGCGGGGTTTGATGATCAGCTTGGGGGTGCGCAATACCACGGGTTTGTGGTGTCCCTCATCACTGTGTTGTTTGTTATAGGCGATATCGATATCGGCTTCTTGCAACAACAGGTGAATCAGCTCACTGGTGATGTCGGTGCCGTTATGGGTCTCGCGATACAGGCGCTGAATAATTTGCGTGGCATGATCCACGCTACGTGCCTCACCGGCTACCTTAAAATGGTTGCCACGGTTAAACACTCTAATTTGAAAGTGCTTGCTGATTTGCTTGATGTGGCTGTCCAGGTGGCCGCTCAGGTTAGACAGGCGGCGAGCATCCTCTGGCTCCAGATAGAACTCACTTTGGGCAGTACGCGTGTTGGCGGTTGTCATCTAGTTATTATGTCCACAACTGGGAGTAAAGTCGCTATGAAAGGGAGGTGTTAAAACACCCCGTCTTCCAATAATAAGCGACCAATCAGGCTGTTGGTGAGGGAGTCTTCAATCTTGATCTTAACAAACTTGCCAATCAAACTCTGGTCGTCACAGGGGAAGTAAACCGAGCGGTTGTTCTCGGAGCGGCCCATGAGCTTGCCCGGATCCTTGCGGGAAACCCCGGTTACCAGGATGGTTTCTACCTTGCCCACCATGCGACGGCCAATTTGCTGGGCATTTTGGGTGATGCGGTCTTGCAGTATTTGCAGGCGCTGCTTCTTGGTGTCCATTGGGGTATCGTCTTCTAGCTCGGCCGCAGGTGTGCCCGGGCGAGGGCTGTAGACAAAGCTGAAAGAGGTATCGAAGCCAATTTCAGCGATGAGGTTCATGGTATCCAGGAAATCTTGTTCGCTCTCTCCCGGGAAGCCGATGATGAAGTCCGAGCTAATGCTGATGTCTGGGCGCACCTGTTGGATGCGGCGGATTTTTTCGATGTACATATCCACTTCGTGACCGCGCTTCATGGCCGCCAAAATTTTGTTGGAGCCACTTTGTACCGGTAAATGCAGGTGACTCACCAATTCAGGCACCTCGGCAAACACCTGAATGAGGCTGTCGCTAAATTCCAACGGGTTGCTGGTGGTGAAGCGAATGCGGTCGATGCCGTCCACCTCGGCCACGGCGGTGATCACGTCGGCCAGATCCATGACGTCACCATCGTCGGTGTGCCCTTCATAACAGTTGACGTTCTGGCCCAGCAGGTTGACCTCGCGCACACCCTGATCGGCCAGTTGCTGAATTTCTACCATCACATCGCTAAATGGGCGGCTAACTTCTTCGCCGCGAGTGTAAGGCACCACACAGAAAGTACAGTACTTGCTGCAGCCTTCCATGATGGAGACAAATGCCGAGGCGCCTTCTACCTTAGGAGCGGGCAGGTGATCAAATTTCTCAATTTCGGGGAAAGTCACGTCCACCACCGGGATCTTGTTGGCGCTGGCATCCACAAACTGCGGTAGGCGGTGCAGGGTCTGGGGGCCAAATACCATGTCCACCTGGGGGGCACGTTTACGAATGGCTTCTCCTTCCTGACTGGCCACGCAGCCACCCACACCTATGACCAGGTCGGGGTTCTTCTTTTTGAGTTTGTTCCAGCGGCCCAGCTGATGGAAGACTTTTTCCTGGGCTTTTTCGCGAATAGAGCAGGTATTCAACAGTAATACGTCCGCTTCTTCCGGAGTGTCCACTAGCTCCATCTCATGGGATTCCCCCAAAAGGTCGGCCATGCGGGAGCTATCGTATTCGTTCATCTGACAACCATGGGTCTTGATGTACAACTTCTTCGCCACGGATATCACCATGCTCTAATAATTTTAAGGGGCGCATTATAAACCTATGTGCATACCCTGGCTATTGTTCCTACAGTGCTGGCTAACACTCGTCCAGCCAGGCATGGTAATGTAACTTTTTGTGAGTGCCCATTTACCTTGTAAGCAATGTCTTACGCCACTTGTCGGAAACTGGCATACCTATTTTTGCTGAAACTGGTAATATGGCCTGATTGAACATTGGCACATAGGGAATATGGGATGGCGCAAGAAAGTTATCGTTTACGGGGTGATGGCAGCAATCAGGAAATTGTGTCTCGTCTGCAAAATGAAATAGCCAAGCTGGAAAGTCAGCTTAAGCGCCTGCAAGTAGAAGAAGCACCCCATCGCTTCAGTTTGATGAAAACCTATAAAACCATGATCGCCTCTCGCCAGGAGCTACTCACCCAGATGAATGGCTAATCATGGGGCTCACTGCCTTATTGCTTTAGCTTTTTGCGCAAGCGTTTCACTTCTCGTTGCAACAGCACCACCTTGCGTTTCCACTTGTCCAATTCCTTGGCTGTGATCTTATTAGATGACTTTCCTGCATGTTTGTTTTTTGCCATTAATTTGCTTAACTGCTCAGACAATACGATGCTTTGATCGGTAAACGAAAGATTGCCCACATCCCCTAGCTTGGCCGCGCTACTAACCCGCTGTAACTGCTCTTCATGCAATAACACCGACTTTTCAATGTTGGATGTTTCCATGTCCTCCAGGCGCTTGGCGTGGCGCGCCAGGTAATAAAGTCGTTGGCTGGCAAAGACACTGCTGCGGGTAATTTTCTTAATTTTGGATTTTTTTCTGGGGTTTTTACCAATAAACAAACGCGCCGCTGCTAACTTGTTGATGGTTTGCTGGAGGGTTTTGGGTAGCAATTCCTGGGCATCCAGTTGCTGGGCCTTGTTTAACATCTCCTCTGCTTTTGATAAGTGAGTGAACCCAATGGTTTTTACTTCCAGGCTGCTCATCTCTTTTAATACTTCGCGTTGAGCCGTAAGAGCGGCATCCAGTTTTCGTTGTTCGATGGATTTTACCAGCTCTAAAAAATGTTCTTCAACTGTATTGAATGCCTGAGGAAAGTGTTTATTGGCTTTAAGGGTGAGCAATAGTTGGCGATGTTTAAGGCTCTTCTTGAGGGTGTCCTTCACCACTTTTTTATTGCGTAAACCAGAGTTGATATATTCGATACTTAATTGCGTGAGTTCTTTTATGGTGTCGTCGTCATCTTTTTCTTTATAGGCCTCACGGGCCTCTTGATAGCTGTTGCGAGCATTCTCGAAGTAGCTAGGGGCGTACAGGCTTAAGGTTTCACTCTTGCCTTTTTGTATTTTTAGTTTTGCGCGCTGTAATAAAGAGGCGCTGGACAATTTACTGGTAGTGGCCACAGACTGGGCATGGCTCTTTAGATTTTTATCATCCGGTAACGAGGCACAGGCCCCAAGGGCTAAAAAAATAACGGCGGATATGACAAAACGGAAGGTACTTTGCATGTGTTGCATAAGGGGCCCTAGGTGATAAATCCATTTAAAAACGTAATCGTTATAATTATAACCTCTAAAGCTTGACTATACTTAAGGATATTTGATGGATAAGGTAGTTAGTAGTAGCTAATAAGAGGGTGTTTAAACGTTTGAGAACATTAATATAACCCCATATTATGAGTTTATGGGGTTTGATCCTCGGGCAGTGATTTTACTTCGCCCAGCGTGTGAAGCGGCAAGAATAACGGAGGCCGACTATGACACAACTAGCAAAACACCCCCTAAGATGGCGCCTGGCAGATGTGGCCGGCACTGGGGTCCAGCAAGTCAACGTGGTCATGCCAGAACTGGATGTCCACTCCCAACATGAAATATTATTATCCACAGATATCCCCAGCCCCCACGGTGCCATTGAAGACATTGGCTGGACGGATGATGACATCTCCTTGTTTCACCTGTTGCTCAGAAAAATGCTCGACCTTGAGGTGGATGCCTCGGCTACTCTGGATTTGGCTGATTCAGACGTGGTGGATATTTTACACGTGGTGGCAGCGGCGCACTTTATTGAGCCCTGCAATGCTGACGTTTTTTTGGCAGGTGACGTGGCCACTATCATGAGTGAGCTGGATATTGGTGATTTAGCGGCGATTCATACTGAGGTGGGCTACAAGAGTTGCATCATCAGCGCCCTGGATAGCATAGAGGCCACTTGTGTACTGCTGGAGAGTATAGAGGGTTGTGCCGGTGCGCAAAACTTGGATGTGTACGACACCCTAGTGGTGAACAAACATTCCATCTTG
>MAAD01000022.1:1358-8302 GCA_002162985.1 Bermanella sp. 47_1433_sub80_T6 | reverse complement strand
ATGAGCGACTATTTTAGTCGCTGAATGCGTTCACTCTGACTAATGACGTCGGTTAAGCGAATACCAAATTTGTCGTTCACCATCACCACCTCGCCGTGGGCGATTAACGTGCCGTTCACCAATACATCCAGCGGTTCACCCGCCAGGCGATCCAGCTCAATCACCGAGCCCTGGTTTAACTGCAACAAGTTACGAATGGGAATTTGGGTATTGCCCACTTCCATGGATATGCTCACCGGAATATCCAGAATCACATCCAGTTCCGGGGCCCCTTCTTTCATTTCAAAACTTTTATTGAGGGGAGCGGCGGCCGCATCAAACTCTTCCATGGGGGCCGGTTGCACGTCGTCACCGCCATCGCCGCCGTCGTCACCTGACTCTTCCATGGCGGCCGCCCATTCATCGGCCAAGGCATCGCTGTCTTCGCCACCGCCTACACCGTCAGCCACTTCCTGAGCCAGAGCATCGGCATCTACCTGGGAGGAATCCTGTGCGGGTTCTTCGTTTGGTTTTTCGTCTTCGTTGTTTTCTTCATCACTCATAATGCAACCATGGGTTTATAATTATTTAAATGACTGGTTTTTATAAAGTTTGCCGTGCGTTAAGCGATCTACAGTGTCAAATTACTGGAGGTGCCAGAAATAGACTTTCGATCTATGGGCTCAATAATTTTCACCGCCAGGGCCTCGTTGGATACCCCTAATTGACCACGAAAAATAGGGGTCTCGTTGGCCTGCAAGATAAAGTTCTCTGGAATATCCACCGGAATCACATCCCCCACCTTTAATGCCGCCACTTCCCGCAGGGAAATTTCCCGTTCGCAAATGGTGCCGTGTACGGGAACTTTGGCGTTCTGTATATCCTCTTGCAAAGATTGCACCCAACGCTCATCCACTTCATCTATATCACTTTGCACCCCGGCATCCAGCACCTCGCGAATGGGCTCGATCATGGAATACGGCATGGCCACATGCAGGTCGCCGCCACCGCCATCCAGTTCGATGTGAAACGAACTCACCACCACCACCTCACTGGGGCTCACCACGTTGGCCATGGCCGGGTTCACTTCCGAGCCATAATATTCAAACTCCAAATCCATCACCGCGTGCCAGGCTTCTTTCATGTCGGTAAATACCTGACTCAATACCACCTGCACCACTCGTAATTCGGTGGGGGTAAATTCGCGCCCTTCAATCTTGGCGTGGCGACCATCGCCGCCAAAAAAGTTATCCACTAACTTAAATACCAGCTTGGCATCCATGATAAACAAAGCGGTGCCACGCAACGGACGCACTTTCACCAGGTTTAACGAGGTGGGCACATAAAGAGTGTGAATGTATTCGCCAAATTTCATAATTTGAATGCCGCCGCTGGCTACATCGGCAGAACGGCGTAAGAAGTTAAACATGCTAATGCGGGTATAGCGGGCAAATCGTTCGTTAATCATTTCCAGGGTGGGCATGCGCCCGCGCACAATGCGGTCCTGGCTGGAGAGGTCATAGGATTTGACCCCATCGCCATCTTCCGGCTCCTCCGGTTCGATGTCACCGTCATCCACCCCGTGCAAGAGGGCATCAATCTCGTCCTGGCTTAATAAATCTTGCACACTTACTCCTACCTAAATTAAAATTGTCATATTATTTTTATTGAATGACAAAGTTAGTAAACAAAATCTGCTCCACGCCGTTTTCGATGCTGGTCTCCTGACTCACCAGACGGTTCACTTCCACCGTTAGGGTTTCACGAATACTGGCGCGACCTTCGGCGGTGCGTAAAAATTTAAAATCCTGAGAGCTTAATAAGTTAATGATGGCACTGCGTATCATGGGGCTGTGCATATCCATGGCGCCAGCCACTTCGGTGTCGCGAGTAAGGGCTTCCATGTGGATTTGCAAATAACGTTGGCGATTGGCCACCTGAAAGTTAATTATAAATTGTGGTTTAAATTTAATGTAAATGGCCGGGCCCTTGCTGGCCTCCACGGTTTCCATGACCTCTTCGCTGGCCTCTTCGGCTTGTGGCTCGGCGTCATCACCGCCCATTAAAAACAGGCCCACACCCACACCTATGCCCACCACCAGAACGGCGGCCACTATGATGATGATCAGTTTTTTCTTACCACCACCGGATTCGCCTAAGTCATCTGCATCCAGCTGCAATTCTTTTTCGTCGGCCATACGTCACCTTTTTGGTTTCTGTACTAGGTTTAGCAAGCCCTATGCCACGCGGCGAGCTTGGGGAGTTAGCGCCGGTTTGAAAGATGGCGCTAGGGTAAGTGTAGACAAGGGTGACGACATTGGGGGATTGGGCTGTGGGGTCGCTTAGAGGTAAGAACAGTAGGGCAATACAGGGAGCAATTGCCGAGGGGCTGCCAAAAGAATCGGGCAGGGGCTGCCCTCGTACGAGGCCACCCCGTGGCCGATCCTTTAATTAAAGCGTGCCTGTGATTTGTGAGGGTTTAGGCAAAATAATCCACTAACGAATCTGATTGCACCTCAACACTCATGGCTTCTTCATTTTCACTGTCAGCCTCCACTCCCGACAACGACCCTTGCAGGCCTTGCTCACCCTGCTCCTGGCCGGTGCCAGCCTGTTGACTGGATTGATCCGACACATTTACGTCACTCAGGTTTAACCCTTGCGCTTCCATCATTTCCCTAAGCCTTGGAGATTGAGCTTCCAGTGCCTCGCGCACCTGCTGATTGCCACTGCTAAAGGCCACTGTCATATGGTCATTTTGAATCTTTATCTTCACTTCCAACGCCCCCAGCTCCGGCGGGTCTAATTGAATGCGAGCGCTTTGCAAATTCTCATTGCTCATGATGCCAATGCGCTTGGCAATTTGTTCACTCCATTGCGGGTTATTGGGCGGCACATCCAGTTTAAAATGTGCGGGCTCGGCTGCGGTATTGGCCAGCGGGCTTTTCTGGCCCAGGGGCTCTGCCCCCGCCAACTCTTTGGTAAAGCCGGTGCTGCCTTGCATGACCAAATCAGAGTTAACTGTTGGCGCGGCTTCGCTTGGCAGGGCCTGAGGCGGAGGCGGCATTAGGTCGGGCTGCAAACTGGTTTTGGTGGTGAGCGTCAGGGGTTTTTCATGAAGGTTTTTCATGGCCAGCTCTCCCTCCAACTCACTGTTTAGCCATTCATCCACGCCCTTGCCACTGTCTTGCAAAGCGCCGTCCACGGGTTTGGCTTTTTGGCTAAAGGCGGGCACAGCGTTAACATTTTGGGCCAGGGTTTGCTCGCGCCCTTGGCCTACCTCAATGGCGCTGGCGGCGGGTGTTAACGGCAAGGGAGCGCCCTGGTTAGCCTGCGTGCCCCCTTGTAACTGTGCGTCGCTAAGGGTGGAGGTCGCGGTGGTGGCAGCATTCACGGCCTGGGCTTGTGTTGCATCAACCGGATTGGCTTGTGTCATGAGTTTTTCACTCAAGGCACGCTGGCGCCGTATATCCTGCAAGTCCAACGGCGTGCTGGCCAGCGGCTCGTTCATTAAGGGTTGCAGCGCCGACCAAGCACCTTCTAGCGCGCTGGCATCATCCTGGTTTTGCTGCTGGGTCAGCTCCCCCTGCAACGCACCCGCAGGCGGCAGCATGGCGGCAAATTCTTGCCCCACTGGCAACACCGGCACTTGTAACTGGGCGTTAAGGGTTTGCGAAAACGAGCCCGCCGCCCCCTCGCCAGAGCCCATGTTATCAAGTTGGCCGGACGGGCTAAGTGCTTGAGTTTGCGTGTTATTTTGTAAAGACGGGGCACTTCCCTGAACGCCAGCGGCTGGCAGGGTGGGAATTTGCAGGGTAAAAAAAGGCATGTTGGGCATGGCAAATCAACTCATCACAATGGAACCTATTCCATAATTGCAATGCTTGGGCCATTTATAAAAATGATTTACAGCAGATTTTGTAGCGCCCCTTTTACCCGCTGATATTCGTCTTGAACGTCACTGAAGGGTTGGGGCATCTGGCTTAAATTATCCAGGCGCGCCTGGTCTTCTATGGCCTTAAACAAGTCCGATAAATCTTCGGCACAAATGTTGGCACTGGAGCCTTTTAAGCTGTGGGAAATTTCGGCGCTTAAGGGTGCATCGCTGGCTTCGATGGCGGCCCGTAAACGGGTAATTTTTTCTTCACAATCACTAATATAGGTTTCCACCAGGTCGGCAAAGGCTTCTTCCATTAAGTCCTTCAGCTCATCTATTTGCGACATGTTTAAACGCGCCATGTTCATTCCTCCAGTCCCTTAGCATTCCACGACAGGGTTACCTTCACGATATTGCCCCGGCCCAAGTACTCTAGGCTATCACAAATACTCACAATTAACGGTATGCCGCGGCCACTGTAGCCCGCATCGCTAAACTGATTGGCCTGTTTGCCCACATAATCAAAGCCGCCACCGCTGTCGGTGACGGTGAGGGTTAACAAACCGCCTGCCTGGGTGGGGCTATGATCAAATTCAAACATCACCTGGCCGTCATCCATGGATTTCATGGCCAGCTCCCGTTGGGCATAATATTCGGCAAAACCTTTTGCGTCTTTTTTTAAGTCCGAGCTTAAACCCAGTACCCCGTGCTCAAAAGCATTGGAAAATAATTCTGCCATGAGCGTATAAAGCTGCCCGCTCAATCCATGCAAAGCCGGCACGTCGCTAAGGATGCCCAGCATTACCGGCAAGGGATTAAAGGTTTTAAGGGTATCGCCACGCAGGGTATAACGCATGTTCCAATCGGTGGGGCCGGTGATCATGCCGCGGGACATGTCTATGTCCACCTCCCCCACTTCGGCTTCTGGCACCATCTTCACTTCCAGTAAGGTGGTATCGTCATCCTTGCCCGACTCACCAGTGAACTCGTTCACCGTGTTAACTATGTTATCAAACAACTGCTCTTGATCTTGATTACCATTAAAAATATCCATTAGGCGGGTTTCGCCAAACAGGTCTCCCTGGTCGTTGCGAGATTCTATGATGCCGTCGGACCACATGAACAAACGGTCGTTGCGGCGCAGGCTGTAGCGTTGGGTTTTGCTGTCAAAACCCTGACTGGACAACACCCCCAGCGGCAGATGAGTAGAGGCGAGTTTTTCAACCTGCCCGGTGTCGTGGCGCAATAAATAAAAATCTGGCAAGCCGCCCATCCACACTTCAATTTGTTGTTTTCTAAAACTTAAATTCACCATGCACACACAGCAAAAGTAACCTATGGGTAATATTTTTTTAAGTTTGCTGTTTATTTCTCGCAGGATGTCATCCATTAAGAAACCCTTGGCGGTCATGCCATAAAAAATCTCGGCCAAGGGCATGGCGCCGATGGCGGCTGGCAAACCGTGACCGGTAAAATCTCCCAGTAAAATATGCATGCTGCCCGAGGGTTTGCGCGCCGCCAGCAATACATCACCGTTAAACACAGAGAATGGCGACAACATATGTTTAATGTTGGGTAAGTTAAGGCAGCCGGCGTGGGTAACGTTGTCATAAACCGCCTTGGCCACCTCTTGCTCGTGCACCATGTGTTCGTTGTGGTCACTGATGAGGTTACGCTGTTGTTGTAAGATGTAATGCATCTTGGACATGCGTGAGAAGGCATTAATCTTGGCTTGCAGAATAATCTTGTTATAGGGTTTGGTAAGAAAATCGTCGCCGCCGCTGTCCAGGCACTTGGCCAGGTCGGTGGCATCTTGCAGAGAGGTTAGGAAAATGATGGGCACCATATCTTCACCGGCCGAGGATTTAATCTCTACGGCGGCCTCTTGCCCGTTCATGTTGGGCATCATCACATCTAACAGGATAATATCGGGTTTTTCGCTATGATACTGCGCCACTGCCTGCACGCCATCTTCGGCGACGCACACCTTATGCCCCATTTTTTTAACGATGGCAGCCAGAATTAAGCGATCAGATTTATTATCATCCGCGATCAATATATTCAGTGGCACGTCAACCATGAATGCCTACCTGCGCCGCTACTCTATGGTGAAGAGTTGCTCAAAATTAGAGATGGTCAGAATTTTTTTCACATCCTGATTGCACTTGGTGATGCGCACATTGGCACTGTCGCCGCCGGCGTGATCACGCAATAACAGCAGCATGCCCAACGCCGAGCTGTCCAGGTAAGTGGCGCGGCTCATATCGATGACGTAGTTTTTAACCCCGTCGTCGGTTTTTTCGTAGGCGTCTCGAAACTCCTGGTGGGCACTGAAGTCGAAACGGCCCTCCACCTGTACGGTGAGTTCATTACCATTCACTGATGTAGCAATTGACATCTTGTTCCCCTATTGCGGTCCCTGCGGATAATCTGTTGGGTCCCTTAAAAAACACAAACGGTTATTAGGCTCAATAGCCGATTGCTTTCCCTGTCTTTAACTTAATTTGAGCATAGTCCAAAAACATACAGATGGTTAATTTATGCTGAATCTGGCTAAAAAAACCTTCTAAAATCTGCCCCTAAACCCGCTTTAGCTGGGTCACTATGTGCCCGGCAATATTTTGCAGGGGCAATATCTTGTCGCCGGCGCCTATTTTCGCCGCCGCCCCTGGCATGCCCCACACCACAGAGGTGTTTTCATCCTGAATTACGGTATGGCATCCAGCATTTTTCATGTCCAGCATGGCGCTGGAGCCGTCGGCCCCCATGCCGGTGAGCATGACGCCAATGGTAATCTTGGCGCAATTTTTGGTAACCGAATTAAATAATACCTCCACTGAGGGTATGTGCAGGTTCACCCGCTCCCCTTCAAATACCCTGCAATACAACAGGCCACCTTTTTTTATCCCCTCCAGGTGTTTGTCACCGGGTGCAATGTATACCTGGCCTGCCATAAGTTTGTCGCCATCGCTGGCCTCGTGTACTTCCATGGGCACGATGCCGTTGAGGCGCTTGGCAAACGAGGCGCTGAACACCGGCGGTATGTGCTGGGTCACCACGATGGGCGGGCTGTCGGCGGGCATCATGG
>MAAD01000022.1:145-1339 GCA_002162985.1 Bermanella sp. 47_1433_sub80_T6 | reverse complement strand
CTCGGTGCCGCCGGTACTGGCACCGATGGCGATGAGCTTGTTGCTCAACTTGCCCATGCGCGGCGCAGGCTTGACCTGCAAAGGCGCGCGATTGGCTTGTTGCTCCAGACGGCCAATGTTAGCCACCGAGGCCATTTTTACTTTCTCGATGATCTCTTGCGCGTATTCGGCCAGTAATTCCGGTTGGTCGGCACTGGGTTTGCCCACGTAATCCACCGCGCCGTATTCCATGGCTTGCAGGGTGGCCGGTGCGCCTTTTTGGGTGAGCGTGGAAATCATCACCACCGGCATGGGTTTTAAACGCATAAGGTTTTTAAGGAAAGTAATGCCGTCCATCTTGGGCATTTCTATGTCCAGGGTCACCACATCCGGGTTAAGCTGTTTGATTTTATCGCGGGCGATAAATGGATCTTCGGCGGTGCCTACTACCTCAATGCCCGGTGCCTTGGCAAATATTTCACACAGCACTTTTCGGATTAACAGGGAGTCATCTACTACTAGTACTTTAATCATGTAGAGGCTCCTATGTTGATTTTTTCTAAAAATTTAGTATTTGTGAGCTGGGTAAAGAATTCGCACAACGGCTTAATGATTAAGATAGTGCCATCCATTGTCAGTATTTTAATCATGTTTGTACTCCCTATTTTGTGCGCCATGGATCGCCTGCCAGCAGCCTCGTACAGAATTTTTGCCAGAATAAAAAATGCCATATGCAACCCCCGTACATGGGTCGCCTGCCAGCAGCCTCGTACAGAATTTTTTCCAGAATAAAAAATGCCACATGCAACCCCCGTACATGGGTCGCCTGCCAGCAGCCTCGTACAGAATTTTTGCCAGAATAAAAAATGCCACATGCAACCCCCGTACGAGGCTGCTTGCAGGCGACCGGTGTTTGCCGTAGCCAAAAAGCATGTCTAAATCAATCAAACAATTCAATGTCACTGCTGTCATCTTTATGCTGAGTAATGTCTTTCATGTAACCCTTCTCGCGTGTCACGATAGTGTCGTTGCGAGTGGTGGTGATGCGTCGCACTTTCACCGAACCGGTGTCGGGAAAAAATAACACCTTACGGGAAAAAATATCCCCCACGTCGGCCACCTTAATGGGCAAGCCTTCCTGGCGTAAATAATCGTATACAAATAAAATATTGCGCTGGCCAATGTCGGTCATGTTGGCCAATACCTGGCCACCGC
>MAAD01000121.1:1638-1852 GCA_002162985.1 Bermanella sp. 47_1433_sub80_T6 | reverse complement strand
TTTACGCACGCTTTTTATTCACGGCGCACGCTCGGTATTAAGGTATGCCGCCAGTAAAGACGATCGCTTTAGTCGCTGGGCACATGCTTTAGAAGAGCGTCGCGGTAGTAATAAAGCCTGTGTCGCAGTGGCCAATAAATTAGCTCGAATGGCTTGGGTCATCATGGCAAAAGGCGAGCGCTATCGTCCTGCAATATAAATAGCGTATAAGTGA
>MAAD01000121.1:0-1629 GCA_002162985.1 Bermanella sp. 47_1433_sub80_T6 | reverse complement strand
CGATTGCTAAGAAATTTGATTTGATGAGAAAACAGGTCAGACCGGCCCATTCAAAACCTGATATCTGCATTGGCTATAAAAAGCCGTAGGGATGATGAGGAGGATGGGCGCAAATATCCATCAGGGCCAGGAAGCACATAAGCCTTCCATAAATAGGCCGAATATATGGGTGCAATGATTCTTGTTTAACATCGGTCGAATAGCTTGCAAACGGAGCGGGTCCATATATGTAGGTAGTAGGGCAACGCAGGAGCAGTTGCCGAGTGACCTGGGCAATTGCTCCTTGCATCACCTAAAGCGCCTACTGTTGGTGCCCTCATAAGAGCCATCCAAGGCTCGATCGTACGAGGGCACCCTGTGCCCGACTTCTTTTTAGCTCCAGAACTTAAAACTAAACCTCCTGCGTAAAACGATTAAAGCCGGAATAAATTTGATCCAGAGTAAACCCTCGGCGCTGCAAATACCCCATCACCCTATTTTTAAGTTTAGAATCATCTAGCGATTGATCTTTTACTTTTTTTAATACTAGGCGATCAACTTCTTCATCCCAATCGAAAGCCAGCGCGGCAAAGCTATCTTCTATTAAATATTCATTGATGCCTTTTTGTTTAAGCTCCAATTTAATACGCACCGGCCCATAACCACTTGCAGCCTTACTGCGTAAAAACATCTTTGTGAAGCGTTCATCACTTTGTAGTTCCATCTCGATCAGCCAATCCAAGATGCTTAGGATAGTCGCTTCATCTTCTGACAGGGCCAGTAGCTTTTTTTCAAGTTCAGCGTAACTGCATTCACGGCGGGCCAGCAGTTCTATAGCCTTATGACGCAGCGCCTTTTCATCAAATTCTTTTTTGGGTTTGGCTTTTTGGTTTGTATACATGTTTAACTCCACATATCGCCGTTAATCCTGAACATAAAAAAGGCCAGCGTAGCTGACCTTTTTAATAAGACTTAACTTAAAGTAACGCCTATGCTTTTACTTTAGCATCTTCTTTTGCCTTGCCCTTAGGCTTGGTTTCGCTTGCTTTAGCATCGCTTGCCTTGGCATCGCTTGCTACAGGCTCAACTTCTTTTTCTTTTCTCTTTGCTACCACCAACAACTGCTCACGAATCTGAGTTTCAATTTCCTTGAAGGCTTCAGGGGTTTCCAGCAGGAACTTGCAAGCGTTAGCCTTACCCTGGCCAATCTTGTCACCCTTATAGGCGTACCAGGCACCGGCCTTGTCTACCAAGCCCATCTTCACACCCAAATCTATCAATTCGGCGGCCAGGTTGATGCCTTCGTTGTAAACAATTTGGAACTCGGCCTGTTTAAACGGAGGGGATACCTTGTTCTTAACAACCTTAACACGAGTCTCGTTACCCACAACCTCGTCGCCATTTTTAACCGCACCGGTACGACGAATGTCCAAACGCACTGAAGAGTAAAACTTCAAAGCGTTACCACCCGTGGTGGTTTCAGGGTTACCAAACATCACACCAATTTTCATACGAATCTGGTTAATGAAAATTACCAAGCAGTTGGCGTTTTTCACGTTGGCGGTTAGTTTACGCAAGGCTTGAGACATCAAACGGGCTTGCAGGCCCACGTGGTGATCCCCCATGTCCCCTTCAATCTCGGCTTTAGGC
>MAAD01000154.1 GCA_002162985.1 Bermanella sp. 47_1433_sub80_T6 | reverse complement strand
CTGGTTTGAAGAAACCGAATAGGCAGCGCTAGGCGCAGGAGAGAAATCGAATGGCAGAAGTCACGGTAAAAATACTAGCCTCAGCAATTGGCAGAAGTGTTGAACAGCTGATCACGCAAATGAACGATGCAGGCTTGCCGCATAAGTCTGGTGATGACAAGGTTAGCGACGAGCACAAAGTTGTTTTGTTGGGCGCGTTGAAAAAGAGTCACGGCGAAAAAGCCGCTGAACCTAAGAAAAAAATTGTCTTAAAACGCAAAACTACTACGGTAATCAATTCCGCCAGTGGTAAAAAAGCGGTTAACATCGAAGTGCGTAAGAAGCGCCCGATTGTTAAAGATGAAGATAAAAAAGATGGTAAGTCACCAGCCGTTAAGCGCAAGCCAGGGGATAAAAAACCTGCGCCTCGTGCAGCTGACTCTAGAGCTCCAAATAGAGCGGCGCCAGCTAAACCAGCCGGCGATCGTCCTGAGCGTAAGAAAGAGTTCCGTAATAAGGATGCTGAAAAAACTCGCTCGTTCAATAAAGGCGGCAAAGGTCGTGGTGGTCCAGGTGGTCGCGGCGGTCGTCGTGGCGCTCCGGCTCCACGTCGTGGTCGTGAAGATGGCGAGCACACCTTCACTCAGCCCACCGAAAAAATCATTCGTGAAGTGGAGCTGAAAGGCGAAACTATTTCGGTTGGTGAATTGGCACAGGGCATGGCTGTTAAAGCCGGCGAAGTGATCAAAGAGCTGATGAAGATGGGCGTGATGGCCACCATCAACCAGGTATTGGATATCGACACCGCCATTCTTGTGATTGAAGAAATGGGTCACACCTACAAGCAGGTCAGTGACACTGCACTGGAAGATAGCTTCCTGGCAGAAACAGCTTCTGACGGCGATAAAGTTTCCCGTGCGCCAGTAGTGACCGTTATGGGTCACGTTGACCATGGTAAGACCTCTCTACTGGATTACATTCGCAACAGCCGAGTGGCCAGTGGTGAAGCCGGTGGAATTACTCAGCACATTGGTGCTTACCACGTTGAAACCGACAAGGGTCTGATCACCTTCCTGGATACTCCAGGACACGCGGCCTTTACCGCCATGCGTGCTCGTGGTGCCTCGTCTACCGATATTATTATCCTGGTAGTGGCCGCCGACGACGGTGTGATGCCGCAAACCGAAGAAGCCATCCAGCATGCAAAAGCCGCGGGTGTGCCAATCGTAGTTGCCATCAACAAGATGGATAAAGAAGGCGCCGATCCTGATCGTGTTAAAAACGAACTGGCCGCCAAAGATGTTATCCCTGAAGACTGGGGTGGTGAAGTACAGTTCATGCCAGTATCGGCCCACACAGGCGAAGGCATTACTGAATTGTTAGATGCCGTTAGTCTACAGGCTGAACTGCTAGAACTTACCGCGGTACCGTCAGGTAATGCCAGTGGTGTGGTGGTGGAGTCTCGTCTCGATAAGGGTCGTGGTCCGGTTGCTACGCTATTGATTCAAAACGGTGAGTTGAAGAAGGGCGATTACGTATTGGCCGGAACTTCAATCGGTCGTGTACGTGCCTTGCTAGATGAAAACAGCAAGCCTATCGATAAGGCTGGTCCATCTATTCCAGTTGAAATCTTGGGTCTGGATAGTCCTCCAGGCGCAGGTGAT
>MAAD01000126.1:140-8432 GCA_002162985.1 Bermanella sp. 47_1433_sub80_T6 | reverse complement strand
AAAAATAAGTATAAATTTTCAGCCTGAGGGGGACCCATGAAAAGAGTGGGATTTTCTGCTGTATCCGCTTTACTCTTATTAACAACATCTCATTCTGCGTTCGCAGAATGGGGTTTGAATATGACAGAAGGCGTAACCCGTATAAGTCATGAAGTGCATGACTTACACATGACCATTTTCTATGTTTGTGTTGCCATCGCGGTGGTTGTCTTTGGCGTCATGCTTTACAGCATTATCTACCATCGCAAGAGTCGCGGTGCCAAGGCGCAAAACTTTCACGAAAGCACAGTGGTCGAACTCATCTGGACCGTTATCCCGTTGGTGATTTTGGTGGGCATGTGTATACCGGCGACTGCCACCCTAATCGATATGTACGATAATACCGATGCCGAAATTGATGTGCAGGTAACAGGCTATCAATGGAAATGGCGCTATACCTATCTCAATGAAGAGGTGGATTTCTTTTCAATTCTAACCACTCCTGAAGAACAGATCGCCGGCACAGAAGCTAAATCAGAACACTACTTGTTGGAGGTCGATAAACCTCTGGTATTGCCGGTTGATACCAAAGTACGTTTTTTGTTTACCTCTAAAGATGTTATTCACTCTTGGTGGGTACCGGATCTGGCCGTTAAAAAAGACACCATTCCCGGTTTCATAAACGAGTCATGGGCCATCATAGACAAGCCAGGTATTTATCGCGGCCAATGTACCGAGCTGTGCGGCAAGGGCCACGGGTTTATGCCCATAGTGGTTAAGGCCGTGAGCAAGGATGAATATAAAACCTGGGTGACCGCACAGGCGGTGGCACAAGCTGCTGCACGGGAAGTGAAAGATATGAGCTTCGCAGAGCTCATGAGTCAGGGTGAGAAAATTTATAACTCTAACTGTGCCGCTTGCCATCAAAAATCCGGTGCAGGTATACCACCCATGTTCCCGGCGCTTAAAGGTAGCCCGATGGCCTTGGGTGATATTGATAAACACATCCAGATGGTATTAAAAGGCAAACCAGGCACGGCCATGTCAGCCTTTGCCGAACAGCTAAGTGTCAGTGATGTTGCCGCAGTGGTGACGTATGAGCGTAATGCCTGGGGTAATGATACCGGGGATTCAGCCTCACCCAAGCGTGTTAAAGATCTTAAAGATAATAATAAATAGGGGGCCACATTATGTCGCAAGAAGCAGTTCTGGGGCAGGAAGCAGAAGAACACCATCACGGCCCAGATAAAGGAATTTTACGCTGGGTGTATACCACCAACCACAAAGACATCGGCACCATGTATTTATTGCTGGCGCTGGGTTCTTTGTTGATTGGCGGTGTTATGGCCTTTGTGATTCGTGCTGAATTATTTCAGCCCGGTTTGCAATTGGTGGACCCTAACTTTTTTAATCAAATGACTACCATGCACGGTTTGATCATGGTGTTTGGCGCCATCATGCCGGCTTTTGTGGGGTTGGCTAACTGGCTCATTCCCATGATGATAGGGGCGCCGGATATGGCGCTGCCGCGCATCAATAATTGGTCGTTCTGGTTATTGCCATTTGCCTTTACCATGTTGCTTAGTACGCTATTTATGGAAGGCGGCGCCCCCAACTTTGGTTGGACTTTTTATGCGCCTCTATCTACCACCTACGCACCGCCCAGTGTGACTTTCTTTATTTTCGCCATTCATATCATGGGCATTAGTTCGGTCATGGGGGCGGTAAACGTCATCGTGACTATCTTCAATATGCGTGCCCCAGGCATGACCTTCATGAAGATGCCCTTGTTTGTATGGACCTGGTTAATTACCGCATTTTTGTTGATTGCCGTGATGCCGGTTTTGGCCGGGGTGGTGACCATGATGTTAATGGATATTCACTTTGGCGCGTCCTTCTTTAACGCCGCCGGTGGTGGTGACCCCGTGTTATTCCAGCATGTATTCTGGTTCTTTGGGCATCCCGAAGTGTACATAATGATCTTGCCGGCATTTGGTATTGTCTCGCATATTATTTCTACCTTTAGTCGCAAACCCTTATTTGGTTATACCAGTATGGTATTTGCAACCTCATCCATCGCGATACTTTCATTCATCGTGTGGGCCCACCACATGTTTACCGTGGGTATACCGCTCGTAGGTGAGTTGTTCTTCATGTACAGCACTATGCTCATCGCGGTACCTACAGGGGTGAAAGTATTTAATTGGGTAACCACTATGTTCCGTGGTTCCATGACGTTTGAGACGCCCATGTTATTTTCCATCGCCTTTGTGGTGTTGTTCACCATAGGCGGATTGTCTGGATTAATGTTGGCCATCGCACCGGCCGATTTCCAATATCACGATACCTATTTTGTGGTGGCTCACTTTCATTACGTATTAGTACCTGGCGCCTTGTTTAGTATCTTGGCTGCCGTGTATTACTGGTTACCCAAGTGGTGTGGTCGTATGTACAACGAGTCCTTGGGTAAATGGCATTTCTGGTTGAGTTTCATCGGCGTGAACCTAACCTTCTTTCCAATGCACTTCGTGGGCTTGGCGGGCATGCCCAGACGAATCCCGGATTATGCGCTGCAGTTTGCCGACTTTAATGCCATCGTGTCGGTTGGCGCAGTCTTATTTGGCACCAGTCAGCTGATTTTTATCTATAACGTTTGGCGTACCACTCTTGGTCAAAAAGGCATTAAAGCCACCGACCTGGTTTGGGAAAAACCGGAAGGACTGGAATGGACCGCTTTGCCTAGCCCAGTGCCTTACCATACTTTTCAAACGCCGCCTAAAATCGATTAAGGGACACAAATGAAAAAACTGTCACCTTTAAAACTGTCGATCATACCGTTACTGATGTTTGGCTTCGGCTTTGCATTAGTACCTCTGTACGATATTTTCTGTCAGGTGACAGGCATCAATGGAAAATATTATCAGGTGGCCGATGAGGCCTCATTGAAATTAGAGTCATCCCAAGGGGAAAAGATAATTCCCCTGCGTTTGCTGGCCGATGCCGACAGTCGTGATGTTTGGAACTTTACTCCGGAAAAAAGCCTGCTAAAAATACAGGCAGGAAAAATGATCACCACCTATTACGAGATCACCAACTCGCAAGATGTGGAGGTGACGATTCATGCGGTACCCAGTATTGCCCCGGGAGAATGGTCCGAATATCTGGTTAAGATTGAATGTTTTTGTTTTAACCAACAAAAAATTCCACCGCACTCAACGGTAAGATTACCCTTACAAGTGACGTTAAGCTCTAAAGCACCCGAGGAGGTAAATCATTTATCTCTGTCATATCGTATTTATCAAAGTGATTCCATAGGAGGCACATTTTGAACACACCAAGGTATTACGTACCGGCGCGCAGCCATTGGCCCATACTGGGGGCTTTTGCTGTATTTTTAACCCTGTTCTCCATGGCGTCTATTATCCATGAAAGCAGTCAAGGCGAAGTGAGCCTGTTCTCGGTGAGCATGGCGGTGGTGGCTGGCTTCTTAATGTTGTATATGTTGTTTGGCTGGTTCAGCGAAGTGGTCAATGAAGGGCTGCGCGGCATGAACAGCGAACAGTTAAAACGATCATTTCGCATCAGCATGGGCTGGTTTATTTTTTCAGAAGTGATGTTTTTTGCCGGTTTTTTTGGTGTGTTATTTTATGCCCGTACTTTTTCAGTGCCCTGGTTGGGAGGGGAAGGTGCCAAAGGGGTGAGTGGCATGTTGTGGGAGGGCTTTAACGCCCACTGGCCGTTATTAAAGACCCCTGATATGACTCAGTTTCAAGGGGCCATGGGTTTAATTGATGCCTGGTCATTGCCTTTCATCAATACCGTATTATTAATTACCTCAAGTTTTACTCTGACCTTTGCTCATCATAATTTGCGTAGCGAGAATAAACAGAAAACCCTGTTTTGGTTGAAAGTTACTTTGCTGTTAGGTGTGGCGTTCATATTTGTGCAGGTAGCTGAGTATGGCCATGCTATACATGAACTCAATCTAACCTTAAACAGCGGTATTTATGGCTCGACATTTTATATGTTAACCGGATTTCACGGTGCACACGTGACCCTGGGTGCCATCATGATATTTGTAATGTATCGGCGCGTGGATAACGGTCATTTTACACCGGAAGATCACTTTGGATTTGAAGCGGCTGCCTGGTATTGGCACTTTGTGGATGTGGTCTGGTTGATGCTGTTTGCGTTTGTTTACGTATTCTAAATATAAAAGGGTGCCAATTGGCACCCTTTTATATTTAATTCACTTATAAAAAAACAAATAACAGAATATTGAAAATAAGGTACAGGCAGCAAAGATAGCTCTGTATTTAAGAGACTGATAGGTCATGACAGAACTTTTTTTGGCCGTTATTAGATAGTACAAGCCAGTAAAGAGGGCCCCAATGCTTAGTAATAAAAATAATAAAATTAACCCTTTTAAAAGCATGATCCTTTCCCCGGTTCTGAATTATAAGCAGTCCTGGTATTTTAGTATAAAACCCTTGTATAGCCTAGTTATGCTGCTGGGTATTGCCATTTGTTTGGTGGCAGCCATATGGCAGTACCAAAAATCACAATTTTATTTGGCGCCGGTTGCGCAGCAAGTGCATATGAAGGGGCATTACCTTAACGAATTCACCCACTTTTTAGATAACCAAACCCTGCATGGTCGCGCCGGTTATGCGGTGATTACACCTTTTGCCTATGAGGCTAGTATCTATCTGGTTAATCGAGGTTTTGTATCCTATGAATCTCGGGACTTTCTGCCCCGTGTGACACCAGTAACCCAAACGGTCACCTTGAGCGGCTTATTATTAAATAACAATATTCCTATGTTATTGAATAGCCGTTTGATAGACCCCCTAAGCAAACGTATTCAATACATAAATAACAAATATTATTCACAACTCGTGGGTCAGGCTGTGGTTAAAGATATTTTTCATTTAAAACAGGGTGCTGGCTTGCAGACCTTGATGCCAGTAAAAGCACCTTATCTAAATCACCATCGCCATCAAGGGTATGCCTTGCAATGGCTGTTATTGGCCATTGCTGGGCTAATTATATTGGTGGTGGCCAGTATAAAAACACGATTAAAAATAAGTAGTCCATCGGGAGAAAAATTATGAAAGCCAGGTTGCCTGTATTGTTAATGTTCACCGTTTTGTTTGCTCCGTTCGTGGCTTCTATATTACTGCTTGATGATAAAGACAGTATTACGACTCAGGCACGGGGGCAGTGGTTGAGTGACTCTCAATATGTAAGCGTTCCTGATAAAGCCCCTTGGCAGCTGCTGTGGCGCGAACAGGACTGTAAAAAAGAATGTGAGTCCTGGTTTGGTATGTTGCGCAGAGTGAAGATGGCACTGGGCAAACACAGTGAAAAACTACTGATTAGTGAGGTAAGTAATGATCAGTTACTGAGTAAACAAAATGGGTTATTCATCGCAGATCACCAGGGGTTAGTGCTGTTGTCTTACCAGGCCAATGAACAAGGTGCCTACAAGCTTTTGAAAGATCTAAAAGTATTGATGAAACACGGGGGGGCTTAATGCGCAAATTTGCACTATTTAATATTTTTCTAACCCTGTTTGTCATCACGTTGGGTGCCCTTACGCGATTATTGGATGCTGGTTTAGGCTGTCCGGATTGGCCTGTATGTTATGGGCAATTTATCCCTCAGGAAAACCAGGCGGCCTCAGAGTTTATTCATTGGCAATTTGATTCGGTTAAAGCCTGGATGGAGATGACTCACAGATATATCGCGAGCCTGCTGGGTTTAAGCATAGTGATTCAAGCTGTCTTGTTGTGGCCGCGTTACCTGGGTGCCGTGCGTTATCTGTCGATCTTTTTGTGTTTGTGGGTAGTGATGCAAGGTTTGTTTGGCATGTGGACGGTGACGTTACGCTTATGGCCGCCGGTAGTGAGTGCTCATCTGTTAGGAGGTGCCATTACCCTAGGCGCGCAGTTTATGATTTGGCGAGTGTTAACTAGCAATAGAGAGCCAAAAGTTTTTTCAGTTTGGTCGGCCTTTGCCTTGGTGGTCTTTTTACAGATGGGCCTAGGTGCCTGGACCAGTAGCCAGTATGCCGGACTGGTCTGTCCTGACTTTCCCACCTGTCAGGGAAATTGGTGGGTAACCATAGATGCCGGAGTATTACAGGCACCCATGGTTGAAGGAGATGAATACCTGGGAGGCGTGTTAGGCATGGCGGATAAAATGGCGGTGCAATGGTTGCATCGCTTAGGGGCAATAGCGGTGCTGTTTATGTTCTTCTATTTGGCCATACAAAAAAACCTACAGCGGCGTTCTTTGTATTTCTGCCTGGGGTTTTTAAGCCTGCAAATAACTTTAGGGATCCTTAATGCCATTTGGATGCTGCCGTTATCCCTGGCGTTATTACATAACACGGTGGCCATGCTGTTATGGCTCAGTGCTTTAAACGGTATGACCGCCAAAGAGATCGAATTTGAACGTGAAGAGCCGGTTGAGGAACTTCTGGCTTAACCGGTTTTAAAATAATTATAAAAGTTAAGTTTATAAAGAGGGTGAGTTATGCAAAGAATTAATCAGTTGCCTATTACCTCAACTATTGCCACCACCGTGAAGGACTATTTTGCCCTCACGAAGTTTAAGGTGGTGGCGGTGATGTTGTTCACTATGGTGGTAGGTTACCTACTGGCCAGTGGCACCAATATTAATTTGTGGCATCTATTTTGTTCGCTAGTGGGAGTGGCGGCCTGTTGCATGTCGGGGGCGGTGTTGAACCACCTGGTGGATCGTTTTCGAGATACACAAATGCAGCGTACTAAACGCCGTCCGGTAGCGGCCGGTAAAGTGAGTGTTGAATCTGCATTTGTTTTTTCCATGGTGCTGTTGGTGTTGGGGTTCAGTATCTTGTATTGGCAGGTGAATGCTTTAACCGCCGTGCTCTCGGTATTGTCCATGTTTGCTTATGGAGTGGTATACAGCTTGTGGTTAAAACCTGCCACCCCGCAAAATATTACAATTGGTGGCATTGCCGGTGCCATGCCTCCGTTATTGGGTTACACCGCGGTGGCCAATATGGTTGCACCAGAAGCATTGCTGTGGGTTTTAATTATTTTCACCTGGACGCCACCACACTTTTGGGCGCTGGCCATTTATAAAGAAGAGGATTACGCCAAGGCCGAAGTGCCCATGTTACCCGTGACCCATGGGGCCGAGTTCACAGCCTTTCAGGCCTGGCTTTACTGCCTGCTATTATGCCTGGTGAGTATCTTGCCTGTATTAATTGGCTCACAAGGTCTTATTTATCTGGTGGTGGCCACTTACATCAATGCCAAATTTACCTGGTTTTGTTATCGCTTATGGTTGGATCCCAGCCATAAAAATGCTCGCCGTAGTTTCCGTTATTCTCTTTTTTATATCATGTGGTTATTTGCAGCTTTGTTATTGGATCATTATGTTCGGTTAATTGCTTTTTAAAGTGTAATTGTCCAATCTAACTGGGGGGAGATTTTAGGTAGCCGGTTTCGGTAGTTTAACGTTAATTATATATCTAAATAAAAAAGCCTATTAAGGGCAGGTATTTGAGGCTCTGGTCCCTAAACTAGAGCCCATAAATGAATTATAAAAACCATCAGTAAAAAGGGAACGATTATGTATTTACAACATATGTTTGGATTGCTGTATCACCCAAAATCAGAATGGGATTCCATTAAAAAAGAAGATCACTCGCTGGGGCATGTCTACTTAACTCACCTGATATTTTTAGCGGCCATACCGCCGTTTGCCATGTTAGTGGGCACCACCCAATTTGGCTGGAGTGTGATTGGTAAAGAATATTATTACTTATCCATGGCCACGGCCCTGCCCATGGCCATAGGGATGTACGTGGCACTGTTGGCGGGCATGTTTTTTATGGCGTATACCACCTACTGGATGGAAAAAACATTTGGGGCCGAGGCCAGCCTTGAGCGCTGTTTGTTATTCACTACTTTCACCTCTACCCCAATGTTTTTAGCGGGCGCCATAGGGGTGATTCCTATTTTGTGGTTGGATATATTTGTGATAATGGCAGCCGTTAGCTACACCATTTACTTGTTGTACGCCGGTGTGCCCATATTCATGAATATTCCGGAAGAACGCGGCTTTATTTTTGCCACTTCCATTTGTACTGTGGGCATGTGTGCCTTAGTGGGAATAATGGCTTCCGCAGTTATTATTTGGGGAATGGGTTTGGCTCCGCAATTGACGGGCTGGTAACAAAAATAAACGCTAGAATAAACCCGAGCCAGTCTCGGGTTTTTTATGTTCAGGATGAACGGTATGACGTGGTGCCATGGA
>MAAD01000126.1:0-120 GCA_002162985.1 Bermanella sp. 47_1433_sub80_T6 | reverse complement strand
CAGGATGTACGGTATGACGCGGTGCCATGGATGGCAAAGAGCGCATATGTTCAGGATGAACGGTCAGGATTCTTGCTCCGAGCATACCCGAGTCCTCACGCCACTAATTCTCACCGTTCT
>MAAD01000175.1 GCA_002162985.1 Bermanella sp. 47_1433_sub80_T6 | reverse complement strand
CAGCATTCTGGGTTTTAGCGACGAAGCCGACAAACTGGCGGTGGAAGTGATGATGCACCAGTATTATCGCTATAGCCTGGCACTCAATGAGCTTAACGATTTACTGATGCTGCTGTTTAACGAAATCATAATAGATAGCCAACAACCGCAACAAATATCCTCTATCAATCAACACTTTCAACGCTGCAACGATTACTTGGAAATAAAACAGCCTGATCTATTTGAGCACACCCCAAGTGCCATGCTAGAGGTTTTTTACACTCTCGCCTGTGATGACAGCTTAAAGGGCGTAAGGGCAAACACCATTCGTGCCCTGCGCGATAATCGCCACGCCATCGACGACAATTTTCGCAGCGACCCGGACAACATTCGCAGTTTTATGGCCATTATTCGTAATCCGCAGCATTTAGTGCGGGAGCTGGGACGTATGCTGCGTTACGGTATTCTGGGCCAGTACATCCCCGAATTTGGCGGCATTATTGGCCACATGCAACACGATTTATTTCACAGCTACACCATAGATCAACACAGTTTGCGCGCCATAAAATTCATGCGTAAATTACGTTTTGACGAGCACAAGGAAACCTTTCCGCAAGCATCCAAGCTTATCGATAGAATTTCCAAAAAAGATATCCTATATCTTGCGGCCTTGTTGCACGATGTGGGTAAGGCCCTGCCCGGAGAACATGAAATCACTGGCAGCGAGATAGCCCACAATTTTTGTATTCACCATGGCTTAGGGCAAATAGATGCTGACTTAGTGGTATGGCTGGTACGCAATCACCTGCTATTTTCTCAAGCGTCACAACGTATCGACATTGCCGACCCGGATGCTATGCATCACTTTGCCACCCAGATAGGTGATCGCAGACACCTGGAATACCTTTACGTTTTTTCAGTGGCCGACATATACAGCACCAACAAAAAACTGTGGACCAGCTGGCGCGCCGAACAGATGCGCACTTTGTATAAAGCTACCCGCAACATATTAAGGCGCGGACTGGATAACCCGGTGAACAAAGAGCAATGGGTAGAAGAAATTCAACAATCGGTGATTGAGCGTTTAAAGGCCCACGGCTATCAGGAGCAGGAAGTATTTAACCTGTGGGCCAACCCGGGGGACGAATACTTTTTGAGAGAAAGCGTCGACACTTTAGTGTGGCATGCCCTGGCCCTGTTTGACCACGGCAGCAGCGATAAACCGTTGGTACTCATCAGCGATACCAGTGACGTGACATTTGAGGGAGCCACTCAAGTATTCATCTACATGAAAAACCAGCCTCACCTGTTTGCCGCCATGACCGCTGCACTGGACCAGTTGCACTTAAATATCCAAGATGCCCGTATTATTACCTCGCAAAATAACAATGCCCTGGATACCTATATTGTATTGGACGAAAATGGCGAACCCATTAGTGAACCGGCCCGGCTTAAAAAAATCAAAATCACCCTGGAAAAAACCCTGGCCAATCCGGCGGAGTATTCTGAACTGATACAACGTCGTACCTCACGCCAGCTTAAGCAGTTCGAATTTAAGCCCATAGTAAATTTAAGCAATGACCCCTTTAATAAACGCAGCTGCCTGGAAGTGATCGCCCCCGATCGCCCCGGGTTACTGGCGCGCATGGGCAAGTTGTTCATGGAATATGAACTCTCCCTGGACACCGCCAAAATATTAACCGAAGGGGAAAAGGTAGACGATATTTTTTATCTTAAAGATAAAAATGGCCAACCCATTAGTGACCCCGACTTTTGCCGTGAACTACAAGACGCGGTCATCGAGACTCTCACCGAACAAGTTGAATTGCAGGCCACGCTTTAAACCCAGTATAAATACCCAAAATTTAATCCTGATTATGTCCATCTAGGGCAGCTCATTAATAATTTGAGCTGTCCTATAATTGCGCAATATTTATTGAGACCCCATATGAATCCAAATCTGTCAAAATTACAGCCCTACCCTTTTGAGAAGTTAACCAAACTCAAGGCTGCAGCCAGCATCATCACAGATTTGCCCCATATCGCCCTGTCCATCGGTGAGCCCAAACACGAAAGCCCTAGTTTTGTGAAGCAAGCCATGATCGACAATCTGGACAAGCTGGCTAAGTACCCCACCACTAAAGGCTTGCCTGAGCTAAGAGAGGCCATTGCCAACTGGTGCCAGACTCGTTTTCATTTACCCAAGCTGGATGCCGATACGCAAGTACTGCCGGTAAACGGTACCCGTGAAGCGATATTTTCCTTTGCCCAGGCCATGATTGCCCCGGGTAAAGATGCCTTAATTACCAGTCCCAACCCGTTTTATCAAATATATGAAGGTGCCGCGTATTTGGCTGGCGCTCAACCTCACTACCTGCCTTGTTTGGAAGAGAATGGCTTTAAACCGGACTTTAAGGCGGTAAGTGCCAAGGTGTGGCAAGACACACAAATTCTATTTATATGTTCACCGGGCAACCCAACCGGTGCCGTGATCAACATGGAAGAACTTAAGCACCTCATCGCCCTGGCCGATGAATATGATTTCATCTTGGCCAGTGATGAATGTTACAGCGAAATTTACGTGGACTCGGCTCGCCCACCGGTAGGTTTATTGGAAGCCTGCCAGCAATTGGGCCGTGATGACTACCGCCGTTGCGTGGTCTTTCACAGCCTAAGCAAACGCTCTAACTTGCCGGGTTTGCGCTCGGGCTTTGTGGCTGGCGACGCGCAGTTAATGGGCCAGTTTTTTCAATACCGTACTTACCATGGCTGTGCCATGTCGATCCCCAATCAGCTGGCCAGCATCGTTGCCTGGGGGGATGAAGAACATGTACAAGAAAATCGTCGCCTCTACAGCCAAAAATTTAAGGCCGTGCTAGAGATACTGTCGCCGGTTATGGACGTAAGCCAAAGCGATGCCAGCTTCTATTTATGGGCTAAAACCCCCATCAACGAAGAAGAGTTCACTCAACGCCTGTTTGCCGAGCAACAGGTGACGGTACTGCCGGGCAGCTACCTGTCACGCACTATCGACGGCATTAACCCAGGTGTTAATCGCATACGCCTGGCATTGGTGGCTGAAGTAGACGAGTGCATCGAGGCGGCCCACCGCATTCGCAATCTGGTAGAGAGCCTATAGGCCATACCAAAGGCGCTATTAATACTGAAGCAGGGGCTTAAATATGCTTTAATCCCCGTCCTTTTTACGAATCGAAGCCAGTCCATGAAGATATACGGCATAAAAAACTGCGACACCATGAAAAAGGCCCGAAAATGGCTCGATGACAATGGCCATACCGTGGAATTCATCGATTATAAAAAAGATGGGTTAAACCCTGAATTGCTGACTGAATTTGTTCAAGCATTAGGTTGGGAAGCGCTCGTTAACAAGCGCGGCACTACCTATCGTAAGCTTAATGACAATATAAAAGACTCCATGGATGAAGCCAGCGCCATAAAAGTAATGCTGGATAACCCCAGCATCATCAAACGCCCCCTGCTGATAAAAAATGGCCAGTATTTATTAGGCTTCAAGGCCGAACTTTATCAAGAGTTTGTTTAACCAATTATTCAATTTTAACTAGATACAATCATAGGAAACCAAGATGGCATTAGCATTTGCACTAGGTGTAGGCACACAAAACTCAAAAAACGAATGGTTAGAAGTGTTTTATCAGAAGCCGGTTTTTCAACCTGCCGCTGATTTAGTAGAAGCTGCCAAGGCCGCCGGTTACACCAGCGGTAACCAGGCCATCGAACTCAACACAGAAAAACTTGAGACACTTAGTGCCGCCCTCACAGGCGAACAAGCCGCACTGGCTAAAACCCTAACCGCCTCCAAAGCCCCCACTGTATTGGTGGTATTAGAGTCCGATGAGCCAAGCCAAAGCACACCTGAAGTGTACCTAAAACTGCAATTAATCAGCCATCGCTTGGTTAAGCCTCATGGCATTGATCTGTCTGGCATGTTTGGTTTGTTGCCCAACGTGGCCTGGACCAGCAAGGGTGCCATCGACCTGGCAGAAATTAGCGATGCTCAACTACAAGCTCGCATGCAGGGTGAAGTACTGGAAGTATTCAGTGTTGATAAATTCCCTAAGATGACCGATTACGTCGTACCCAGCGGCGTGCGCATTGCCGATGCTGGCCGAGTACGTTTGGGCGCTTATGCCGGAGAAGGCACCACGATCATGCATGAAGGGTTCATTAACTTTAATGCCGGCACCGAAGGCACCTCCATGGTGGAAGGTCGTATTTCCGCTGGTGTTATGGTGGGTAAAGGGTCTGATCTGGGCGGCGGTTGCTCTACTATGGGTACCCTGTCTGGTGGTGGCAACATCATCATTAAAGTGGGCGAGAACAGCCTAATTGGCGCCAACGCCGGTATCGGCATCCCATTGGGCGATCGTTGCACGGTTGAATCTGGTCTATACATCACCGCCGGCACCAAGATTCAATTACTTGACGCCGACAAAAATGTGGTTGAAGTGGTTAAGGCCCGTGACCTGGCCAACAAACCTGATCTATTGTTCCGTCGCGACTCTATCTCGGGTGCGGTTCAGTGTGTGACTAATAAAACCGCCATCGAACTAAACAGCGAATTGCACGCTAATAACTAATTAGCCCCGGCATTGCTGAGGTTAAAGGGCAGAACACGTTCTGCTCTTTAACCTTTACCCCCTGCATCACTAATACTTTTCTGCGAAAACCCTAAGACTATTTGCTCATAAGCTCCCTCTTACCTGGCTCACTTTTCCGCCCATGTGGCGTCTTAAGTCCATTTTGATACACTCGTGCCAGTTAATTTTGTGACGCACGTCACAAAACCACTTGGCCTGCGCCAATGGTCTAATATGTGCACACCATTACCAAGTACCCTACCCGGTCAGGCATGTATTTGGCGCTTAAATGATAATAAAATAGCCATTACAGATTGGATCACCTCCTAGAATCGCCTAAGTGTTAAAGGAAGCGCAGCCCATGGATCAGGACATTCTCGACAAGCCATTTCTCCCTTTGGACAGGCTTAGAATTCTAAAATATTTCAGCGTCTACAGTGTGATCATCACGGTTACCCTGCTTGCATTGTATTTTACCGACATCGACATGGGCTTTTTAGGGGTAAATGACCCTAAGATGTACCCCATGTTATTGGCGTTACACGGCGCCCTCACCGTGGTATTTTTGGCCATGGCCTTCAGCGCGGGCCAAGCCCACTACGATCACTTAATTGCCTTCTTCTTATTAGACATCACCCTGTTGGCCGGACTCATTTATTCCAGCGGCACCGGCACCAGCTTAAGTTATTTAATGATCGTGGGCATCGCCGTGGCCAACTCTTTAGTGAGTGGCCAAAAAGGCTTGTTAATCAGTGCCTGGGCCGCCATCTGCTTGATCTTTATTGAAAACCGTTTTGAAGTAGAAGGTCATGCTTTTAACTATGTAAATGCAGGCACCCTGGGCATCATCTTTTTTATTACCGCCCTGGTTATTCAATCTCTTGTGAAACGCCTGCATTTATCGGTGGACATTAACCGCTTACAGGCCGACAGCTTGTTAAGCATGGAGCAATTGACCAAGCTGGTATTAAAGCGCCTGGAGACCGGCGTATTGGTCATCAACCATGACAACGAAATTATCTTTCAAAACACCTCGGCACAACGCTTATTGGGATTTCCCGGTCCCATAAGAGCCTTGCCCGATAAATTACAGCAAAGCCTGGCTGAGCATCTAAAGTTTCCCAATTATGAACCGAGCACCTTTAAGGCCGGCCCCACCACGGCCAAGGTACAACCCATGTTTGCCGCGCTCATGCCAGGCACAGATCGAGGCACGGTGATCTTCATCGAAGACACTAACGTGGTTTATCAACAGGCGCAGCGACTAAAACAGGTGTCCCTGGGTAAACTGGCGGCCAGTATCGTGCGTGAAATTAAGGAGCCCATGCAGGGCATCTATCAAATTGCCCGAGAAGTAAGTCTCACCACCGCCAACAGTGGTGACAAACAGCGTCAGGATCGCATTAAAGACCATTCGCTGCACATCGAGCGCATCATCAACAACGTGCAAAACCTTAGTAACTCCAAAGCCACCGAGTTTGAAAAACACAGCCTGGGGTTCTGGGTCACCAGTGTGGTGAAAAAACTGGGCCCCAGAGTGCTTAGCAATACCAAGGTGGAATTAAAAGTCAGCCGCAGCGCGCTGGATGTCTATTTAGATGACAGCCAAATTCGTCAGGCCATTAGTAACCTGTTGGAAAATGCCGCCTATTACGCCAAAGCCAAAAATGCCGAGTTTGCACGCATTACTATTTTGGTGGGTCGCAACAAGGTCAGCAAGCAATCCATCATTGAGATTCAGGATAACGGCTATGGCGTGGGGCTGGATGACTTGGACCATATTTTCGAGCCCTTCTACAGTTCAGAAAACAGCAAGTCTGGTTTGGGATTATATTTGGCCAAGCAATTTTGTGAGATGAATATGGCCAGGCTGGATTACATTGCCGCCCAGGAAGGAGCCCGTTTTCGCATAACCTTCCCCACCATAGATCAGGTAGAGCGCCAATTAGAGAAACGGGGCGAATTTAATCTGCGCGACAAAGGCAAAGCACTAGAAAGCGCTTAACGAGTTAGTAGTGCCATCACGGCGTATTTCATTAAAAAAGGAGCTTATGCTCCTTTTTTAATGCCCTGGCAAACTTCCCCTAAGGCAATATCATTACTTAACCCATGACTCAGTTGCACTTTCTTAAGCGAGTGGAAAGGCATCACATTCTCATCGTCTACAATAAGGCATAGTAGTTTTAACTTAACCGAAATATTCAAGGACACTGCCATGCCCATCGCCAATATCATACCAGGTCAGCCAGTGCTGAGCTGGATACTGGTATTACTGTGCGCCACTTTGGTGTTGTATTTTATTCGCCAAAGCGCCCACCAGTTACTGGATAACCTCACGCAATTATTGGTGCAAAATTTACGTTTATTAAGCAAAGCCTTGCTTAATTTATCCAAACAGATGGCGGTACGTAACCGAGATGTATTATTTGAACACGGCCAACAACAGGCAGAACGCGCCCTGGAGCGTCAATTTATTCGCCTGTCGAACCTGGTAGAAAAAGACCTGAGCCGTTACCCCAGCATGCAGCGGGACATAGAGCAAAACATTACCTCCATGGAGGACAAGTTACTATTAACCTCCCAAGTGCCCGCGCCGTTACCGGAATGGACCGAGGCGGTGGAATCCATCAGCAAATTAAAAGACACCACCAAAAACGATGCGGTGGTGGGAAAGTTGTTACAAGCCATCTACGAAGCCTTCCATAAACAACAAAATGAGGTGATGAATGTCTACCGCGCCGACATCGCCAAGTCTCATAACCAGTTAAAAGGCGCCATGAGTCATTGGCGTCGCCTGCATCACAAGATCACTGAAGTGGGGCAAAGCTGGCATTTGTTAATCCAGCAAGCCAGTAAGATGGACCATCAGGTGGAGCACTTTGAAAACCTGGTGAAAGGCACGGATAAAGCGGAGAACTTACTTAAGGCCTCCAGTACCACTCAATTTTTTATCTCCATGATTGTCATGGTTATCGCCGGCTTTGGCGCCTTTGTAAACTACAATCTCATTGCTTTGCCCATGTCGGAGTTAATGCCCGCCACTTCTCAAGTTGCGGGCTATAACGTGGCCGACATTGGAGCGGCCGTCATTATCATGCTGGAAATTACCGTGGGCTTATTTTTCATGGAATCCATTGGCATTACCCGCTTGTTTCCGGTGATTCATTTCATGGAAGATAAAAAACGCATGATTTGGGCCTGGGTATGCATGATCTTTTTACTGGCCCTGTGCGGGGTGGAGGCAGGCCTGGCGTTCATGCGCGAAAGCATGGTGGCCGACAAAGCCTTGTTAACCAGTTTTTTGGTGGGCGGTGAACAGGCGGTGACGCAGGCCTCACAACAAGAACACAGTAACATCCCCATGATTGGCCAGATGATGCTGGGTTTTGTATTACCGCTCATATTAATGTTTGTGGCCATTCCCTTTGAGTCTGTTATTCATACCGGCCGTCACGTGCTGGGCAACGTATTAGTACAACTCTGCATTTTGTTGAGCACGCTATTGCGTACCCTGTCGCTGCTTATTAAGCAGCTCAACCACAGCTTAAAAAATGTATATGACATCCTGTGTTTTGCCCCCATCTGGATAGAGCACCTCATCGAGAGTCGCCCCAAAACCAAGGGTCATAAAAGTATTAAAAATACTGATGGCGATGAGGCACAAAACAAACACATTAAAACCGAGCCTAAATTACTCGACGATGCCAGCCTGGATGAGCGAGCCGAATCATGAAATACAAAATTAAAACCCTCATATTTGTGTGTGTGATTAGCACCCTGGCCGCCTGCACCGAACAAAAGCCCACCACAGGCTTGTATCTACTGCTGGACACCTCGGGCACCTATACCAAGGAATTAAAAAAAGCCCAGCAAATCATTCACTATTATTTGGCCAACCTGGAACCCGGTGACAGCTTTGCGGTGGCCAGAATAGACAGCGGCAGTTTTTCAGAAAAAGACATCATCGCCAAGGTGACCTTTGATCACAGGCCCAGCCGTGCCAATGAACAAAAACGTATCTTTGCCCAGAGCATTCAGCACTTCATCGAAACCGTTAAAAGTAGCGCCTATACCGACATTAACGGTGGTTTATTACAGGCCAGCGAATACCTCACTGAAACCCAAGTATCACGTAAGGTGGTAATGATTTTTAGTGATTTGCTGGAGGAATTGCCTAAAGGCTTTAAGCGAGATTTCGATTTACCCCTCACCGACTTTGAAGTGGTGGCATTAAACGTCACTAAGCTCAGTTCGGATAACCGCGACCCGAAACTGTATATGAAGCGCCTGGATTATTGGCAAAAACGCATAGAACTCAGTGGTGCCACTTGGCGGGTGATCAATGACCTTGAGCGAGAGGATGCTTTAATACTCTAGGGGATTCTTCTTTTGGCCTACTTCATGGATCTATGAGGCAGGCCAAAATGCATTATTCTTTGTCTTTGTTTTTCTTCTCTTCCATATACAGGGCATTACTGCCCACCAGCACCATGCGTAGTTCGATGTTTAGTTTTTTAACCAACGCCTGGCGCTCTTCACTGTTCATTTCTAACGCGGTAATGCCCTGATTAAATACCAGCAACACCATCATCTCGGCCACTTCCGGAATATTAGACAGGGGCAAACTTAGCATCTGGCGGCGACTGGAAAAATCGTCGATCAATTCCTGGGCAAAATAGCGCGTCTCGCGACGAATGGATTCTCGAAATTGCTTGGGGCCGGAGGCCTGGTCGGTATTTAGCAGACGAATGAGGTTAGGGTAATTTTCCACAAACTCCATAAAGGTATCCACCGAGGTGGCCACCACCGAGCCCTTTTCCTTCACCCTGTGGCGCGCCTGACGCATAAGCTGGCGTAATATAAGGGCCACCTGATCCACCAGTGCCAGCCCCAAATCATCCATATCCACAAAATGCCGATAAAAAGTAGCCGGCGCAATGCCCGCCCCGCGGGTGACTTCCCTTAAGCTCAGGGCCGGAAAACCCTTTTCTTTACTCAGTTCCAGAGCGGCATCGATAATGGCCTGACGAGTTTTTAGTTTTTGTTCTGCACGGCTGCTCATGGATCAACCTTTCACCACCTAAATATCAGGCTACATTGTACAAGGGAATGAAAGCCCAGGTCTAATGCCCTAGAGCCGAACTACCGCCTATGCTAGAATTCGCCCTTAATTTTTACGCTCATCTAAACCACCTCATGAATGCAAACCCGCTCTCTAATATACGAATTGTCATGGTGCAAACCTTTCACCCGGGCAATATCGGCGCCGCCGCCCGGGCCATGAAAACCATGGGGCTCAACGACCTGGTATTGGTCAGCCCGCTGGAGTTCCCCCATGCTCAGGCCACCGCCATGGCGGCCGGTGCCACCGATGTATTAGACGGTGCTCGAGTGGTGTCTTCGTTGGATGAAGCCATTAGCGATTGCCAACTGGTGCTGGCCACCAGCGCCCGCACCCGCAGCCACCCTTGGCCTATTAAAGAGGTGCGCAGTGCTGCCCCACAAATCGTGCAAGAAGCTGCGGCGGGCAAGGTAGCCATCATGTTTGGCCCTGAACGCATGGGATTGCATAACGAGCACCTGCGCAAGGCTCACCTGCATATGGACATTCCTGGCAATAGCGAATACCCGGTGTTAAACATCGCCGCCGCCATTCAGGTAATTTGCTACGAGTGTTTCATGGCCGAGCGCACGCCCGTGAATCACCATGAAAAAGCCTACCCTAAGGTGCAGGAGCTCAATGGCTTCTACGAGCATTTAGAGGCTACCCTTAACCATATTGGTTTTATTAATCGTGCCCACCCGGGGCAGGCCATGTTGCGGCTAAAGCGCCTGTTTAATCGAGCGCGCCCGGAAAAAATTGAATTAAACATGTTGCGTGGTATTTTGAGCAGTGTTGATAAATTAAACACTCAAACCCCAGCATCCCCCACAGAACAAGACCAGTTAACATCAAGAGATGAATCATGACCGATAGCCGCACTCTGGAATTGAGCAAAGCACTAATTAATCAGCCTTCGGTAACCCCGGAAGATCTTAACTGCCAGCCCATGATGATCGACATCCTGGAACCCTTGGACTTTAAATGCGAAACCATGCAATTTGAAGAGGTGCGTAATTTATGGGCACGCCGCGGTACGCAAGGCCCGCTGGTATGTTTTGCTGGCCATACCGACGTGGTGCCTCCTGGCCCTGTTGAAGAGTGGGACAACCCTCCATTTGCTGCCAAAGTTATCGATGGCATGTTGCACGGACGCGGCGCCGCCGATATGAAGGGCGGCATCGCCGCCTTTTTAGCCGCCACCGAACGTTTTGTTAAAAACCATCCGGACCACAAGGGCAGCATCGCCTATTTAATTACCAGCGATGAAGAAGGCCCGTCCATCAATGGTACCGTGAAGGTGATTGAAGCACTGGAAGCACGCAACGAAAAAATTCAAATGTGCGTGGTGGGCGAACCTTCCAGCAGTAAGTTATGTGGCGATACTATTAAAAACGGTCGCCGCGGCTCATTAGGTGCGGTATTAAGAGTTAAGGGCGTGCAGGGGCATGTGGCCTACCCTCACCTGGCCGAAAACCCCATTCACTTGGCCATGCCAGCCCTAAGCGAAATGGTGGCAGAAGAGTGGGACCAGGGTAATGAATTTTTCCCGGCCACTACCTTTCAAATTAGTAACTTTAATTCAGGCACTGGCGTCACCAATGTGATTCCGGGTACGGCAGAAGTGGTGTTTAACTTCCGCTTCAGCACCGAACTTACTGATGCAGAGTTAAGGCGCCGCACCCATGCCATCATGGACAAATACGGCTTTGACTATGAAATTGACTGGAAACTGAACGGACATCCTTTTTTAACTGCCGAAGGTTCGTTAGTGGAGGCAGCCGTTGCCGCCATTAAAGACGTAACCGGATTAGACACTGAGCTTTCAACCTCTGGCGGCACCAGTGACGGTCGTTTCATCGCCCCCACTGGCGCACAGGTTTTAGAATTGGGCCCCATTAACGCCACCATTCACCAGGTGAACGAACACGTGAGTGTGCATGATCTTGAACAGCTCACCGTGATCTACGAACGTATTCTTGAAAACTTATTAGTAGGCCAGTAACTCAGTATGTTGATTTGCCCAGTTTGTTCACAGCCTTTAACGCGTACCGAAAAACAACTTAGCTGTGACAATAACCACAGCTTTGACCAAGCCAAACAGGGCTACTTTAATCTGTTATTAAACCAGGCTAAAAAAAGCAAACAGCCAGGTGATAACAGTGAAATGGTGAACGCTCGCACGCGCTTTTTAGATGCGGGCCATTACCAAAGTATTAGTGACGCCATCAATCAGATGGCGGTAGACCTGTTATGGCAACAACAGGGTGCCGAAATTTTAGATTTGGGCTGTGGCGAAGGCTATTACACCCAAAGGCTACACCATGCTTTGAGCGACCATCAAATAGATCACGCCCTATACGGTTTAGACATCAGTAAAGATGCGGTTAAAGCCGCCTGCAGACGCAGTAAAGACCTTAATTGGTTGGTGGCAAATGGTAAAAAAACACCGTTCAGTGATCAATGTATGCACCTTACGCTAAATGTGTTTAATCGCATCATGCCCGACTCCCTTAAGCAACTTTGCCACCCACAAGGACGAGTGATCATCGCCAGTGCCGGCGCCTTCCATTTACAGCAATTGAAAGAAGCCATCTACGACACCCCTAAGTTTGTGGAGTTTGATGCCATTGCCGCCATGGGGGATCACTTTAAACATGAACAGCGCCAACAGCTGGACTTTGTAATTAAACTGCCTCCTGCCAGCACTCAGGACCTGTTGTACATGACCCCTCACGCCTGGCGTTCAAGCCCACAAACCCAACA
>MAAD01000184.1 GCA_002162985.1 Bermanella sp. 47_1433_sub80_T6 | reverse complement strand
AATCATCACAAATGCCTGGCTGCCATCGCTTAACTCGATGGGCTGGCTTAGGTTAGCCAAGCCAGACGACAAGGCGTGCTCCATGGCCTGCTTAATAAATTGAATAGATGAGATATCCAGCCCCAGAATATTAAGCCCGTCTTGAAACACTGGCTCCACAAATACCAGGGGGTAATAGTCACGATGAGAGTTCACGTCTGCCGGCATTAAACCCTCGCCAAATTCGAAGCGACGCACCTTGATGGGTTCATCCAGGGTGACGGAAAGATTTTTTTCAAAGACAGGTACATCTATGCCCTTCACCCGCTGCGCCGCCTGGAACATATAGAGGTGGCTGTAACGCTCGATCATAGTACGGGTATAAAACCGTGCGCGGTTAGGGTCCTGCATGCCCACATCAGCCAGAAAAGCCGCGAAGCCATCCAGAATGGTTTCGTTAACCGAAAAGCTTTGCACTAGGCTTTGGTGCACCTGATGGCCGTACTGCTTAAATTCATCCTCGGCGGTTTTGATATTTTGCCACACGATAAAGGTTAAGAAAGTGCCAAACAGCAGCAGGCTGAACAGCATTAACAACCAATAGATATTTCGTAAGCGCCCCTTAACGGCGGGCTCACTGCTGATATGAGTGCGCTGATTCATGTATACAAGACTTAAACCCCAATACGTTCTTTAAGCTTAGCCCAGATGCCGCAATTGCGAATGTTACTCCATAGACACCTTTGCACCATAGAATGGCGCGGTGGCACTAGCAGGCGGCACTATTAATGGGCAGAATGCCTACCTCTAATTGGCGGGGCGCATAACGCCTAACTATTAGATAGTTGGCCCGTTTTGTGCCTATAATAGAATTACTAACTGACGTACACATTGACGCTTAGTATCGGCAGGGATTTCACGAGAATTCCCGCCCAGCAAAACCACAGCATCCTCGTGGTTTTGCGCCTTTCAAATTTCAGCTTTTCCTTTTCAAATTGAAGATAATGGAGTCGCAATGGGGCAGATTATCCAAACCGAGATGACCGAACTGGTGTCACCTTCGTTGGCCAACTTTTCCGGCAATATGCACGGCGGAGAGTTACTTAAGTTATTAGATAAGGTCGCCTACACCTGCGCCATGCGCTATTCCGGCCATTATGCCGTGACCCTATCGGTGGATAACGTTTTGTTTAAAGAGCCCATTCACATCGGTGAACTGGTGACTTGCCTAGCTACCATTAATTACACCGGCCGCAGCTCCATGGAAATAGGCATTAAAGTGATTGCCGAAAACATCCAGCTAAAAACCGTGCGCCACACCAACTCCTGTTACTTCTCTATGGTGGCCATGCAAGACGGTAAAACCACGCCGGTTCCCACCCTTGAAATTAAGAGCGATGAACAACGCCGTCGCTGGAACAAAGCGGTTAAACGCAAAGAAGCGCGCCTCAAGTTGCAACAGATGATGAAGGTCATTGAGTCCGAAGAAGACAGTGTGCTTTCTGCCGTGGGCAGTTAACAAACACTCAAAATAATTTTAAAGAGCCCCTTCATTGGGGCTTTTACGTTCAGGATGAACGATATAGTGCGCTGCCATACAAGTACGAGCTCACCCCGTGAGCGACTTTTCGGGCACAGGGTGCCCTCGTACAATTCAATAACCCACCTGTTTCAAAAAGGCTGACACGCCTTTCCACAC
>MAAD01000117.1 GCA_002162985.1 Bermanella sp. 47_1433_sub80_T6 | reverse complement strand
GACGGTTTGGAAAAGTGCGCCAAAACCAACAAGTTAAAGATTGATTTTTCTGATTGCAAAGATGATGAAGAAAAAGCACTGGTATTACTGGCTGCTTCTTATTCTGCCGGCATTGATATTATTGATGCGTCTGACATTGGCATCGCCTTGCAACTCGAAGCCAAGCGCATGCTCACTGAAAAGCCCAACAATCGCTTCCGCTTAAAAGCCATTGCAGGTGGCGGCGGTAAGGGGCAGCGTATTTTACCCGCCGCTAACTCATACGAAGGCGCCACCCTTGAAGACAAGGTCGAAAAAGCCGCCGCCATCGTGCCCTCCCTGGTTTTAGAATGTTTGATCGAGCTTAAAACCAACGGCGTGGGCGACAATAAAAACGTCTTAATTGAAATGAACATTGATACCACCCGTCACCAGGAGATTCAGGTCATAGGTAACGGTGAGTGGTGCATGACCATGGGTGGCCGTGATTGTTCATTGCAAATGCACGAGCAAAAGTTATTGGAAGTGTCGGTTACCGAAGAGGAGTTAAACGAAGCCATTCAAACCGCCGTTAAAGCCAATAAAACCAGCGAAGCCAACCAGCTGAAAAAAGATCTGGATATTCTTATTCGCATGGAACACGAAGGGGCCGTTTTTGGTGAAGCGGTGAAGCTTGACTCATTGGGCACCTTCGAATGTATCGTAGACGGTGAATCTCACTACTTCATGGAAATGAATACCCGTATTCAAGTAGAACACAGGGTGACAGAGCTTTGTTATAAACTGGAGTTCACTAACCCTGAAAACCCAGGTGACTCTTTTATAGTGGAATCGTTAGTGGAAACCATGATGTTGTTGGCAGCACACGGCCCACGCCTGCCTAAGCCGCAACGTATATTGCGCAGCAAGGCCTCAGTTGAAGCACGCATGAATGCCACCAACCAGGCTTTGCAGCCCCACGCCGGTGGCGTGATTGAAAACTGGTCCAACCCCATCGATGGTGAAATTCGTGATGATCAGGGCATCAGCATGCATAACCCGGATACTGACGTATTCATGAAGTATCATCTTGCTGGCGCTTACGATTCTAACATCGCTCTGTTGTTAACCATTGGCAACGACCGCACCAGCACCTACCAGCGCATGTCTGAGGTTTTACGAGTCACCGAATTACGCGGTAAGGACCTGGCCACCAACCTTGAATTTCATTACGGTTTGGTTAACTGGTTTTTGGGCAACAACATTAACGCACGCCCCAGCACCAACTTTATTGTGCCTTACCTAACCTCTGTGGGTTTGTTAAAACAAGCGGCCGACGATTTGGATTTAAGCTTTGCTTACCAACAAATTGGCCAACAGGCCATAGCCGCCACCTCAGGTGTTGATAACCAGCAAGCTCTTAAAGCCATCTTTGCCCGTAAACAGATTTTACTCACCCGCCCGTTGGCCATAATGTTAGAAGAGCCACACATGCTGGCCGGTTGGTTATCTCTTAACCAAGATAAGCTTGCCATTGAAGATGGAAAAGTCGTTTTCAAGGCCAACCCTATGCGCATCCTGGCCGACACCTACCACTTTTTAAACATGGACTATTGCCCAAATAAACCTGCATCACACATGATTTGGGATCATGATAACGAGGTACTCATGGAAGCCATTGCCTTTTACGATGCCCTTAAAGAAAAATTAGGTACAGATGATTTTGATGTTGCTCAAAAAGCCTTGGCCGGCAAAGCTCCTAATGGCATCGACGCCGCACAATGGTCGCAAGCACAGGCGGCTCATGTAGGCTTCCAGGCCGGTTGTGAAATTTTAGCTCTATTGCCTTTCCTTGCTCAAACCACGGGTTTCTTTGATTTGAAAGTGAATGACGATCTTAGTATCGACATTCCTTCTAAACTCACCGAAGACGAACTGCAAAAGCAAATGGCGAAAGTATTGGTTCCACCTCCAGTCGCCAATAGCGATGAAATACTGGCGGCCTCTGGCGGCATGTTTTACAGCTGCGAAGCCCCTGGCATGCCAAAATTTGTTGAAGTTGGCAGCCACTTTAATGCAGGTGAACCGCTATACATTGTTGAAGTAATGAAAATGTTCAACAAAATAAACGCCCCCTTCTCTGGTACTATCTCTAAGGTATTAATAGAGAAAGATGGCGAGATCATCAAAAAAGGCCAACCGCTTTTCAAAATTGTGCCAGATGAAGTGGCCATAGAAGTATCACCTGAAGAAGTTAAACAACGTCGTGAGGCGGCCACTCAAAGTTTCTTGAGCGCCTTATAAAATATAAAAGTATGCGGTGGGCCCGCCCGCCCTGCTTTTATATTTTCTGGAACCTGAATTTTTGAAGCTTATTTATAGGAACACTCCATGATTGTTGCACTTGATCATATTGCCATTGCAGTACCCGACCTTGAAAAATCCATAAAACGCTTTATGGAAGATTTTGGCCTTACATACAAAGGCCGTGAAGACGTGGTATCTGCGAAAACCAGTACCGCATTTTTTCCCCTGCCCGAAACACAAATTGAATTGGTACATCCACTCAATGATGAAGGCCCCATTAAAGGCTACCTTGAAAAGAGGGGCCCTGGTTTGCACCACCTGTGTTTTCGCAGTGACAACATTGAGGAAGACGTGACCCGCTTAAAAGCAAAAGGCTACCAGTTTTTATCCGATGCCCCCTCGCCAGGAGCCCACGGAAGCCAGGTAATATTCATTCACCCTAAATCCTGCGATGGTGTTTTAATAGAGCTATCACAACCACAAGCCGGGGAGCACTAATATGTCTGATCAAAAATACACATTGGAAGAGTGGCAAGCCCTGGCCACCAAACAAATGAAAGGCCTCACCCCGCAGGAAATGGAATGGCACACGCCAGAAGGCGTGCCCATTAAGGTACTTTACACCCAGGAAGACACCAAAGATCTGGAGTTCGCTAATACTATGCCTGGCATGGCCCCTTATGTACGTGGCCCACAAGCCACTATGTATGCCGGGCGCCCATGGACCATTCGCCAGTACGCGGGATTTTCCACCGCCGAAGAGTCCAATGCCTTTTATCGTAAAAATTTAAAAGCCGGCGCCCAAGGCGTTTCCGTGGCCTTCGACCTTGCCACCCACCGAGGTTACGACTCCGACCATGAGCGTGTAACAGGGGATGTGGGTAAGGCAGGTGTGGCCATAGATTCTGTGGAAGATATGAAGATTTTATTTGATGGTATTCCGCTGGATAAAGTCTCTGTGTCCATGACCATGAACGGCGCAGTGCTGCCCATTCTGGCCAACTACATCGTGGCCGCCGAGGAGCAAGGGGTTAGCCAGGAAAAATTATCGGGCACTATTCAAAACGATATTTTGAAAGAGTTCATGGTGCGTAATACTTATGTGTACCCACCTGCCTCGTCCATGAAAATTATCGGCGACATCATTGGTTACACCACCGAGCACATGCCCAAGTACAACAGCATTTCTATTTCCGGTTACCACATTCAGGAAGCCGGCGCCGATGCCGCACTGGAATTGGCTTATACCTTAAGTGATGGCCGCGAATATGTGCGCACCGCCATTGCTGCCGGTTTGGCGGTAGACAAGTTTGCTCCACGCCTGTCGTTCTTCTGGGGCATCAGCATGAACTTTTACATGGAAATCGCCAAGCTAAGAGCCGGGCGCTTGCTGTGGAATAAAATCATGAAAGAATTTAAACCCACTAACCCAAAATCTTCCATGTTACGTACTCACTCGCAAACCTCAGGTTGGTCGCTCACCGAGCAAGACCCTTATAACAACGTGGTACGTACCACCATAGAAGCCATGGCCGCAATATTTGGTGGCACTCAGTCGCTGCATACTAATGCTTTGGATGAAGCCGTGGCCTTGCCTACCGAGTTCAGTGCCCGTATCGCCCGTAATACGCAGATTATTCTGCAAGAAGAAACCGGCATCACTCAGGTAGTAGACCCTTGGGGTGGCTCTTACATGATGGAGACGCTTACCCAAGACATGGCCGACAAGGCCTGGGAGTTAATTGAGGAAATTGAAGAAAAAGGCGGCATGGCCAAGGCCATCGAACAAGGTCTGCCCAAGATGCGCATCGAAGAGTCGGCGGCTAAAAAACAGGCCCGCATCGACCGTGGTGAAGATGTGATAGTAGGTGTGAACAAGTATTTGCTAGATAAAGATCAAGAAGAAGAGCTCGATATCCTGGAAGTGGATAACGTGGCGGTGCGAGAGTCACAGATTAAACGCCTCACTGAAATTAAGGCCAGCCGAGATACTGCTGCAGTGGAAGCTGCCCTGGCGGACATCACTGCCTCTGCCAAGAGTGGCAAGGGTAATTTGTTGGACCTAAGTGTTAAGGCGGCACGCTTGCGTGCCACCGTGGGTGAAATATCCGACGCTATGGAAAAAGAATTTGGACGCTACCAGGCCACCGCTAAAACCATCAGCGGCGTTTACGGTGCATCATATGAAGACGATGCCGACTGGCAGTCTATTAAAAGCGATATTGAAACATTTGAAAACCAACAGGGCCGTCGTCCACGCATGTTAGTGTGTAAGATGGGTCAGGACGGTCATGACCGTGGAGCCAAGGTGATTGCCACCGCATTTGCAGATGTGGGTTTTGATATTGATTTATCCCCTATGTTTTCTACTCCAGAAGAAGTGGCAAAACAGGCGGTGGAAAATGACGTGCATGTGGTGGGCGTTTCTTCACAGGCAGCGGGTCATAAAACCTTAATACCGGCATTGATTGCCGCCCTTAAAACACAGGGTGCCGACGATATCATCGTGGTGGCCGGCGGCGTGATTCCCAAACAGGATTACGACCATTTGTGGGATGCCGGCGTGAAGGGTATTTTTGGCCCTGGTACTAAAATTCCGGTGTCAGCCCGTCAGGTGCTGGATGCTATAAATGCGGCGCAGGGATAATTTTGTAGGAGGGCAGCCCCTGCCCGACAAATTCCAACGGCATTTAATAATCGGCCACGGGGTGGCCTCCTACGATTAATATAGCGATCAGAAATGATAGACCTAGAAAAACTAAAATCAGGCAATCGACGCTCCCTCGCTAAGGCCATCACCCTGGTTGAGAGCAAACTCGATGAACACAGAAGCCGGGCACAGGATATCTTAAATACCCTGCTGCCTCACACAGGCAACAGCATTCGCATCGGCATCACCGGCATTCCCGGGGTGGGCAAGTCCACCTTTATCGAAGCCTTTGGTTTACACCTCATTTCTCAGGGAAAAAAAGTTGCAGTATTGGCGGTAGATCCCAGCTCCCCCATTCGTGGCGGCAGCATACTGGGAGATAAAACCCGCATGGAGCTATTATCTCGTGAAAACAATGCCTTCATTCGCCCCTCCCCATCCGAAGGGGCGCTAGGAGGTGTTGCTCAAAAAACACGCGAGACAATGTTGTTATGCGAGGCAGCCGGCTACGATGTCATTCTGGTAGAAACCGTGGGCGTGGGTCAGAGTGAATATGAAGTGGCGGCCATGGTGGATTTCTTCCTAGTGCTCATGCTGCCCAATGCCGGTGACGAATTACAGGGCATAAAACGCGGCATCATGGAATTGGCCGATGCGCTAGTTATCAACAAGGCCGATGGTGAAAGTGAAAACCTGGCCAAACAAACTCAGGGCTATTATAAGAGTGCTCTTAAATTAATGAAGCACACCAGCTTTTGGCAGCCGCAAGTAAATACCTGCTCTGCCCTTAAAAACCATGGCATCGAAGACGTATGGGCCATGATTAATGACTATTATCAAAAATCACGGGATAACGATTACTTTGAAAATAACCGCGCCCAGCAAAATAGCCAGTGGCTTAATAAACTCATTCAAGAAATGTTAGAGCTGCGTCTCAAGCAAAATCAGGCCGTTAAACGCCAGTTGCCCAAATTACAGCAGGCGGTGCAGGATCATGAAATCACGCCCTATAATGCAGCCCAAAAAATAATTGACCTTTTATAAAACGGATGGCCAAAGGTTAATATTGCATGCCGCCCAACATTAACGACAAACAAACCGCCTTCGGTGGCAGTCTGTACAACGCTTCGGTGATGACTTACGGGGCATGCTGTATTAATAAAACCTTGGAAGCCGGTGTCAAATGTAATCACGTGGTGACTAAGGGCTCTATAGAATACAGGCACAGGTGAAAGGGGGGTTGCGCCTATTTATATTTTTGGTCTAAAAACCATTCTTTAATCAATTGGGCGCTTTGCTGTGGGTCTTGCTGCATGAAGCAATGACTGCCTGTAACCGTTTTGGAGGTATAGGGCGTTAGTTTACTCAGCTTTCTCACCGAGCGGGCAATAAAGGGATATGACGATTGGGCCACCAGGATCTTACACTGGGTTTGCATCTTCTTTAAATGGCTCCACAATCCCTTAGGGTAACTGCCATAAATCTTGGCTTCCACCTGAGCGCTGCACTTTAACTTAACGCCGTCTTCGCTGTCCTTTAGGGCATTCTCCACATAGGCCTGCAAAGCCTCATCGGTCCAGCCTTTAAAGCCTCCCTTGCCCTTTAAGCCATTAAACGCTTCTTCACGACTAGACCATTGGTGGTTACGGGCTCTGGCTTGTTGTGCTAGTGGGCTATTTTTTAACAAACCAAAAATATCCGCTACCTTCATAACACTGAGCATGCCAGCAGAGAATATAACCGGATCCATGAGCAAGATTTTTCGATAACGATTAGGGTTTCGGGCCGCCATGAACGCGGTAATGACGCCACCGTAGCTGTGACCCAAACCATAAACCTGGGTGGTGGCATTAAGTTGTTGAGAAAAGTGGCTGAGCACCATGGAGGCATAGTTAGCCGTGCCAATCCAGCCCGCGAAGCGCGTGCCGGAATCACTGTCACCATGACCTGGTAAATCGGTAATGAGCAAGTCGAAGTCTTTTGCCAGGATCTCGAGCAAAGGTTGGTAGGTTAGCCCGCAAAAGCCGTTGCCGTGTAGGAAATGAATAACGGGTTTGCCCGTCCATTTGCTGCGCCAGCCGCGTAAGGAAAAACCGGCATCAATCTGAAACGACCAGGGTTCTAATTGAGGTGTCATGAATATACTCTCGGAACAGACAACTTCACTTGCCCCTAAATGGAGGGCGCGAATATACAGCAAGCTTCCTAAAATGAAAACGATCACGTGCAATAAATTTTAGCGCCACCGAATGCCTGTACCACTGGACTGGGGCTTGCTAATATCCTTGGCTAAGTATAGTCGGTAAATCAACTTAACCTCGGACCAAGATAGCGAGCCCCATGAAACTCATTACCCTGCTAACACTGTGTTTACTTGCCTCCTTTAGTCAGGCTCAAAATCGCGACAACATCCTGATTTTAGGCGACAGCTTGAGTGCCGGTTACGGCATTAAGGTGGAAGAGAGCTGGCCGGTACTGTTACAAGATAAACTGAATGAGTTGCAATTAGACTTTAAAGTGCACAATGCCAGTATCAGTGGCCAAACCACGGCCGAAGGGGTCGCGCAAATCAATCAGCTGCTGCAACTCACCAAACCCAAGCTGGTTATTTTGGAGTTGGGGGCCAACGATGGTCTAAGGGGTTTGCCCATTATGGAGATGCAAAACAACCTGCAAACCATGATCACCAAGAGCCAGCTCTCCGGTGCCAACGTACTACTGGTGGGCATTCGTACACCCGCCAACTACGGTCGCCGTTATGGGCAAATGTTTACCAAAAGTTTTCATCAATTAGCGCTTAAAAATGGCATATCCCTGGTGCCTTTCATGCTTGAGCCCTTAAGCAAACTCATCACAGATCAAAACAAACCTGAATATATCCAGGCCGATGGCTTGCACCCCACCGCCAAAGCACAGCCTATCTTGCTCAATTTTCTCATGCCGTATATCAATAAGAGCATTTAACAATACCCGCCAGCCTGGGCCTAAACCCTGTGCTTAGTCTATTTCGCTATATTGGGCTTTCTGTTTTAGCCTCTTAATTTCTAAAACCACTAATTGTTCAAAAATTGGACTATTCTTCGGGTATCCAACGGACTGCAAATTAGGCCTGTGCTGACTTAATTAACTCAAGGAGATATAAACCGATTAATGTCACGGGGTGTTAGCGCCCTAATTTCATACCTTGCCTACAAGGATATTCAATATGAAGCCATTCATGAGTGCCGTCTTTGCAATGCTGATACTTTCTTTAGGCATAAATGCCTTCGCCGAAGTCTCCGTTATTGTTCACCCCTCCAATAGCAATAGCTTTGACCAAAATGCCATCAAACGGATTTTTTTGGGAAAAAGTCGTGCTTTTCCCTCCGGCGGTGAGGCCATCCCGGTTGCATTTAAAGATGGGTCTACCGAGTCAAACGAGTTCACATCCTCGGTATTGAAAAAAACTCCCAAACAATTAAAAGCCTATTGGGCAAAGATGATTTTCACAGGTAAAGGCACTCCTCCCAGAGCCATGGACAGCAGTCAAGCCGTACTGGATCTGGTGGCCAAAAACCCAAGCATTATTGGTTTTGTGGCCAGTGGCAGCGAGACCGGAAATGTGAAGGTTGTGGGTAAATTTTAAATCACTCAATGCTTTAAATTTAATTTGTGAGGAATAGTCATGAAAAAAATATTAGTCATAGCATTGAGTACATTCTGCTTAATGTTCGTAAGTTTAACCAGCCAGGCCGAAATAGTATTTCACGGGTTTGCATCCTTTATAGGTGGCGCCACCTTGGATAGTGATGAAACCTATCTTGGGTATGAAAACAAACTGGAATACGACAAGGATAGCCTTTATGCACTACAGGCCTCCTCTAATATGGGAGATGGCTTGTCGGTTACCGGGCAACTAATTGCTAGGGGCGCTGAAAATTACAAGCCAGAATTTGAATGGATGTATATGTCGTATAACCTAACTTCAACACTGACTGCCAAAGTAGGCCGTGTTAGAACCGCCTTTTATATGTTTTCTGAATATTTAGAGGTGGGCTATACCTTTAACTGGCTTGTGCCACCAAAAGAATTATATGCAGCGCAAATCACCAACCTGGACGGTATCAGTTTCTTATACAACATGCCTATTGGCGCCATTGACAGTCAGTACATGCTGGCCATCGGCAACCGTAGAAATTACTCAGAGGCCTCTGATGCCTCGTTATCGGACTTCACCTCCATCATTCAGGCCTATGCGCAATTTGAATCCGGCCCCTACACAGGCAAATTAATTTACGCTCAAGGGGACCTATCTGCCGTTACCACCACCACGGCAGGAGCCGTTACCGCTTTTGCAGCCGTTGACCCGGCCTTTACAAGTAAATATGTAGCCATAGAAGACTCTCAGTTAATCTTTACTGGGGCAGCATTGGACATGGACTTTTACCCTTTCAAAGTACTGTTGGAATATTCATTCCTTGATTTTGAAGACCTGGTATTTATAGGAGATGAAACCCGAACGCTGGCTGCGGCAGCCTATACTATGGGTGAAAATACTTTTAGCTATACATGGTCATCAAATGTAAAAGAAAACGATGCCAGTTTAGCCAATAAAGTAGCGGCCCCGTTGCAAGCAACCGTAGCGGGACTAATCGCAGGTTCTGAAGCCGATGTAACTACCCATACACTGGGTGTGCGCCACGACTTTCATGACTCGGCTTCCGTCAAAGTTGAGCTAATTAGTACAGAAGAAACTAAATTGAAAACTGAGGCGACCTTGCTGCGCTTTGGCGTTGACATGCTTTTCTAACCCCCCACCTGCTGCACCTGAAACACTCAGGTGCAGCAGTTCTGCACTGTATTCATCTTCTTCCATGCACCATTTTGATAGTGGAATATAAGCAAAAGTCATACAAGTAACTTGGGTTAAAAGTTAGTTGCCAGCCCTCACCTATAGGCCTATAGTTTACCTACCTATAAGGCTATAGTTGATATGAATTCCAGTCCAAACCTGCGCCAACAAGCGAAAGCACACACCCGTGTGGCCCTTAAAAAAAGTGCCCTGAAGCTCTATAGCCAACAGGGGGCCAACGGTGTGAGCATGAATAAGGTCGCCAAGGGCGCCGGCATTGCTCAACCCAGTTTTTATAATCATTTTGCCAACCTGGATGAGTTGCTAGAGGAATTACGCAGCGAATTAACCGAGCGTTACATGGGACCATTGCGACTTGCAGTAGTAGATATGCTAAGCAAGGTGGATCAAATAAGTGACCAGCAGTTTAAACACCTCAATCGCCAATTTTTGCGTTTAATATTTGATGCCGCCTTTCAAAATATAACCCTGTTCCAACACCTCATTGAAGACCGGCCACGCTTCGACGCCAAAAATACCGGTTTAGCCGGCATGTTATTAGAGGTTCAAGATGAATGGGCCCAGGCCTTTAATCAGGGTTTAGAATTATCGGGCCGCTGTGTGCAAGCCAGTACGCTTCATCTTTTTCTGGACAGCGTCAGCGCGCAAGTCCACGAACTAATATTAGGTTGTCATGAAAAACGCTATTCACAGGAACAAGCTATTGAAACCTTAAGCAGTAACATTGGAAAAATGTTTGATGAACTATTAAGTAAAAAATAATAAATACAATAAAACCCAATAACAAACACGAGAGAACTATGGCTACTAACGCGGATAACACCCAAACCCACTTTCGAACCTGCAACCTGTGTGAAGCCATGTGTGGCTTAGAGATCAAGCACCAGGATGAAAAAATTCTCTCGATTAAGGGTGACAAGAACGACCCGTTTTCCAAGGGTTACATCTGCCCCAAGGCCACCGCCTTGCAAGATTTATATGAAGATCCCGATCGCTTACGCGCCCCCATCGAGCGAACCGCTGATGGTTGGAAGGAACTGAGCTGGCCCGATGCGTTAGATAAAGTAGCCGACGGCATCACCAAATTGCAAAAGAAACACGGAGTTAACGCCCTGGGTATTTATTCTGGTAACCCAAATGTCCATAACATGGGCGCCATGTTAACCGCGCGGCATTTATTTAAGAGCTTAAAATCCCGCAGCCGCTTTTCGGCCACCTCCATCGATCAATTACCTCACCACATTGTGTGCATGCATTTATTTGGTCACATGTTACGAATTCCGGTGCCCGATATTAACCGTACCCAGCACATGGTGATCATAGGCGCCAACCCACTGGCTTCCAACGGCAGCATCATGTCGGTAGCCAACGTTCGACAAAAAATTAAAGACATTAAAGCGCGTGATGGCAAGGTGGTGGTCATAGATCCAAGACGTACCGAAACTGCCGACCTGGCCGATGAACATCATTTCATTCGTCCCGGCTCTGACATCCTATTGCTGCTGGCCATGTTAAATGAAATATATACCCAGGGATTTATCAAAGAAAGTCAGGCAAGTTTATTAGCCGACGAATTGGACCAAATTAAGAGCCTGGCCCAGGGTTATACCCCGGACAATGTGGCGTCTACCATTGGCATAAAGAGCGAAGACATTAAACGCCTGGTAAAAGAATATTTCGAGGCACCTTCGGCGGTTTTATATGGACGCATGGGGGTATCGGTACAAGAATTTGGTTTACTGAGCCAGTATTTAATCATGCTGATTAATCTGGTTACCGGTCGCATCGATGTAGAAGGCGGATTGATGTTTCCAAATCCCGCGATGGACGTGGTTAATAGTACAGGCCCGGGGTATTTAGCAAAGCGTAAGACCCGCGTAAGAGGGTTGCCCGACTTTAATGGTGACTTCCCGGTGGTGGCCATGAGCGAAGAGATGCTCACCCCAGGTGAAGGCCAAATTAAGGCCTTCATTAACATCGCCGGTAACCCGGTATTAAGCACCCCAAATGGCAAGCTACTTGATTCGGCGTTAGAGGGTTTAGAATTCATGGTATCCATCGATTACTACCTGAATGAAACCAGCAAACATGCCAACATTATTTTGCCTCCGGTATCTCCACTGGAGCGTGATCACTATGATGTGACCTTCCATGGTTTTGCGGTACACAACACCGCCAAATATTCACCGGCCCTGTTTAAAACCCCTAAAGGCCAAAAAGGCGATTGGCAGATAACCCTGGAACTAGCAAAACGTTTGGATAAAAAAGCCAGTTTCTCAACCAAGTTGAATCGCTTTTTAACTAACCTGCTAGGGCCTAAGTTTTTACTCAACGAGGGTTTAAAGAGAAGCCAATATGAGGGTTTATCGCTTAAGGCGCTTAAGAAGAATCCCCACGGTATCGACCTGGGTCCATTGACAACCATGTTGCCGGGCGCTATCAAACATAAGGATAAAAAAATCCATTTGAATGTGGATTTTTATAAGGCCGACCTGGAGCGCGTTCAAAAAATATTTAACCTGGATGCACCGAAAATGGACGGTGATATTTTATTAATTGGTCGCCGCCATGTGCGCAGTAATAATTCTTGGTTGCACAACAGTCAGCGACTGGTGAAAGGAAAATCACGCTGCACTCTGATGCTGCACCCTGAGTTAGCGCAACAGCAAGCCATTAAAGACGGGGACCAGGTAAAGGTAACCTCAAGAGTGGGCAGCATCGAAATTGTAGCTGAAGTCACCGATGAACTTATGCCAGGGGTAGTGAGCATACCTCACGGCTGGGGGCACGGTCGCAAGGGTATACGTCAGGGCATCGCACAAAAACATGCTGGTGTCAGTGTTAACGACTTAACCGATGAAAGTTTAATCGATACCTTGTCCGGCAATGCTGCGGTAAATGGTGTGCCCGTGGTATTGGAGTTGGTGCCTACTAGCAGCCAAAATGCCGCATCTCAGACCACCAAGAAGCAAACAGAAGCTGTGAGCCTAACCTAAAGCGACAGGCTAGCGGTTTACCCTAAAGGTAAGCCGCTAGCTCTTTATTAAGATAAAAACGACTTAACCTTTAATACACTTCACCCGTATTGAGGTTGATCAAGCCCTCACCCGAGTACCACATCATTTGGCTTAAACTCTGAAAAGCCTCTTGCGGTAAATCCTGAAAATAATCCTCATGAATTGAAAAACTGAAGTCCCATAAAGGTTTTTGTCTACTGAAACGCCCGTTACAAACTAAAAAATTGCCCGGCATTTTCCAGTCTATTCTCTGATAGGTATGCCTAGATGCACTCGCTTCACCCGCAACGGGACTCGTTTCGACTAAATATCGAGATCGCGGCTCTTGCCAAAGCACTTCATTACACTCCAACCATAAATGATTATTTGAAAGCGAAGTTTGGCTAATATTATTTGCTTGCAAATAGGATTCTAACTGACTATTTAGACCTGCCAGCCAGTTAGAGTTCTGGGCCGTTAGATGTACGGCAATATCTTTAATTTTTTGATTTTGAAAGCCAGGTTCAATCACACTGGATTGAAATCTGGCATGTTGCACACTGCACCCATTTAACATTAAACAGGTTAAAAGCAGCGCACACAGCCT
>MAAD01000346.1:1683-2145 GCA_002162985.1 Bermanella sp. 47_1433_sub80_T6 | reverse complement strand
CGTGACTTTGAATTTGCTAAAAAATACGACCTTGAAATTAACCAGGTCATTACCCCTGCCAAGAAAGAAGAATGCGACATTGAAAAAGCCGCCTTCACCGAGAAGGGCAAGCTAATTAACTCAGGTGAGTTTGACGGTTTAACCTCGGCCAAGGCTTTTAAAGCCATTGCCTATAAATTAACGCAATTAGGCAAGGGGAAAACCCAAACTAACTACCGCCTAACCGACTGGGGCGTGAGCCGCCAGCGTTACTGGGGCACACCTGTGCCCATGATCAATAAGGCCAACGGCGAGCAAGTAGTCACGCCTGAGCACATGTTACCGGTTGAGTTACCCACAGACGTGGTGATGGACGGGGTAAACAGCCCCATCAAGAACAACCCCGACTTTGAAAACATCGAATTTGGTGGCGAACAGGCTTTCCGTGAAACAGATACTTTCGATACCTTCATGGAATCTTCC
>MAAD01000346.1:1587-1662 GCA_002162985.1 Bermanella sp. 47_1433_sub80_T6 | reverse complement strand
TCTCCCAATGACGACACACAAATGATTAACCCAGAGGAAGCCAATTACTGGCTACCTGTGGACCAGTATATTGGT
>MAAD01000346.1:0-1506 GCA_002162985.1 Bermanella sp. 47_1433_sub80_T6 | reverse complement strand
GATGAACCTTTCAAGAAATTGTTGTGTCAGGGCATGGTATTGGCCGACGCGTTCTCCTACCAGAATGAAAATGGTGGCAAGGAATGGGTTAACCCAAGTGACGTAGAACTTGAGCGTGACGACAAGGGCCGTGTGCTTAAAGCCAGCTTTGAAGACAAGGTGCTGAGCCACGAGGGCATGATTAAGATGTCCAAGTCCAAGAACAATGGTGTGGACCCGCAGGCTGCTATCGACCTGTACGGGGCTGACGTGGTGCGTTTGTATACCATGTTTGCAGCGCCTCCAGAGCAGTCTTTGGAATGGTCTAACTCTGGTGTGCAAGGTGCACAGAAATTCTTGCAGCGTATTTGGCGCTTGGCCACAGAAGTGCTAGATGGCCAGGCCATCGAAGCACTGAACAGCGATGCCTTAAACGACAACCTTAAAGCCGCCCGTCGCAAAACCCATGAAACCATTCAAAAGGTAAGCGACGACATTGGCCGCCGCTACGCGTTCAACACCGCCATTGCTGCCATCATGGAGTTAATGAACACGCTTACCAAGCTGGACAAAAAAGACGGTGCCGCTCGTAGCGTATTAAAAGAAGCACTAAATGCCATCACCCGCATGCTGGCGCCTATCACGCCGCACATTTCCCATACCTTATGGCAAGAACTGGGCAATGAAGATTCTATTTTAGACGCCCCATGGCCTGAAGTGGACGAGTCGGCCTTAGTGCGTACCAGCATTCAAATTGTGGTGCAGGTTAACGGCAAGGTACGTGGCAAGATTGACGTGCCAGCCAATGTGGATCAGGACGGCGCCATCGCCGCTGCCAAGCTAGATGAAAAGGTGCAAAGCTTCATAGACGGCAAAACCATACGTAAAGAGATTTATGTACCGGGCCGTTTAGTGAATATTGTTGCTAACTAGCGTTGTTATGTAGGAGGCCACCCCGTGGCCGACACTGTGTCGGGCAGAGGCTGCCCTCCTACCAATAGCCAGAACATTAATAATTGATAAGCCAGGGTTACATGCTGACAATACGCCGAAACATCCTATTACTGATCACCCTGTTCATGGTGGGTTGCGGCTGGCACCTTAAGGGCCAAGTGGAATTGCCCATCGGCCTGCGCATATTGAACCTGGAAGCCAGTGCGGTGAGCTTTGATACTCAAAAGCTGCTGAAGCAGGCTCTGTTGAGCAATGGGGTCACCCTGGCCCAGGATGCCCCTTATACCCTTAAGATTCTGCAAGACACTGCCAAGAAGCGAACCCTGGCCGTTACCACAGGTGCCCGTGCCAGCGAATTTGAACTTATTCAAACCCTTAAGTTTGTATTACTGGATGACAAGGGAGAGGCGTTGGGCGTGCCCTTGGAAGTCACAACCTATCGCACTCAGCTTTATGATAACGACGCGGTCATAGGCAAAGCACAGGAAGAACAGAACCTGCGTCGCCAAATGAAGCGTGATAACGCCAGTAAGCTGTTACAGCGCCTGCAAAAAGTATCTCTTAAGCGCAGCG
>MAAD01000280.1:8480-8555 GCA_002162985.1 Bermanella sp. 47_1433_sub80_T6 | reverse complement strand
CAATAAGGTAATCCGGCGGTTTGGCCGTTAAGCGCAGCGCAATATCGGCCTGGCGGGCGGATAAATCCATCAAAC
>MAAD01000280.1:0-8296 GCA_002162985.1 Bermanella sp. 47_1433_sub80_T6 | reverse complement strand
ATGTTGGTACAGGTCCTCACCGGCCTGGGTCATGGCGTAACCGTCACGCAGATGGTCAAACAAGCGCGTGCCCAATCGGGCCTCCAGAGCCGCGATGCGCCGTGCCACTGTGGTGTGTTTCACCGACAAATCACGCCCTGCAGCACTAACCGTGCGGGCTCTGGCCAATGCCAAAAAATACCTTAAGTCATCCCAATTCACTTTTATGCCCCACCCCGTCTATTTGGCCCAGTCTTTTTATCCTGATAACAGGCCTGTTCATTTTTGCACACTCAGAGTGCTAAATCGATTATTTCCAAACCATTACGCACATACTAATATGACCTTACTCACTTAACGCACAGCAACCGATTTACGAGGTCACCATGGACAATACGCAATTCACCCTGATCAGCCACGCCCTGTGCCCCTACGTACAACGGGCGGTGATTGCTCTGGAAGAACAAGGCATAACATACAAACGCATTGATATTGATCTGGCCAACAAACCCGCCTGGTTTAAGAAGCTATCGCCTTTGGGCAAGGTGCCTGTACTGGTGGTAGACGATGACACGGTTATTTTTGAATCCGCCGTGATCAGCGAATATATAAACGAGGTGAATCAGGGCCAATTGCTGGCAAGCGAGCCACTGGCAAAAGCCAAGCAAAGGGCCTGGATAGAATTTGCCTCTAATACCCTTAACAACATTGGCCAACTGTATAACGCCGCCGACGCCCCGGCCTTTGGTGACACGGTTAGCCAACTTAAACAAAAGTGGCAGACTCTGGAAGCGAACCTAAACCATGACAGCTATTTTAGTGGCGAGGATTTTTCTTTGGTAGATGCAGCCTTTGCTCCCCTGTTTAGATACTTGCCGGTCCTGGAAAAAATAAGTGGCCAGAGCTTTTTACAACACTTTCCCAAGATCAATAAGTGGGCCGACACCCTTAACCAAAGAGCGTCCGTTAAAAAAGCGGTATCAAGCCAATACCACACACAGCTATTGGCATTTATCGCCAAACGAGACAGCCACTTAGGGCAGTTGGCTAGCCAGCTAACCAACGAACAAGCGGCATAAATCTCCCTTTACTAAAACTTAAAACCTAAAATTAAACTAAGAGGAAAACACACATGAAAAATTTCAAACAAACATACGGCGCCTGGGCATTGGTTACCGGCGCATCATCTGGCATAGGTGAAGCCATGAGCATTGAACTGGCCAAACAAGGGGTTAATCTAGTGGCCGTGGCTCGCAATGAAGACAAACTGCTGACCCTAAAAACTAAACTGGAAACTTATAATATTGAAGTCAAAACCCTCTCGGTTGACTTATCCTTACCCGGCTCCAGTGCGGAAATAGCAGAAAAAACCGCACAGTTGGATATTGGTTTATTGGTGGCCAATGCCGGCATTGAAAATACAGGGGCGTTTATCGAGAATTCACAAGACCAGGAACGAAAACTATTGGATCTAAACATCACTAGCCCCATGGAGCTAAGCCATATTTTTGCCAAGCGTTTTGCTAAAAAAGGCAAAGGGGGCATCTTGTTGTTGGCCAGTTTATTTGGTTATCAGGGCGTGCCCTTTGTTGCCAACTACTCTGCCAGCAAGGCCTACATTTTATCCCTGGGTGAAGCGCTCAATGTGGAATTAAAACCATTAGGGATAGATGTGAGCGTATTGTCACCGGGACTAACCGATACCCCCATGACCCAAAACATGGTGGTGGACTTTAAAAAGGTGCCCATCACCAGCCACCAACCAGAGGTAGTAGCACGAGTAGGTTTAAATGCCCTGGGCAAAAAAGCCACTGTGGTGCCGGGTTTCATTAACAAGTTTTACGCCTGGGAGAACCGCCTGATTCCAAGAAGCTGGCCGGTAAAACTGTTTGGCATCTTAATTAAACGGGCCATGACTGTAAAAACCACCGGGAACAAACAGGCTGCCGTTTAAACCATTACCCTTGCCTGCTGCATAACCAAGCAGCAGGCAATGGCTTTTCTCAATTCTGCCTCTAACTAATATTGCGTTTACGACACGCCAACACTAGCGCCCAAAATTCTGAGAAATCATTCACCACCACATCGGGCTGATGAGGGTAACGCTTTGTGCCTGGAAATATTTTGTTAAGCCAGGGCAAGTCCCATAATGCCCCGTTAAAAAACACACTGGTGATGCCGGCGCTTTTGGCGGCGATTACGTCGGTGGTGCTGTCCCCCACGTACCAAACATCTTTACCCAGTTTCACCTTTAGGTTATCCACCGCTTTTAGTATTTGATCACAATGGGGTTTGCGCTTAACGGTGTCGTCACCACACACATGAGTGACAAATAAATCACTCCAGTCACAGCCATCTACATTGGCCAGTTCATGCACATAAAACTCACGATCACGATTGGTGATGACACCTAACGTTAAATCCAGCTTTTTTAATGCCAACATCACATCTCGTACCTTGGGTTCAAACGGCAAGGCGGTGCCAAAATAGTTTCGATAGTGCTTGGTAAATCCCTGATGGGCGGTTGTTTTGGCCTCTTCGTTGTCACCAAATAACACCTCAAAAATGTCAGTACGGGAAATTTTTCGATCCAGTTTGATCTTGGGGTGCAGACTTAAATTTTGCCGCACGTAATCCACCAGCTTCATGTCTTCCGGGGATTTACACTGCTCCACATTTACCAGGTGATCCAGTAAACCCAGGTTTCTCAAATCTTTTAACATGTCATCCACCGCGTGATACATGGCATCCAGGGTGTCTACCAAGGTGGCATGCCAGTCAAACAGTATGACCTTGGGGTAGGTAAGATTGGCGACCGCTGGGTGCCAGTCTGGTTCCTGGCGCGCAGGTAGCAATTGTCGCTGGGGCATGCGCTTTGGACGAGTGCCAGGCAAGGTAAATTCTGAGCGGCGCTCACAGCGCTCTATGCTGTTAACCACCACATCCAGCAGGTGATCAAAGTCCTCCACTATGCAATCCGGCCCTTGATAATGATCTTCATCATAGGGAAACATATGGGCAAACCAGTCACTGTCCCATAGGGCACCGTTATAGAAAATCGAGGTATTACCAGCCTGACTGGCGGTGGCCATGTCGGTGACGCTGTCGCCCACGTACCACACATGCTGGCTCATGGACTCATCCACCGCCTCTACTGCTTGCTGAAGGCTATCGGGCGCCGGTTTATAACGCCGTGCCTCGTCGCCACACAGGGTCACATCAAACAGGTTTTGCCAGCGACCCTGCTCCACACTTTTCAATTCATGAGCTAAAAATTCACGGCTGCGATTGGTTACCACTCCTATTTTAATGCCGCAGTTTTTTAAATACTGTAAATAGTCGTACATGCCTTCCTGAAAAGGCAGCACCTTGCCAAAATGGCGTCGATAGGCGGCGTTATAGGCTTCATGGGCGATGGCATTGGCTTTGGGGTTGTCACCAAAAAGGGCATCGAAGATGTCAGTGCGAGAGATGCGTTGCTCGGCCAATACCCGCGGATTTAAATGACGAAAGATGCGGATGTAGTGCACCAGCTTTTCATCTTCGCTGGTTTTGGCTTGTTGTGGGGTCAATATATGCTGCACGAGATCCAGCTCTTCCAGCCGAGGCAACATCTCTTCGATGGCCAGGTACATGGCTTCATGAGTGTCTACCAGGGTGCCATGCCAATCGAATAACATGACTTTGGGGGCGGGTAATACGGGGATGTTCATTGGAACCTCGACTTCGCTAGGCGTCACCTATTAAGGTTAGACTCAAAGCCGAGGGTTTAAAGGGTTAGCTTACAAAGCGGCGATTAAAAAGCCGCTAACATAGTGCTGTCATAGTCTTCCAGCGACACCGTTAGGTTTTTAGACTCAAGCAAAGACTGCAACTTATTAATCTCAATCTGCAATGAATCCATGGTAATAGTATTGTCATCCAGCTTAAAAAGCTGGCTGCTGGCGGCATAATAAAAATTAAGAATGATCATGGCATCGGTATTATTAGGAGAAGTATCTTCATCTCGGGCCGCTTCAATTTTTCTAAGCTTGCGATAAATTTTATTTAAACCTTGTTTAAGCTGCCAAACATAATACACCTCGGTCATAAAGTCATTGTGGCGAACTTTATATACCACCGACAGGCAAATAATGCCTGCCAGTACTACGCCACTAAGATTAAAGATAAAGTTGTCGCCTTCGCCACTGGCAAGCAAGGCAATGAGCAGCTGGCCAAAACCTAATGCCAAGGCCATCAAACTCACAATCATGACCGCAATCACGATATTAAGGTGTTTACGGTAACGCTTTTTATCTATGTCTTGTAACTTCATTACTGCTTAATTTTCCTGTGAGATTGTTACGTGTTTAGGTGCTTCAGTTTAGCCGACTCAAAGTAGGCTTTTATTTTCTTGCCATATTGAAAGGCAATTAATGAGGCCAAAATAACCGCTGCCAGGGAATACAACATTGAGGTCATCTCGCTGTGTTCTCCCATGCTCACCGCGATGGTGATATCAAAATATTCCAGTAAGGCATCAAACATCAAACCCATGAACAAGGCGGTAAATATCACCCCACACAAGTAACCCGCCAACGAGCGTGTTCCCAGTTCATTTTTCACCACCATTAAAGTAGCAATATTGGTGGCCGGACCCGCCAGCATAAATACCAGGGCCGCCCCCGGTGAAATACCCGACAACATTAATCCTGCCGCGATGGGGGTGGAGGCGGTGGCACATATATACATGGGGATGGAAACCAATATCACCAGCACCATGGCAAATACACCGCTGCCGTACTGGGTTAAAAAGGTGTCGGGCACAAAGGTTTGTATGAGGGCGGCAAAAAACAAACCCACCAACAACCAGCCCATGAAATCCGACAATAACTTGCCATAACCGTATTGCACCACGGCTCGGGCCTTGCCCCACACGCTTTGCTGGGGCGTGATATTACCCTTCTTGCAGCAAGACTTCACGGCTTCTTGTTTGGGCGGTGTTTCCACATCCCACCAGCGCACCAGCTTGCCTGCCACAATGGCCGAACTAATGGCGGCTATGGGGCGAGCGATGGCCATAATAGGGCCCATTAAGGCCAATGTTACCCCAATGGAATCCACCCCGGTTTCAGGCGTCGCCACCATGAAGCTGGCGGTACTGGCTTTACTGGCGCCCGCTCGGCGTATGCCCATGGCCGCCGGAATTACCGAACAAGAACACAAGGGTAAAGGGGTACCGATAAGGGCCGCGGTGACCACTGAGCTGTCTTTACCCAGCACCTTTTGAATCCACTTGTCAGGAATCAACAGGCGAATCACTCCGGCCAATAACAGGCCACCTAAAAGATAGGGGGCCGATTCGCTGAACAAACCAATAAAATTGCTGATTAAGTCGTTCATGCCACGTCCTCCTTAGTGCCTACCTGTTTATCCTGGTGGCTGGTGTGGTCTGTTAGGGGGCGGTCATCCAGGGCCTCAATGATGCTGCAAAACTCGGCACTCTCACTGCCGCCACAGCAGGCATCGCTGAGTTTGTGCAGGGCCACCAGAACCTGCTGCATTTCCTTAATCTTTTGTCCAACGTCCACAATTTTTTGCTGAGCAATATCTTTGGCATCGGCGCAGATATGGGCTGGCTTGTCGGCGCGGATAGATAAAAACACCTCCACCTCTTCCAGGCTAAAACCCATGTCGCGGCTGCGTTTGATAAATTTAGCGGTACTCAAGTCATTCTGGTTGTAAATGCGATAGTTGCTTTCACTGCGGGTGCTGGGGCTAATGAGCCCCTGCTTTTCGTAAAACCGCAGGGTATGGGCTGAGAGCCCGGATTGTTTTGCCAATTCACCAATTTTCATGAACCACCTCCTAATGTTGATAAGGTAAGTCTAGACCTTAGAGTATAGTCTAAGGTCAAGGGTTTAATCGATATTTTTGATCCCCTCCCATATGAGCAAGACCCGTTATGGGCTGAGTTGACCCCACGCTTAGCAGCCTCACTTGGGTAAATAATGACGAATGTCACTTTCTGGCTATACTTTTCCATATATTGGAGGCGTCTGGCCCTAGCCGGACCAGGGTGATTAATTCATGAAGTATGGTCGCTTAAATATATTGAAGTCGGTGGGCCATATCGTCGAAGAGCGTAACAAACGCTCATTGGAAAGAAAGCTGCTGAACAGCATCTCAGAATTTGTGGATTATGAGGCCCTTATTCTGTTGCACAGACCCCGTCATGCCGATAACCCTTACCTGGAAGTGACCCTCTCTATGCCAGAGATGGCCTATGCAGATAAACTAAAATCCCTAGTACACGCCAATGGCGTGGTGCACATTCATATGGACGACCACATCAAGCAGTGCCTCAATACTTCCCACGCTATTTTTACTCAAACCCAAGGCCTTGAACGTGGTTTATTTCCCATTATTATTCATCATGACGTCATAGGGGTACTGGACTTTTACACCCCTAAGCTGTCCGATAGCAATAAACAAATGATTCTTGGCCTGCTGCACATTTATCGCAATTTTATTGAGGTGTTGTATGACAACGAACACGACACCCTCACCGGTTTATTAAACCGTAAAACCTTTGATGCACGCCTCAATGATTTTTTCCCGGACGCGCAGATTGAGATAAACCCCAACTTTAATAAAACAAATGATCTTAGGCACTTGGATAAGGACGCAGGCCACTGGGTAGGCATCATCGACATAGATCATTTTAAGCGGGTGAACGATAACTTTGGCCACATTTTTGGTGACGAAGTACTGTTATTATTTGCAGGCATCATGAAAAAAGAGTTCCGTAATACCGACCTGCTCTTTCGCTTTGGCGGCGAGGAGTTTGTGGTGTTTTTGCTTAATATTACCGAGCAGGAGGCCGTTAAAAAATTTGAGAGTTTTCGTGAGGATTTAGCGCGTTTTATCTTTCCACAAATAGACAAACTTACCGCCAGCATCGGCATGACCAAGATCAATACCAAATACCACTCCACCAAGTTATTAGAACAGGCCGATCAAGCCCTATATTACGCCAAGGAACACGGCCGCAATCAGGTATGCAACTATCAAGACCTTATTGACGCAGGCAAACTTTCCTCCATTAAGATTGAAAACAAGATTGATCTGTTTTGAACCTTGTTAATAGATTTAGACTCACTCGTCAGGCACGGTAACCGCTTGGTTAAAAAGTTATAAGGAATCGACTTGCCATCTGTGGCCCTGTCATTACAATCCGCCCTAATACTGTTTACACATGGCCTCATCATGAACCGCAAAAAGAAAATCTTTGACAAGTTCAACAAAAAAGTCAGAAAAGCCAAGGCCAGAATGAACCCGGGCACTAAGGGCAATAAACCTAAATACATCTCCAAGGCCGAGCGTGCCAAGCTGGATGCGGCAGCCGCTCAAGAGCAGCAGGATAGCGGCTCCGAGCAATCAGTTGAGGCCTCAGCACAAGATCAGGCCAGCTAGGGCCTACATGGCCACAGGGTTTAAATCCTGTGGCATCTGTTCGATAACCCCGTCCATCTCGGTGGCGGATACGGGCAAACGTTTAAATTCTTCCCCCTGCTGCTGCATGGCCTCTAAATCCAGCACAGTACCCGGCACCAGATCTTCGCCACTCCCCAGCAAACCTTTCACCCCGTACAACACCCAGTTAGGCCCTTCCATGGATAACACCATGTAAGACACATCCGAAACCGCCAGAATACTGTGGGCGGCCAGTTGAGATACCGAGCTATAACCCAGCACCACCCCCGACGTTACTTCAAAGGTTACCGGCACCACCACCGCCTTGGACAATTCATATACCCCAAGACCCACGCCGGCCACCACGGACGCACTGGTGCCCACGGTGAGGGTGGTGGCCGACGTGGCGGTTCCCACCACTCGTGAACCCAGCGCCACAGCTTCGCCACCCACATGTTAATGTCGGGTTCTGACATTCGAACGGTGCAAGAATTATTAGGGCACAACGATGTGAAAGTTACTCAGATATATACGCATGTATTAGGTAAACATTATGCTGGGGCCAATAGCCCCTTAGATAGTTTATGAACCGAGGCGTTATCGGTACTAACCCTTCAGCCAACGCCTGGGGTTTTGCGGGGTACCCTTGTAACGAATCTCAAAATACAAAGCATCTTCATCATAACCGCCACTGCGGCCCAGCTTGCTAATCACCTCGCCGGTTTCAACCCAATCCCCCACCGATTTTAACAAAGCCTGGTTACGGGCATACAAGCTCATATAGCCCTGGCCATGATCCACTATGGTTAATAACCCAAAGCCTCTTAACCAATCGCTAAACACCACTCGCCCATGATGAATG
>MAAD01000263.1 GCA_002162985.1 Bermanella sp. 47_1433_sub80_T6 | reverse complement strand
AAATATAAAAGTAATGGTGATTGATGATAGTAAAACCATTCGCCGCACCGCTGAGACACTGCTGAAAAAAGTGGGCTGCAATGTCATCACAGCAACCGATGGTTTTGATGCGCTGGCTAAGATAGCCGATAATCATCCGCAGATTATATTTGTGGATATTATGATGCCGCGTTTAGACGGTTACCAAACTTGTGCGCTCATTAAAAATAATAGTAATTTTAAAGATACGCCCGTGGTGATGCTATCCAGTAAGGATGGTTTGTTTGATAAAGCCAAGGGGCGGATTGTAGGTTCGGATCAGTATTTGACCAAACCTTTTAGCAAGGATGAATTGCTTGGCGCCATACGTCAGCACGTGAAATAAGCAGCTGAAAACGGGCTTTAATCCGGGATTAGCAAGTTGCTGGACTCAGGCCAGGTTTAATCAAACCTGTTTCAGGGATGGATTGTCAGGAGCCGCGGGTCGCTGCAATATTAGGCGACGCGTGATGGATGTGCTCTGAAAATGAACAATTATTTATAATATTGAATTTGAACAGAGGTTTTTATGGCGCGCGTGTTAATTGTAGATGACTCACCTACCGAAACTTTTACTTTGAAATCCATGCTGGAAGCCAAGGGTTTTGAAGTGTTGGAAGCCGAAAACGGTGCCGATGGTGTGGCCTTGGCGCGTGAAGAATTACCGGATGTGGTATTGATGGATATCGTAATGCCAGGCCTAAACGGTTTTCAGGCTACTCGCCAGCTAACTAAAGACGCCAAAACAGCTCACATCCCAGTTATTATCGTAACCACTAAAGATCAGGAAACCGATAAGGTTTGGGGTCAGCGTCAGGGTGCTAAAGGTTACCTGGTGAAGCCGGTAACGGAAGATCAGTTGGCCCAAACCATTCAGAGCGTCATTGACGAGGCTTAATAATGAATCCATTTGCGCTGCTGCAAAATATTGCTCAACGCTGCCGCTCTCATGCGGCAGATTTGCCGTCTCCCTCCGAGGCGGTTGAGTATTGGCGTGGCGTGGGATTTATTCTGGCAGGCAAGCGTTATGTGGCGCCCATGTCAGACATCGGTGAAATTTTAACTTCGCCAAAATTAACTCCGGTGCCGGGTGTTAAACACTGGGTGCAAGGGGTGGCGAACGTGCGGGGTCGTTTGGTTCCTATAATGGACCTGGCTTCATTTTTTGGCGGACGAGCGACGTCTCTACGTACTCAAAGAACACTGATCATTGAAAAAGGCGAATTGTTAAATGGTTTGGTGGTGGATGCCGTATTGGGCATGCAGCACTTTCCGGTGGATTCAAGGCAGGCTGTATCCTCTTCCGGCATTCCAGAGAAAACCCTGCCGTTCATTTCCGGTGTCTATCAGCGTGACGGTGAGCAGTGGCCGGTATTTAGTTTTGACGCATTAGCAAAAGATGAACACTATATGGATATCGCCGTATAGTGAGTGTCCACAGTCAACTGGCGATAGAAATATTATCGTCTTTGACAAAAGATAATCGGTATATGGATATGGCCGTTTAGAAATCTTCGCAGCCAGTTGGCGGCGGGAAAATGAAAGGCCTTGGCAAAAGGTGAACACTATATGGATATTACTGTATAGTGAATATTCGCTACCATTTGGTGGCAGACAGATTCAAGCAAATTAGAATAATTATAGATAGTTACGGTTGCGGAGAGTGTATACATGAAAGCGAGTGCAGGCGGTGCAATCCGTTCGACATTATCAAATAACACT
>MAAD01000321.1 GCA_002162985.1 Bermanella sp. 47_1433_sub80_T6 | reverse complement strand
CCAATACAGTGAAGAGATATTAGTGGCATTTGGTTTAATTTTAAACCTGGTGAAAAAGCATTATGACGATGACCTGTTGCTTCGCTTTAGGTACTGGTTAGAGCACTACGCATCAAATTGGTCCCACGTGGATGACTTGTGCATTAAAACCATCTACCGCTTCCTTATGGCGCGCCCACACTTAATTGAAAGCACCCAAGTGTGGAGTCACTCTAACGTCAGTTGGTGTCGTCGTGCCAGCAATGTGGTGTGGGTAAAATTTATTAGGCGTCCCATGGGCAAGTCTGTGTACTGCCTGGACACTCGCCTGGTATTTGAAAACTGCGATTTGTTAATGTTGGATGAGGACGAGTTTGTACAAAAGAGTGTGGGCTGGTTGTTAAAGGTAACGGCGCAGCACCATAAAGAAGAGGTCTTTGATTATTTAAAGGTTAACTTACATCACATGAAGCGCCCTACCCTGCGTTATGCCTTGGAAAAGGTAGACAGCGATACTCGTAAACACATACTGTCCATTGCGCCTTGAATTCTCAGCCAGGCACTATGATCCCCAAGGACATTTAGTAAGCCCGTGCCGCTCTACTTTAAGGAAAATGAATGTGATAACGCAGCCCCACAGGGGAATCAATAATATTCATCTCCCCCTTAAAGACATTGCAGATAATATTGTTCACCACATTTAAACCCAGGCCAATATTGCCGGAGGTTCTTTGGGTGGAAAAGAACGGCTCAAATACTTGAACTCTTTGTTCTTCGGTTAAACCCTTACCGTCATCCTGATAGTTTATATGAAGGCCGGTCTCACCTTTCGTCACGTGAATACTAATAACGCCGCCTTTTCCATCAAAGCCGTGCACCACAGAATTCTCCACCAAATGATTAAACACCTGCAGTAACGAGATACGGGAATGACAGGTAATGCCCTCATCGGCTTCAAACTTTAACCTACAGCCCTTAGTGCTCGCGCTCACTTCATGCTCCAGCTCTTTTAAAAAATCATCCATGTTAAAGCTCTGTTCCAGGTCGGCCGAGATAGAACTATCAATTTCCTTAAATTTTGAAATAAGGCCAGAGGTCCGTCCCAAGTTATCCGAGGCCAATGACAAAGAATCCGAAATCCCCTGCAACGACTTAAGGGCATTGAGTTTAGTGAGCTTTCCTTCATTAATATGGGCAATGAATTTTTCAACTAGGTCATTAGAGTAACTGGTAGCGGTTAACGCGATGCCCAGTGGCGTATTAATTTCATGGGCCACCCCCATAATTAACATGCGGGTGGTCACGGCCTTTTCTGAATTTACAGTATGACGGTTGTCGATGGCTTGTTGTTTAAGAAAATGAGATAGCTCAATGTTGGCCGCTTGCAGTTGCTCGTTTCTTTCATCAACCGTTTGGCTAAGTTTATGATTGGCATCCACTAACTTTTGTCTGGCTTGATCATTTTCAAAAATAACCGCAGCCAGGTTGGCGCTGGCTTCGATGAATTCTATGTCGTCTTGAGAGGGTTTTTTAGGGGTATCAAAATACATGGCAAAGGTGCCAAATACCCGGTGGTCAGCTCCAATGATGGGCTCGGACCAACAAGCTTGTAAACCCGCCCCTAACGCTAACCCCTTGTACTGGGCCCAATAGGGGTGGGTATTAATGTCTTCCACTATAACCCTTTTCTTGGTGTAGGCGGCGGTGCCACACGAGCCTACTCCTACCCCTATGGTGACACCTTCCAAAGCATCACAATAACTTTGTGGCAAAGAAACAGAAGCAATGGGATGCAGGGTTGATTGCTTTTCATTTAACAGTAACACCGAGCTTTGCATGGCTGGGTTATAGGCTTCTGACTTTTCGCATAACATATTTAAAATGGTATGCAAGTCTCCGCCTTGGGCGGCCACTCGTAACACTTCACCACGATCGCTTTCCAGCTTGGTTTCCCGTTTTAGGGAATTAATATCGGTAATATTTGAAAGGGCACGGTTCATGGCGCTAGCTCCTAACGAGGCTCCTACCATTGTACGCCTTGGTCGGCTAAGTGCGCGTTTAAGCACGCCTTAGGCGAAAGCGTCGCCATAACCACTTAACGTTATTCCGGTTTTGAATAAAGAATCCTAAACTGCCCAACCTTCTTAGTTAAAGTTAATAATGAAGTCGGTTTTTACAACCATTTGTGTGAGGCACCGCCTTTCCACCGTTGGCTGCCATACTTAAACCAGCCGAGCAACGGAAGCAGCATTGTGAGAATAACAGGTGGATGGGCCAAACCCTTTAGCTTTAAGTTAGCGCAGGGGTTAGTGTGGGGATTAATGGTACTGGCAGTCAGTGCCTGCGGTTCAAGCGGAGGCGAGGAGTCCGTGCCCAATACTGCCCCCACCGCAGATGCCGGTTTGCCACAAAATGCCGACACCGGCCAAACCATGTATTTAGATGGTCGCGACAGTTTCGACAACGAAGACGACACCCTGACGTATTTATGGGTGCTTACCTCCAGCCCCAGCGGCAGCCAAGCCACCCTAAGCGATGATACTTCTCCCTTCCCAACCTTCGTGGCCGATGTGGACGGGGTTTACTTGTTAACTCTGGTGGTAAACGACGGTACGGTCAGCAGCGAAGAAAGCACTATGACCGTTACCAGCAAAATACCCGGCACCAACACTGTACCCGTGGCCGACGCTGGCGATGCACGCTTCATCAAAACCGGCGATGAATTTACCCTAAATGGCAACGGCAGTTCCGACGCCGACGGTGACCCTCTCACTTACAGTTGGCTACTCACCAACAAACCCTTGTTGAGCATTGCCAAGGTGGTGGACGCTGACACCATTACCCCATCATTCACACCGGACCTAAATGGTGGTTATATTTTTGAGCTCATCGTCAGCGATGGTTTTGATCGAAGCCTGCCCCATTTAATTACCCTCACCGCTTCTGACAACAACCCACCGGTGGCCGATGCGGGTAACGATCAAACCATACGAGCCAATCGGGAAGTGACATTGGATGGCAGCGGCAGCTCCGATTTAGATGGCGACCCGCTTACCTATCTGTGGAGTTATGTGTCAGTGCCCAGTGGCGCTACCGAGCCCACCATTAACGGTGCCACCACCGCCGCCCCCACTTTTACACCTGACGAGGGTGGCACCTACCGTTTACAACTGGTGGTAAACGATGGGGAAACCGACAGCCTGGCCGACATTGTTACCATCACCAGTAATGGCAATACTATTCCCGTGGCGGTACCGGGTTTAGCACAAACGGTTTACACAGGTGAGGAGGTAAATCTTAACGGCAGCAACAGCTTTGATGTGGAGAACGATCCGCTCACCTTTCAATGGGGCTTTGCCAGCGCCCCATCCGGCAGCAATGCGGCCTTTAGTGGTGGCACCACCGCCACCCCCAGGTTCACCCCCAACATAGACGGTGATTACGTGGTGCAACTGGTGGTGAACGATGGCGAAGACGACAGCGACATTGCCACCGTCACCATCACCAGTGTCACCAATACGCCCCCCACCGCCAACGCAGGATTAGCACAAGACGTCATGACCGAAGTATTGGTGAACCTGGATGGCAGCAACAGTTCCGACATCAATGGCGATGCCCTCACCTTTTTGTGGATTATTTTATCGGCCCCCGCTGGCAGCACCGCCACGTTAACCAATGCCACCACCGCCACCCCCAGTTTTACCCCGGATTTGAACGGCGAATATGTTTTCACATTAGTAGTGAACGATGGCCTGCTGGACAGCGCTGGCGACAACGTCACCATTACCAGTACCGGTCTCATTACTTATGCGGTGGTGGATACCAATCAAACCACTTGTTACAACTCGGCCACCGGCAATGCCACAGGTTGCAGCGGCGTGGGGCACGATGCCGACTACTCGGGTTTTCAGGCTAATTACACGGTGAGTAATGGCGGCACCATTGTCACCGACAACATTACCGAACTGGTGTGGCAACAAAGCACCGATCACAATAACGATGGCAATATTGATTACGCCGACAAACTTAGCCAGAGCAATGCGGTGAGTTATTGCAGTAACCTAACATTAGCCAATCGCAGCGACTGGCGGTTACCCAATGTTAAGGAAGCCTATTCGCTTATGTTATTTAGCGGCCGCGATGCCAGCAGTTATTTAGGCACCGACACCAACACGCTGACGCCGTTTATCAGCAATAATTTTGACTGGGCCTTTGGCGACATCACCACCACTGATGGCATTAACGCAGGGGATAGAATCATTGATGCCCAGTACGTTACCAGTTCGTTAAACGTGGCCAAAACCATGGTGAACGACGACTCGGTGTTTGGCGTGAATTTTGTGGATGGGCGCATCAAGGCCTACCCTACCTTTAATAAAGTCTATTACGTGCGCTGCGTGGCGGGCAATACCAGTTACGGGGTAAATGATTTCAGCGACAATAATGATCAAACCATTAGCGACGAAGCTACCGGATTAATGTGGCAAAAAAATGATATTGAACGCGCCAATTGGGACGACGCCATCAGCGAATGTGAAGCGGCCAGCACAGCGGCCCACAATGACTGGCGTTTACCCAACGTGAAAGAGTTGCAGAGCATTGTGCATTACTCGCGCTCCCCCGATACCAATAACAGCCCCGCCCTCGACCCTGTGTTTATCTCTAACCCCATACTTAATGAGGAAAGCATCGCCGATTGGGGTTACTACTGGGCATCCACCACCCATGTGGATAACAACGGCGACGGCACCAATGCCACCTATATTTCGTTTGGACGGGCACTGGGTTACATCAATACCAGCATTTTAGATGTGCACGGGGCGGGCGCCCAACGCAGTAACGACAAACTAGACGTGGCCAACGAGGCTGGCGCCCTTTCCGCCGCCTTTAACGGCGTATTTTATTACAAGGGACCACAGGGGGATATTTTGCGGCTTAATAATAAGGTGCGTTGTGTGCGGGACATTAACTAGTGGCCTCACTCAAGATATGAAATGGATCAATAACCTTATTTTATGGGTGTTTGAGGCATGGCTGCCGAATCAAGCCTCCATGGATGGAAACTCGGCGCCCCAGTAGAATAAGGTTACTGATCCAAAGGACAGAAGAAAACGAGGAAAAGTGTGTTCCACTGAAATAGTGCTTCGTCACTTGACCTGAAAAAATCTATGGGTGACTCTGCCTAATAATAAATATAACAATCAATAAAAAAACGAGACCCAACATGGCCAACGCCGATACTTTTTTGGTGAATAAAACTGACTTCGCCAGCACCAAACTCGCCCCCATCGATGCTTCAGTTCTTGCCAATGTGGAAGCCGGTGAGGTACTGCTTAAAGTGGACCGCTTCGCCTTAACGGCCAACAACATTACCTACGCCGCTCTGGGAGACAAGTTGCAATATTGGAAGTTTTTTCCGGGCGAAGAAAACTTTGGTGTTATTCCGGTTTGGGGTTTTGCTGAGGTGCTGCTATCAAAATGTGACGGCATCGAAGTGGGTGAACGTTTTTATGGTTATTACCCCATGGCCAGCCACCTAAAAGTCGTGGCAGAAAAGGTTACTAAATACAACTTTATGGACGGAGCGGCACATCGCCAGGGTTTGGCGCACATTTATAACCAATATACACGCACTTCCAGCGACCCGCTTTACACCCAAGACAGCGAAGCGTTACAGATGTTATTGCGCCCATTATTTACCACCTCATTTTTGCTGGATGACTTTTTTAACGAAAATGCGTTTTTTAACGCCAATACCATCGTACTCACCAGCGCCTCCAGTAAAACCGCCCTGGGTTTGGCATTTTTATTGAACCATAATCGTAAATCTAGCAATCAAGATATTAAAATAATTGGCCTGACGTCATCGGGGAATCTCGATTTTGTAAAAGGCTTGGGCATTTATGATGAGGTACTTGAATACTCACAAGTGAGCCAGCTTGATCAAACCCAATCCACAGTGACGGTGGATTTTGCCGGTAACAGTGAACTCATGGTGGCGCTGCATGGACACCTGAATGGACAACTGCAATACAGCTGTATGGTGGGTGTATCTCACTGGGATCAACAAACTCAATTGCCTAAAGATTTAGCCGGCCCCAAACCCATCATGTTTTTTGCCCCCAGCCAGGCACAAAAACGATTAAAGGAATGGGGGCCAGAGAAATTTCAGCAGATTTTTGCAGGATGCTGGATAGAATTTAATAAATTTGTGAAGAGCTGGATGCAGGTGGAAGGGGCCGCCGGTGAAGAAGCGGTCACTCAGGTTTATCAACAAGTTTTGGCCGGGCGTTCACAACCCAATGTGGGCCATTGCCTGTCGTTATGGACTGAAGATAAAACCTAATACAACACCTCAGACAAAACCTTAATATATCAAGGGCACAAATACATAACCCGGATGCTCGTGACAATATTCCAATTGTCCCGCAGCATCCTTTTTTAACTCAAAAATACTGTTGTTCACTGGCACCACCAACTTGCCTAGGGGCGTCAACTGCTCCACCAATTCCTGAGGGATTTCTGACTGTGCGGCGGCGCTCACCAATATTCGATCAAAGGGTGCGTATTCACTTAAACTCGATAAATCCTCACAATTGAAAAATTGAATATTGTGGCAACCAAAGCGTGCGCAGTTTTCCTCACCAAAACGCTTGAGCTCAGAAATGCGTTCGCAAGCAAAGACCTCTCCACTTTCCCCCACTAAATAGGACAACAAGGCGCTGCTCCAACCCGAGCCCGAGCCCACATCGAGCACCCTGTGGCCCAGATCGGGTGCCAGCCAATTAAGCATGTGACTCACGGTAGTGGGTTGACTGATGGTTTGGCCGTGGCCGATAGGGCTTGGCGCGTCCAGGCTTGCCCGATAGAGCTCACTGTGGGGCATGAAATCACTGCGCGTAGTATGCGCAAAGGCCTGCTGGATACGTGTGCTTAGCGATTGGTGCTGCATGGGTTACCGCCTCCCTTTCACTACTATCATCTTGGAATAATTAGCCGCTCATGGAAAGCGCCAAACTATAGTTAACCAAAAGGTTGAATATGTGAGATTTTAGGTCTATATTTAACTAAATGGTTAAACAATAGGCGAAGTAGCTTGCCAGCAGTTAAAAAAGACCCGTTAGATCAAGTGTTCATGGCATTGGCCGACGGCACTCGCCGCCAGATTGTAAAACGACTGGCCCAGGGGGAGTTACCGGTGAGCGACATCGCCAAGGATTTTGAGATGTCTCTGGCGGCCGTGTCCAAGCACATTAAAGTTTTAGAAAACGCCAAGATGGTGTCGCGCCGAGTGGAAGGTCGCCAGCATTTTTTAAGCCTAGTGCCTGAGCAACTGGCAGACGCCCTGGACTGGATCAGTATTTACCGAAATTTTTGGCTTAAGCGTATGGATGCCTTGGCCGCAATTGTAGAAACTAATATTGAAAACCAAGAGGACTAACTCATGTATCAACTTAATATCAGCCAAGAGTTTAATGCACCCGTAGAGGCTTTGTTTAATGCCTGGGCCAAGCCCGAGGTGGTATCAAAATGGTTTGCGCCCGGTGAGATGACCGTGCCCGAGGCCGAATTGGAATTTAAAAAAGGCGGCCAGTACCGCATTGTTATGCAAAATAAAGACAACGAGCAATTTATTGTGGGGGGCGAGTATTTGGAAATTGAAGCCCCTAATAAACTGGTATTCAGCTGGCAGTGGTCAACCAGCCCCCACGCCACTCGGGTAACGGTTTTGTTCAGTAAGTTGGCTGACAATAAATCTAAGCTAGAATTAACCCATACCGAACTTGAAACACAAGAATCTTGTGATCAACACCATCAGGGCTGGATGGGTTGCCTGGCAAATTTGCCCAAGGTGCTTTCATAGTTACCATGAAAATTAACAAAACAAGGACAACAACATGAACGAACTATTAGACGGTGTTAACTGGTTGGCCGTGATTGTGGGTTTTATGGCCGCCTACCTATTGGGTTGGCTGTGGTATTCCCCCAAACTATTTGGCAGCAAGTGGGCCGAAGCGGTGGGCATAGACATGAGCGGCGAAACAGAAATGCCGGCCATGGCCATGTTTGTACAAGCCGTGGGGACTTTTTTACTGTCCTGGTTGGTGGGTATCACGGCCGCATCCAATGCCTTGCTGACGATTATTTTAATTGCCGTCACCTTAATGACCTTAATGGCCGCGGGCAGCATGTACTGTAAAAAACCCGGCTCAGCGATTGCCATCGAAATGGGCTATGTATTTACAATGGTAGTGCTGATGATTATTTGTCAGGGCATTTTCTAGCCACCAATATTCGGCCCTTGAGTCTTCAGGGGCCAAAAGCGCTTCTCCATTTAGCGTCCTTCATTCTTCTTTCTGTTATTTCCTTTATTTTCTACATTCGCTAATATCAGCCACTTATTCTTTTGCTAGGGAAGACCATGATTACTTATCTATATTGGGCATTGGTGTTTGCGTTGAGCCTCATGGCGCTCTATGTACTGGCCATTAAATTGAAACAGTTTAAAGCGGCTGCCGTGGCAATTGTTAGTATTTTACTGGTGGGCTCACTGGCGTACTTTTTTCATTTTCAGCAGGTGTTTGTTAAACACTGGGGCGGCGTTATGACTCTGTCGGTGCCGGATGGCCAATTACACATGGGGGCCACCTGGAAAGATGATCACCTGTGGATAGAAAATTACGACCCTAAAACCAATGTTTGTCACTTTAGAGA
>MAAD01000291.1:7658-15492 GCA_002162985.1 Bermanella sp. 47_1433_sub80_T6 | reverse complement strand
CACGGGCAAGCAAGGCTTTATCTTTGTTAAAGCGCTTGGCGATAGTGCTGATCATGGCCATATCGGCACTGCTGATGCTGATATCCAGCGGACTGAAAGTAGCTTCGTCGGCTATCCGAGATTGCTCTTCCTGGTAAAATTGTTCAATGATAGATTGCGCTTTGCTCATGATGTGGCCTCATGTTTGGGTAGTGAGTTTTATACAGGTGCAAAGCGGTGAGGTCAACCTTGTCTGTATGTTTATACAGGGTTTTAGGCCGGCTTTAACATGTATAATTCCAGTCATAAATAATGCTCCTAGGTTTGCCTCATGGTTGAAGAAAAAATCGTTCAAAAATTAACCGCATCTTTTAACATTCACCATCTATCGGTGGAAAATGAAAGTCACATGCACAATGTTCCGCCCGGTTCTGAAAGCCATTTTAAGGTGGTATTAGTGACGGATGACTTTGCGGGAAAAAACAAGGTTAAGCAGCATCAAGCTGTGTATCAGGTCTTGGCGGACGAGCTGGCCGGGCCCATACACGCGTTGGCGTTGCATACTTATCATCTTGAGCAATGGCAAAAAACTCAGCAGGCGCCGAATTCTCCTGATTGCCTGGGCGGTGGTAAGTAATAGTAGCAAAACAGGGCAGCGCCATTGCCTTGGGGGCTGCTCTGGGTATACTGATTGGCGAGTTACACAAAGTTACAATAGTAACTGGCCACATTTAACATAAAAATAATATGAGGAGTTAACCATGCAATGGTTTAAATCAATCACCACCATGAGTACTTTGCTACTGGCGTCTTTATCCTGGTCTGATGTGGGTCCTTGGGAGCTACAGGCTCAAAACGAAGATAAAGATATTCAGGTTTTCACCCGTACGGTGGGAGACTCTCCTCTAAAAGAATTTAAAGGTGTGACCCACATTAAAGCCGACACCAGTGCGTTTGTGGCGTTATTGGAAGATTCTGAGGCGGCCACCAGCTGGATGCACAATGTATTAAAATTTGAAGTGAGCCAGGATGTATCCGATACCGAGAAAGTGGTTTATATCGTCAATAAAACCCCTTGGCCGGTGACCGATCGTGATGCCTATACACGTTCGGTAATGACAGCGGATGCCGCTGGTATAGTCACATCAGCTTTAAGCGCCGAGCCAGAATTTAAAGCGGCCGATGACGATTTTATTCGTATGCCGGCACTAGAAGGTTCCTGGAAGTTTGCACCACAGGCTGAGGGTGTAGTGGAAGTCACTTACCAGGTACATGCTAATCCAGGTGGCAGCTTGCCGGATTGGTTGGTGAACGCCATCGTAGTAGAGACGCCATTAAATACTCTGGAAAATCTGCACGACATTATTCATGACGAAAAATACCAGGGTAAAACCTATGCTTTCATCGAGCAGGCCAAAGCACCACAAGCGATTGCGAGTGAAGAGTCAGTTAGTGAAGAGCTGAGTGAAGAAATTGCCAGCGAATCCATGAGCGCCGAGTAAACACTTCCTAAAAAGCGCCGCCTGCCGGCGCTTCTCTTAAATCTCCATGCCGCTCTAACTTAATAACTCCTGATTGCCCCCAAACGCCGAACTGTTGGTGGTCACACAATATTCCTTCACAAACGAATGCACATAATTAGGCCCGCCCGTCTTTGGTCCTGTGCCCGATAGGCCATGTCCACCAAAGGGTTGCGCGCCCACTTTGGCGCCAATCATGTTGCGGTTTATGTAAATGTTCCCCACCACCGCTTTTTTAACTATGTAGTCAATCCACCTTTGATTACGGCTGTGTATGCCAAGCGTGAGGCCGTATTCACTGTCATTAATTTGTTTAAGTTTTTCATCCAGTTGCTCGTGGTGAAAAGGGATAATGTGCAAGATGGGGCCAAAGTTTTCGCGCTGAAGTTGGGCGATGTCTTTAATTTCATAAGCGCAGGGGGCCATGTATAAATCACTTGGTAAGTTGTCACGTAAATTGGCCTGCGCTATTAAGGTTGCATTGTCTTTAAGCCATAACAAATGTTTATCCAAATGTTGTTTGGCGCTGTGGTCGATGATGGGGCCAAAATCCGTGTCCCGCAAAAAGGGTGAGTCTATGTGTCGGCTGGCCAGGCGGCCGCGCAAGGCCTCATAAAAAATGTCTTTAATGTCTTCCTGAATGAACAACACTCGTAGCGCCGAACACCGTTGACCGCAACTGTCGAAGGCCGATTCAATGACGTCGGGTACCAGTTGTTCGATGAGGGCGGTACTGTCGGCAAACATAACATTCTGTCCTCCGGTCTCGGCCAACAGGGGAATAAAGGTTTGGTTGTAATCAAATAGCCACTGTTGAATTTCGCGGGCGGCCCGGGTAGAACCGGTAAAACACACCATGTGAATGAGGCCACTTTTAATGAGGGGGTGGGCGATGTCGGCACCGTTGCCCGGTATAAACATGAGCTGCTGTTGACTGATGCCCGCCTCAAAAATAATCTCCACGGCGCGCATGGCGATGATGCCGGTTTGCCGGGCGGGCTTGGCAATGACTCGGTTACCGCAGGCCAGGGCCGCGCAAACTTGCCCAATAAAAATGGCCAGTGGGAAATTCCAGGGGCTAATGCACAGTACAGTACCCCGTGGCCGGTACCTTAAAATATTTTCCTCCCCTGTTACCGAATCTAAAATGGTGGCATTGGCAAAATGCTTTTGTGCCTGGCGTGAATAATATCGACAAAAATCTTCCGCCTCCCGTACTTCATTCACGGCATTCTGTAAGGTTTTACCCGCTTCCTGCATGCACAAATAAATCAATTCGTGGCGATGTTGTTGCAGGCCGTCGGCAATGCGATCTATGGCTTGGGTGATGAGCTCCAGATCCTCAAATTCAAAGGTGTCATCCGCCAGTGTTTGCAGGCAATGTTCAATGGCCTTATTTTGCGCCCAGTGATTGTGTCCCATTACCTGTCCATCTACCGGACTAATGGCATCACTGGGTTGTTCAATTAAAAAAGTTTGACCATTTATGATGGGCGCGCAGCTGTAATGCTCTTCATGAAAAGGCAGTACTTTGTCCATGGTCTGGTAATAAAAACTGTTGTGCTGCAGTTCTATGCCCTGGCTGTTGGGGTAATCCACCAATATTTCGCAGGGCAAAGGAATGTTGGGGTTTAAAATGGATGAGCTAATTAAATAATCGGCCGGGTGTTCAATTAACATATGCAGGGGGATTTGTGGATCTTGCACCTGAAATACAAACGAGCTGTTGGCGCCGTTCTCTATAAGGCGGCGCACTAGGTAGGGCAGCAGTTCATTATGCAGGCCTATGGGGGAATAGATTCGACAGGGGATACCGTGTTGCTCGTTAATTTGATCGTACAGTGATTCTCCCATGCCTTGCAGGCGTTGAAATTCGAATTCAACAGTGGATTGCATCTCAATGATGTATTGCACGGTGAAGGCATTATGAGTGGCAAATTTGGGTATTAGCCGATGCTGGCCTTCGTTTAATAAAAAACGGGCACAGGCTAAATAGTTTAAATCCGTGCTGTGTTTTTGCGTGAACACCGGATATTCGGGCAGCCCTAACTGCTGCGCCCACTTTATTTCGCTGTCCCAGTAGGCACCTTTCACCAGGCGCACTGGAATGGTAATTTGCAGTTTGTCGGCCAGGGCATGTAGCCAGTGCAAGATGCTTAAGGCCCGTTTGCCATAAGATTGAATCACGATGCCAAAGTGGCCCCAGTTGGCCAAATGTTGATGGCTTAATACCGATTCAATTACCTGCAAGGAAATGTCCAATCGGTATTGTTCTTCTGCATCTATGGTAATAGGAACATTTAGCTGCTTGGCTTTCATGGCCAAGGCCAATAGCCGTTTTACCAATTGAGGCAATACTGTGTGCTGCTGACTGGGTTCGTACCTGGGGTGCAAGGCCGAGAGCTTGATGGAAATATTATCCAGCAATTGCTGTTTGCGTTGATTGCCCTGGGCCACCACATCCAGGGCATGATCATAGGCTTCAAAATAGTGCTGGGCATCGGCTTCGGTGAGGGCTTCCTCCCCTAACATGTCAAACGAGCAACACTGCTGTTTGTGTTCCAGGTGTTTGGCGTTCTCTATGGCTTCCTCTATGGTCTGCGCATAAATAAATTGCTCCCCCATGATGCGAATGGCCCGTGCCACCGCTTCCCGGGTAATATTAAGGGTGAGTTTATTTAATAGGCCACTCACCGCGTCACTGGGGTGTGATTTATTGGGTGTAAGCAGTTTTCCTGACAGGGCTAGCCCCCAACTGGCGGCATTCACCCAAAAAGAATCACTCTTGTTCACATGGTGTTGCCAGCCACGCTCGGAAAGTTTGTCTATCAATAAATCATTAGCGGTGGCCACATCGGGTACCCGTATGAGGGACTCGGCCAGGCACATGAGGGTTATGCCCTCATCTGTGCTGAGGTCATACTCTTGCAGCAGCTGGTGCAATATGGAATGGCTATTGTGCTCGCGAATACCTTGAATGAGCGATGTTACGTTGTGGCTAAAGTTTTCATCCAATTGCTCGGGAAAGGTGTCCAGCAACTCCTGCACATAATCTTGCTCGTCAAACAGATAATATTGGTTGATGCGAGCTCTTAACCCCGGAGTGGCATCGGCGTTTAGGGTACTGGGGTCAAGCAAGAATTCCAACATGGACCGTCCTCTGGTTCCCCAATTCCTATTTTTAGATGGGGATGGACTAATTATAGTCGGCAGAGGGGATTTTCCAATTTGGATGGCGTTATTTGAAGCTGGCTTGGAAGTAACGCGACAGCTAAAAATGGCCCTACCAGGTTAAAGTTTATTAGTTTGATGTTTGCTTGGCGGTGAGCTTATCCAGTTTCTTTTGTACTTTCCTGGCGCGCGAAAGCTTACGCTGCATGTCATGTTGATTGGGAGTCAATTGAGTGGCGTGTTGCCAGAGCGTGATGGCTTGGGAAATATCGCCATTGCGATACGCTATATCTGCTTGTCTATTTAGAGAACTGGCCGTTTCTTGCCTCAGCGCATGGGCAGTTTTCAACATACGTATTACAACTTGGCCACTAAACGGCGCCTTACTCAAAATGTTTTCAAGTAGCATAAGCTGCTTAAAATTTTGTTTGTTAATGGCGTTGCGTAATTGCCGAATTAAGCTGGCTTGGCGTTTTTTAATGGCCTGATGGTTTTGCTGGGTTAACCAGTTGTTAATGGCCTGGTGCAACGGTTCTTGACTCAGTTGCTGGTCAAATTCAATGGCTTGGGCGTAAGCTGTTTGCGCATTGGTATAATCCCGGGTGGCAATGGCTTGGGTGGATAAATGTATAAGTTGTTCTGCCAGGAGCTGCTTTTTCTCAGTTAATTGTTGTTTGTTGTTGAACCAATTGACATAGGTCTCATGGCTGCGTCGGGTTAAATCTTGTTGTTTAAATTGCACCTTTAAAAGTTGTGCCTGCGCCAAGGCTTGCTCGGTTTTAATTAAGCGCTGCTCATCCTGATAGGCTTCATTTAACTGTTTTTCCCAGCGTAGGAAATCGGGGTGATGCGGCAGTTTGAATGCCAGTTCGCGCAATAGTTTTTTAGCCTTTGCCCATTCCTTTTGGGTCACAAGCCTTTGAAAAGTCTTTGAAGACTTAAGCCTTAACTTCTTGGCAAGGCCTTTTACTTTTTCAAGTTGTTTTTTGTTTATGGGCTGCTGACTTTGAATCTGCTGCAGGGCCTTTTTATAGTGTTGCTGCTCTAAAAGTTGAGCCGTGCTCTGGTACCAGATAGGTTGAGGCAGGCTGGTACAAGCGGTTAACCACAATAGTGTACTGGCCATGATGAGTGCTTGAATATTATTCATGGGCTTGCATGGCCTTTAATTCTGCTTCTTGTTGCATAAGTAAGCGGTTAAATTTTGGGGCTAAACGTACAATATTAAAGGTTTTGATGGAATGTGACTTGCCTTTGACTTTTAAGCTGCGAGCCGCTTCGGTGACCAATAATTGGTGGGTTGATGGGTGCTCATATATGTCGCTACTAATGAGCAATTTTCCGGGTTCCGCCAGGTCACATAAACGTGCTGCCAGATTAACCGTGTCACCACTAATTGTAAATTGCATGCGTTCACTGGAGCCGATGGTGCCCGCCAGCATTTCCCCGCAGTGTAATCCCAAACGAAACTGCAAGGGTGGCAGGTTGTTTTGTGTCCTTTGACTGTTCATTAAATCGCACAAGCGAATAAAAATTTGTGCGCCACACACGGCGTTAATGCTGTGTTTGTGATCTTCTTTATGAATACCAAAGGTGAGCATGGCGCCATCGCCAATGTAATTATCCACGCTGCCTCGGTACATCTTGGCGGCCTGGTGTAATAAAAAATAATATTGATTGAGGATATCGGCAATTTGCTGCGGGCTTTGGCTTTCGCATAACTGGGTGAACCCCACAATATCCACAAATAACACCGAACCGCTCACCGCGCGCAAGGGTTTTTTGCTGACCTGTAAATCGGATAAAATATCCTGGGCGATGTCTTTTGAAATATAGCTGCTGAATTTATGTTCGATGGATTCTTTGTCTCGTAAGCCTTGCAGCATGTGGCGAAAACTGTGAATCAAATCCCCCACTTCATCGTTATTGCTGTGGGGCAGGGTGGGGTCAAGTTTGCCATGGGCCACAACTTGTACCACTTCCTGAAGGTGTTTCAGTGGCGCGGTAAGTTTGCGAGCCAAGAAAATGGAGGTGAGTAAGGCTAAAAATGCAATGCCAATGCAGATAAACGCCAGTGCCTTTTGGGTGTTAATTAGTGAGTCTCGTATGGCGCTGATGTCCAGACTTAATTCAATTTTACCTGCCAAAATATCGTGAAATAAAATATCCGCCTCATATGACCTAACCCGATCACTTGTTTTACTTGCCTGGGCCTGAGCCAAAACCCTGTGTTGTTCGTCATAGACGGCAATGTTTTGAATATTCTGGGTCTTGCTCACCAGCCCTTGCAGCATGGAGGACAGGGCCAGTTGATCATCTGCCATGACCATCTCTGCGGCACTGTCGGCCGCCTGTTGGCTTATGGTGTGAGCAAAAGTATCGGTTTGCGCTTGCAGCAACCGATTAAGGTCAAATTGCAAATAGCTCCATAGGGTAAATATGGTGAGGCACAGCAATAGCGTCATGGCCAATAACATTTGCCAAAACAGCGGAAAGCGAATTTTAGATGGGTTTAAGCGCGTTAACATACACCAAAGCCAGTACCTGTGGGCCACCTGAGGCAGGGGCGGAACAGTAATACTAACGTGTCAGGTGGCGAGTACCAAGTGGCCTAGGCCTAATGTGGACTTTAAACGCAATAGGGGGGTTAGCTTGTGACAGATGTCTATAAATGGTGGGAACAGGGAGGATTAGGACCAGTCTTCGCCGTAGTTGTGTAACAACTCATGGTCTGGCGGAATATCACACAGTGCCACCACAGTAAAATCGTCATAATAGGCTACATTGGGCTGTTTACAATGATTGATGTATTTAAGCTGGTTTTCAACTTTAAACTTGTCTTGGCCGTCATTCATCCATAACACATGAGGGCCATCTTCAGTGACGTTGCTGCCCTGCAGAGTGCCAATGACCGTATCTTTTTTAATGGCCTGTTTACTAAATAGCCCTTTGCCGTGAAGCTCGCTGCTTTTTACTTCGGTTAATTGGCTTAATAAGGCTTTCATGTGTGATCCAGAGAGTCGATGTAAATGTTTAAGGAGCGTTTTTCAACTGTCTTCTTGGCGGTACGCACCCGGGGTCATGCCGGTCCACTTTTTAAAGGCACGATGAAAGGTGCTGGGTTCAGAGAATCCCAGTTTTTCAGCCACCATTTGAATGCTTAA
>MAAD01000291.1:0-7561 GCA_002162985.1 Bermanella sp. 47_1433_sub80_T6 | reverse complement strand
GTTTGAGGGCTGGTATGCAAGGCGCTGGCAATGGTATCAAAATTAGGTAAATCCTGTGATAAATCATCGCCTATGATTGTACGAATTTTTGCCACTAGGCTATTGCCTTCATCGGGTTTGGCCAATAAATCTGCCGGAGATTGTTTCAAAAAGGTGCGTAGACTGGCTTCATTTTGGCTAATCTTTTCGTTCAAAAATTTGAGCGGAAACCGCAGGCCGGTATAGGAGGCGTTAAAATTAAGCTCACAATTAAAAAGACGCTTAAACTCATTATGGTCACTTGGCTGGGGGAAGCTAAGGCTCACATCCTGCAAATGAATTCGACGCCCAATAAGCCAGCTGCCAAAGCGATGCCAAATGACCAATATGCTTTCTATGAGGAAGTGGTCGGGGTCAACCAAGTTAGTCTCGTTAACGGTAAGGGTGGCGAACTCATCATCTATTGTCAGTGTGATGCCAGCCAATCCTAAAAACAGGCCATAAAAACGAAAGGCCCGTTTAAAGGCTTTTTCCAAATTAGGGCAGTGAATCACCGCGTGGCACATCATGGCAAACGTACCCACCGGGCTTGGACTTTGCCCCAACCCCATGTATTCATCTTCCAATTCCAGCCATATATTTTGAATTAACTGGGTGAATTGCTGAGCAGATACCCGAGACAGGGGTTCATGCAATACATCTTCCAGTATGCCAGATCGAACCAATAAGGCCTGTAAATCGACCCCTTGTTGTTGCGGGCCGCGCAGAGCCGCCAACACATAGTGACGGGGAATTGAGAACTCTAATACGTCCATCTAGGTGGGCCTGCGCTGTGGGTGAATGTGGTAATTATGCGCTAAAGCATACACAAAGCCAGCCACAGATGCACCGTAATCGAGAAGGCGAAAGGTTTACAAAAATTGATTTGATGACGATGAAGGCCGATACCCATGATAGGGCGGGCTTATAGCAGCTTAAAATTCGAAAGTGTTTTTAGTAAAAGCGATGTGAGTGACTTACCCATCACACCGCCTCTACCATGATGACTATTTAACGTTAAAGGTTTCGCTTCCCGAAAAACTCACGCCGTTAACACTGATGTTTAAATTTAACACCGCGGATGAAATATAACCGCTGGTTAACGTGGGAGTGGATAGGGGAATTTCATACAGGTAGTAAATTCCTTCAGTGCTAATACCGGCACCCGATGTGGCCACGGTAAAGCTGCCCGCACCATTAATGGTGGTCTCAAGAGTCGAATAAACTGTGGTTAAGCCCGTTGTTCTAACCCCGTGATTGCTGGGCACATCCAATAGATATTTGGTATCAGACTGAATGTTGGAAACCAATGCGGTAAGGTCCGTGTCGCCGGTGGTGATATTACTTGCGCTGCTGTATTCCAGCCCATGAATGGTATTGACGTTATTGCGTACCTCGGTGTCCACGGCCCCGGCACTGTCCAGGTAAGTTTCGGTTTCCGAGACAATTTCAACCGTGCCTGTTAGTCGTGCCTTGGATATTAAATATACATTGCCCGTTGGGTAGGAATTATAAGCCGCCAAAGAAAGGCCATAGGTTAAGTATTCAATTTGTGGAATGTTAGTACCGTCATAGGTAGCCAAGGGTAAGGGTTCAAACCGGCTAATATGAGAGGACTGGTTAGTAAAGTTTTGCTCGGCCGCGGGCACCGCTAAATTTTTGCTGGTGGTATCCAGAAAATCCATATTATCCAGCCATAAATCACTTAGTTGAGTGATAGTAGCGTTAGACTTGGCTACTAGGGTTTTGCTTAAAAAGGCGATGGGGGTATCCGCTAATTGCCCCTTCACGGCTAACTCAAAGGTATAGCTTTGGTCGCTGGCTAAGGTAGAGGAATCCAGAGTAATGGTTAACACCGTGTTGTTAGCCGTAAAAGCGTAAGACGTGGACGGGATGACGGTTACCGAATTGGCGCTATCAAAATCCACTTCATAGGGCGAGGTGACATTACCGTTGCCATCGTTATTGCTGATGACACCACTCACCTGAGCCACCGAAGCGTCATTGTTATAATCGTATTGAGTATTGTTGGCATTTAACGTGGCCACGCCGCCGCCAGTTAAGGTGGCAGCAGTGGTTTTATCGGTCTCAAAAATAGAAGGTGTTACCACCATGGCTCTGGTGGTGGTTTTGGTATTGAGTGCCTTGGTAAACATGCGCACCTCATGCACGATGTCTACCGGGCGATCAAAAGCAAAAATCACTTCACTAATGCCATTCACCTGAAACTGATCACTGCCACTTAATAACTCGGCGGCAATATTTTGATCGCTGCTGATCATGGTAATGGGCACGGTTACTGTGGCTTCTCGGCTTGCATTAAAGGCGCCGTTGCCTAGTACATTGGTGGACTCTCCACCAAGGGCCGTTAATTGCGCGGTGGCGGTGTCTGGAAACCCATCACCATCCAAATCCATATTTAATACAGTAAAATCAAGGCTGGCGAAGGTGGTGGTTAACACATATTCATTGGTGGTAGCGGTTTTACGTTCGGCAAAAATGGCGACGGGATCACCTGTCTTGGTTAGGACAATGGATTCACCGGCATCGTAGGCGTGACCTTCGTCATCCACCAAATGAATAAAAATGGTGTAGTTCTGAGTATCGGTTTTGGTCATGTAAAATGATTTGTCGCCGCCGGCACTTAGGGTGGTAATAACATTGTCGGTAATGGCGGAGTTATAACCCTTGTATTGCACCGAGTTGGAATCCAGCAACTCGTTTATCTTAATGGTGAAATTCGTGCCGTCATTGGGCAATGCAAAACTATAAACACCGGTACCTGTGGTGACGTCATCTGTGGTGCTGGTGGATTCGGTGGCCACCACATCATTGCCACTTATGCTCACCGTGGTGCCCGAATTTACCTGTGCCAAAGCTTGCGTATCGTAATATAAACTCAGGCCACTAATGGCAGTGCCGCCGCTAATATCTTTGATGGTAATACTGGTGGTGACGGGTTTGTAAAGTGCCACCGAGCCAATATCTTGGGTTTCTATGCCGTCATTGGTATTGCTGGCGCGAGGGGTTTCGTTGGCATAAAAGTAGGGGGCGTAACTGCTGTCACTGGTGCTAACGGTAATAAAAAATTCACTCTCAGCATCGGCTTTTAAAAACGAAAATGAGCCTGGGCTGGCATGGGTACTGGGAGCGCTCACCACTGTATAAATATGACCATCGATGCGCATATTCACGGTGGCGCCCGATATTAATGTGCGTTTAACTGCGTCTATAACCACACCAGAAACCGTCACCGCTCCTATCTGTGAGACATAAATCTTACTGGCATCGGATGACGTGAGTACATTGTTGTCATCGTCGTCATCGCTTGAGCCACAGGCGCTTAATAAACCCGTCATAAGGCCCACACAGATGATCATCGTCAGCCGATAACGCTTAAAAATTTTAGCAAGCATAGGGTTCTCCATGATAAGCCTGACGAGTAAATTTTTAACATATCTGCCACTAGTGTAGACCCAGAAACCCAATCGGCACGTTTAAGCGGGGCTTTATACGCATTAAATGCGAAAGGTTTGGCATTTTTAACAGTGCTTCCCTTTGAGGCTGGTCAAGCAGGTGAATTAATAATTCACTGCTAAACTGAATATCGGAAAGGATGCCTAATTCGTTTAACCATGGCTTTGAATAATATGAAGCATTTCTGGCTGCTATTAACGGCAGTGTTTGTTTTAAATAGTCACGCTCCACAAGCCAGCGAATCGTCGGTGCAAGAGACGGCAGGTTTGGAAGCATTGGACGTGCTGATTAAGCGTCGCCAGTTTCCGCAAGCTTATGTGTTGGCCGACCGCCTGGCTGAAGACAACGAAGGTGAGAGTAGTTTTGACTTTCAGTATGGCCTGGCAGCATTGGAGACCGCTCATTATGATCAGGCTCTATTTGCATTTGAGCGCCTGGTACTTATTCAAGGTGATCAACCCAGATACCGGTTAGAGCTGGCCCGCACACATTTTTTTTTAAGAAACCTCGAGCGTGCTCAAATTGAATTTCAGCGAGTTTTAAAGCAACACCCTCCCAAAGAAGTGCAGCAGAATGTACAGGATTTTTTACGGAAAATTGTGCAGTTACAGCGCAGTGTTGAACCTAAATTTAATGCCACATTTGACATGGCAGCGGGTTTTGACAGCAACATAAACAGCGCCACCGATGAAGAGTTTTTACCCAAAGACGAATTGGTTTTTCCCGTAGACATTCGCCTCAGCAGCGACAGCCGTGAGACCGAAAGTGGTTTCATTAGCTCCTTGGTGAATCTTTCGTACCTAAGCCCCTTAACGAATACCAGTAGTTATGATGTGCGCCTGGTAGGTTCTAGCCGAATTAATAGTGAAGTGGATACCTATGATCTAACCACGTTGTTAGCCGAAGCAGGTTTTAGTTTTTATAGTCGCTATAGCGGGCCGATCAAGTGGCGTGGTGCCGGGCGCTATCAGCACGTGCAATTAAACGGTGATAAATTTCTAAATATTAGTACTGCATTGCTCCAGGCCTTTTATGAACATGGCTCAGGCATTCATTTTTCAGCGGGCCTTAATTTGGGTCTGTTTAGTTATGTTCAGAATCAGGATGGGGATCTAAACCAGGCGGTAATTAATGTGTCCATGGCCAGTTCGCCGCAAAAACACAACTGGGTGGTGGCACTGCAATATGGTCAGGACGAAGCTGAAGAAAGCATCAACGATTATAGTGGGCGCAGTTATCAAGGATTAACTCTACAAAGTAGTCACCTTTGGGGTAAAAGTCGCAGCTTCTATTTTTTACTGGGGATCATGGATACTGAATACGATGATATTAATCGTGCACTTTACAGTGAGTTACGGGAAGACATTACGGTAAACGCCGGTTTTGGTTGGCGGGTGTCGTTAGATCGGCATTTAAGTCTTCGCAACGATTACAGTTGGAATAATGCCGACAGTACCTTACAGGCCAATAGTTATGAGCGATTTAAAACCGAACTGGGCGTGAGTTACAGTTTTTAAAATGTTATTGGCGTGAATAAATCGCAATTGACAAGGAAACCCATGGACCGTATAGCCTATTTTTTCCGCCTACGTAACGTCGCAATTTTAGTGTTTGCCTGCCTATGTCTGCCGGTTTATGGGGCTCAGTTGGCCGCCAATGTGATATTAAGTAAGGGGCTAGTGACCGCCACCTCACAAGATGGACAACAACGGACCCTAAAGCGCCGCTCCAAGGTGTTTAGCGGCGATGTGATTCGCACTGGGGGAAATGGCTCTGTGCAATTACGTTTTGTTGATAAAGCCCTCATGACCATTAAAGCCAGCAGCGAAATGAACATTTCCAATTATGTATTAGGCAGTAAAGATAACAATGAACAAGCCATCATGCGGTTAGTGAAGGGAGGATTTCGCACCATTACGGGCGCCATAGGCAAGGGTGATAAAACTGCCTATCGGGTTTATACCCCAGCCGCTTCCGTGGGCATTCGTGGTACCAATTATGAAGTGCAACAAGAAGCCAGTGGCAGTTTTGTTATGGCGGTTTACACAGGTGGTATTAGTGTGACCAATGATGCTGGCAGCATAGACTTGGGCCTGGGCAGTGGTTTTAATTTTACACGAGTCAGTGCAGGGGAAGCACCAAAAGGTTTATTGTTAGCACCGGCCTCCTTAAATGTGAATGCAGCCGATTCTCAGGAAGAGGAAGAACAGGAGGAGCAAAAAGCTAAAACCCAGACAGAGGAAAACGAAACTTCAGAGGAGGGAACTGACGAGTCGGAGTCCACGGCCGCTGTGGAAGAGTCGAGTGAGGCCGAAGATGGGGAAGCAAGCTCGGTTGCAACCGACGTAGCCATTTTGGATGATTCGGCCAGTGATGGCGCCAGCGAAGTTAATAGTGCGTTGGATAAAAAACTCAGTGAAGAAATATCAAAAACAGCTGATGACGAACCCGTAGTGGACACCTCCACCATTTTCAGCTCTGCGTTTCCACCGGATTACAACTCTCCCGATGCAGCCTTGGCTAACCCGTTTCCTCATACATTATTAACCGATGAAGAGTGGAATCTGTTGTACTCAAAACAATTTGCCGCGTTAGACATGCAAATTCATTACAGTATTGGCGCGGATGGTGCGCCCAGCTTTAAAACCCAATTACTTTCCCCTAATGCAGTGAACGTGCAAAACTTTTTTGCCTTTGACTATTCTGGCTCTGGCCAGGATACCTATATAGATTTGAATTACAGCACTCTGAATACCTTTACACAGGTCACCACGTTTCACTCTCCGGTTTTAGATATTAACGTGAATATTACCAGTGCGCAGGAGTTGGCCGATCACCTTAATATTCAGCTATCGAGCAACAGTGTTCCCATCGAGGTGCTATTGGTGGATGATCCATCCGGCCAACGATTTGTATTTCAGCCCACTGATAGCGGCAGTGACTTCATCACCAGCATGGACCTGGACTTTAACTCAAGTGGTGTTCCGGCACAGCAGTTAATCGCGCAGTTGGGCGGTGTAAGCCAGTACCCCACTAAAGACTGGAAGTGGAGTACCAACACCTATTTGAATATTGTTGATGGCTCATGGCGGGTATCTAACAATACCGCCATAGGCGGCTTAATTAGTAGCAGTGAAGGGTCAAGCGGCGAGCCTTCGCTAACGCTTTCTTTTGCTTACGTATCGACGGTACAAAACCCAAGTGGCAGTGAAAACCTGGTGTCTTCGTTATCTGAATTTAAGCAATGTGCCAGTAATAACGAGATCTGTGATATTCAAATAGAGGAGGTGGCGGCCGCTAATAATATTCGCTGGGGAGCCTGGTTTGCTCGCCCAGGCAATGGCATCACCGATAGCAGTGTGTCATCAGGGACGGTGCATTCATTCATAGATGAGAGTAATTTACGGTTTGGTTTGTTAGCCGAAAGAGCCGAGCTTAATCAGTTAACTGGCGAGGCCGTTTTTTCCAGTTTTAGTCATACCGATTGCACCGACTATAGTCAGTGTGTGGGGTTTTCCGATGACGGCATAGTGAGCAGTTTGACGGGCAAGTTTGACGTGGATTTTAATTCCGGCGCCATTACCAATGGAAACTTACAAATAGAAACCATGGGGCAAGACAATAGTGTGCTGTCCACCTGGGATGTGGATTTCAATGGACATATTCATGTGAGTGAACATGGTGAGTTGCATGCCCCTGAATTTTATACCGATAATATTGGCGGCATAGTGAGTGATGCCGCCACAGGTACCACAAGCAATGAAGTAATTGGCACCGTTGGGGGGATTTTTGTGAAGCCTGGCGATATATTTGCTGGGGGCTATAACCTGGCCACAGATGACAATACCAATAAACATGCAACCGGCGTCTTTACCCTGGAAAAAGAGTAAAGGCGGCTACTCACTGTAATATAATTAAGCTAGCGCTTCTAATAGCTGGTTAATTTCATCCAGTAACACCTTGTCGTGCACGCGAGACATACTGTCCTTGGCGTGTTGCGCGCAATCCAACGCATCCTGCTTGTAACCGGCCTCTTTATACATAGTGCCCATGGCATAATTGATGG
>MAAD01000228.1 GCA_002162985.1 Bermanella sp. 47_1433_sub80_T6 | reverse complement strand
TGAATATGAAACTGAAGGTCGTCACTACGCACACGTAGATTGCCCAGGACACGCCGATTACGTTAAAAACATGATCACCGGTGCTGCTCAAATGGACGGCGCGATTCTAGTTTGTGGCGCGACCGATGGCCCTATGCCTCAGACTCGTGAGCACATCTTGCTTTCTCGTCAGGTTGGTGTTCCTTTCATCGTTGTTTTCCTAAACAAAGCTGACTTGCTTTCTGAAGATTGCGGCGGCCACGGCACCGAAGAATACGAAGAAATGCTTGAGCTAGTAGACATGGAACTACGTGATCTTCTTTCTGAATACGATTTCCCTGGTGATGATACTCCAATCATTCCTGGTTCTGCTCTTATGGCCCTTGAAGGCAAAGACGACAACGAAATGGGTACTACTTCTGTTAAGAAGCTTCTTGAAGCTCTAGACAGCTACATCCCTGAGCCAGTACGTGCTATCGATGGCGATTTCATCATGCCTATCGAAGACGTATTCTCTATCCAGGGTCGTGGTACCGTTGTTACTGGTCGTGTTGAGACCGGTATCATCAAGACTGGTGAGCCAGTTGAGATTGTTGGTATTAAAGAAACCACTTCTACTACCGTTACCGGTGTTGAAATGTTCCGTAAGCTTCTAGACGAAGGTCGTGCTGGCGAGAACTGTGGTGTTCTTCTACGTGGTACTAAGCGTGAAGAAGTTCAGCGTGGTCAGGTTCTTTGTAAGCCTGGTTCAATCACTCCTCACACTAAGTTCTCTGGTGAGATCTACGTTCTTAAGAAAGAAGAAGGCGGTCGTCACACTCCTTTCTTTAAAGGATACCGTCCACAGTTCTTCTTCCGTACTACAGACGTAACAGGTGCTTGTGAGCTACCTGAAGGCGTTGAAATGGTAATGCCTGGTGATAACGTTCAGATGGAAGTTACCTTGATTCACCCAATCGCCATGGATGCCGGCCTACGCTTCGCCATCCGTGAAGGTGGTCGTACTGTTGGTGCTGGTGTTGTTGCTAAAATCGTTGAGTAATTAAGGCTAGGATGGCCTGTACCCTGAAAATGCAGGAGCGTTTTTCAGGGCTTGGCCGGACTGCTTAATCGACACTAAAAAAGAGCCCGCTTAACCGCGGGCTTTTTTATGCAATTTTTCACCTAAACTATTGATTTTTATACTGGCTGACGTAGAATGCGCAGCCCGTACAACGGGATAGGCCAGTAGTTCAATTGGTAGAGCGTCGGTCTCCAAAACCGAATGCTGGGGGTTCGAGTCCCTCCTGGCCTGCCAATATTCTAAAAAAGTGGCACTTGTGCCACTTTTTTTTGTTATAGGAAATCGCAATATGAGTGAAAGTACTGAAACCGCAAAATCACCGCTAAGTACTGTTAAATGGCTGCTTGCCATTTCTCTGGCGGCCGGTGCTATTGTTGGTAACGTAGTGTATGTAGAGGTTGGATTGCTTTATCGCATTCTGGCTGTGGTTGCTGTTATGGGTTTGGCTACTGCCATTGCTGCCACCACCACTAAGGGACGCGCGTTCAGGATTTTACTTAAAGAAGCGAATATCGAACGTCGCAAGGTAGTGTGGCCAACTCGTCAAGAAACGACACAAACCACCTTAATAGTTGTAGCTGTGGTGATTTTAGTGGCGATTATGTTGTGGGGTTTGGATTCTCTGCTAAGCTGGATCATTTCTAGCGTGATTGGATAGGGAGAGCAACGATGGCGATGCGCTGGTATGTAGTTCATGCCTATTCAGGTTATGAAAAACGAGTGATGAACTC
>MAAD01000079.1 GCA_002162985.1 Bermanella sp. 47_1433_sub80_T6 | reverse complement strand
GCGGCCCACAGTGAGCAACAGGTTTTACAGTTACTGGATGCGTTAAAAACCATTACCAAAAGAGAACAAAGATGACGTTAGCAATACACAAGCTTGGTGGTGATGACGGGCTTCCAAAAATATTTTGCATTCATGGTTGGTCTTGCAATGCTCAGGTGTTTAAACCCTTGGCTGAACTGTTTAAAGATCGCTTTCAATTTATCGCGGTGGATTTACCTGGCTTCGGTGACAGTGAATCGCTTGACGCTCAGCAAGATTACGAAATCACCAACTTGGTAAGTGCCTTGTTAGAAGTGGCTCCGGAAAACTGCACCTGGTTGGGTTGGTCCCTGGGGGGCATGCTGGCGGTTCAGGCGGCGGCTCGTGCGCCACAAAGAATTAAAAATGTCATGACCCTGTGCAGCAATGCAAAATTTGTGGCCGATAACAAGTGGAAACAAGGGGTGCCAAAGCCCCTCTATAACGGCTTTCTGGAAGGCGTAGATAATGCGCGCGTGACATTGCGCCGCTTCGCCGCGTTAACCGTAGTGGGAGAGCAAAAAGACATGCTCACCCATTTAAAGTGGTTGCAGAAAAATACGCAATCCCCTCAACCCGGCAGTGCAGTATTAAAAGCCTCTTTAGAATTGTTGGCACTTATCGATAATCGTCAAATTCTGGCTCAGTTGCCACAATCCTGCCTGCACATGTTATCTACCGATGATGCCATCGTGCCCCATGGCGTGAGCCTGCAATACAATCAAATAAATGAAAAACACCTGGTGAGCTTTGTGCCCAATGGCAGTCACGCCAGTCTCATCACTCAGCCGCAATCCGTGGCCAATGGTATTTTAACGTTTTTGCAGGTTAACAGTTAATGTCCGGCCATATTGAAAAAGAGGCCATCGCCAAAAGCTTTAGCAGGGCAGCCGATCAATACGATGAATACGCACGTATTCAACATGTTTTGGCCCATGAATTATTAAAGCTGTGCCCAAGCCAGGACAAAAAAAATGTTTTGGATTTAGGCTGTGGTACAGGTTATTGCCTTCCCGAATTGCAGAAAATTTATCCGCAGGCAGATATTACCGGCGGGGACCTGGCCCCGGGAATGTTGCAACACGCTAAAAGTCACTACCCACAATTTAATTATGAAATAAGTGACGCCGAGAATTTACCCTTCGAAAATGAAAGCTTCGATTTGATATTTTCCAGCCTGGCGGTGCAGTGGTGTGATGATTTTTCAATAGTATTGAGCGAAGCCTGGCGCTGTTTAAAACCCGGTGGTCATTTAGTATTAAGCAACCTGGCGGTGGGTACCCTGCAAGAGCTGAAACAAGCCTGGTTAGAAGTGGATCACAATCAGCATGTGAATGAATTTACCTTGGGCGACGATTTGCTGATGAATATTAGCGACAGCGACTTTGTGGAAAGTGAAGTGAAAATAAATACTCACATAGATTATCACCCTGATGTGCGCAGCCTTACCGATTCGTTAAAGCGTATCGGTGCTCATAATATTACCCAAGGGCGTGCCAAGGGCTTAACCAGCCCCGGCATCATTAAGCAGTTTAAATTGGCCATGGAAAAACACCGTACCGAAAAAGGCCTGCCCGCCAGCTATGCGGTGCTCACTTGTGTATTGCAGAAAAATTAAATAACGACTCGGGGTATCGCCAAGCATCAGTACGAGGCTGCTTGCAGGCGATCTTTTAAGCTCTGTTTTGATATCTTCTAAAGTGGGTCGCCTGCTAGCAGCCTCGTACAGGATTGGCCCAAAAGTTAAATTCAGCATGTCCTTAGCGATACGCTGAGCAGTTGCATAATTAATTATTTATTTCTGGGAAAGTTCATGAGTCGACAGCGTTTTTTCATTACAGGTACCGACACCGACGTGGGCAAGACTCTTTGCACCGCGGCCCTGTTGCACAAGGCCAAGCTTGCCTCAAAATCCACCCTGGGTTTAAAGCCTTTGGCCGCCGGTTGTGAAGAAACCGAACAGGGTTTACGCAATAGCGATGCCTTGGCGCTGATGGCACAAAGTACCGAACAACTGCCTTATGAACAGGTAAACCCGGTGGCTTTAAAAGAGGCCATCGCGCCGCACATTGCCGCTGAGCGTTTAAATAAACCGTTAAGTGCTGCGCGCTTGGTGGGATATTTACGCGGTGTATTAATGATTAACCGTGCCGAGTTTATTTGCATCGAAGGGGCGGGTGGTTGGCGTGTGCCCTTAAACGCTAAAGAAACCCTGGCCGAAGTGCCCAAAGATCTAAAGCTGCCGGTGATTTTAGTGGTAGGCATGAAGCTGGGTTGCATCAATCATGCAATGCTCACCATGGAAGCCATTCATCGTGATGGCTTAAATGTGGTGGGGTGGATAGCCAATCTCATAGACAATGATATGGACGCTTACCAGGAAAACCTGGACAGTTTGAAAAAACAGATCCGTGTGCCTTGTTTGGGTGAGTTGCCATACTTAACCGATCCCAGCGTGGAAGCCGTGGCGCAATATTTAACGCTGCCTGAAGGCTAAGGTTTATGCCTGCGTGGCTAGCATAAACCTTAGGTAAAGTAGCTGAGCGAATGTGCTCCATAAAAAAGGCCCAGGTCATTCAACTGAATAACCTGGGCCTTTTGCTAGTTTGCCTAAGCGCTTTGAGTAGCGGGCAACTTATAATCTTTAAATTGCTGTCTTAAACCCAATTTATTGATTTTACCCGTGGCAGTATGAGGAATCTCAGTCACCACACTCATGTCATCCGGCAACCACCACTTGGCCACCTTGTCACTTAAGAATTGCAACACACTTTCCGTGGTGGGTGGCTGGTTGGCATCCTTGGGCACGATAATTAATAAGGGGCGCTCTTCCCATTTGGGGTGTGCCACACCAATCACGGCCGCTTCTGCTATGTCGGGGTGGCCCATGGCGGCGTTTTCCAAATCGATGGAGCTGATCCATTCGCCACCGGATTTAATTACGTCTTTGGAGCGATCGGTAATTTGCATGTTGCCGGTTTCGTCTATGGTGGCCACGTCGCCGGTATCAAACCACCCGTCGTCTTCCAGGGCACTTTCATTGCTCTTAAAATAACTTGCCACCACCCAAGGGCCTTTTACCATCAAACGGCCAAAGGCGACGCCGTCATTGGCAAGGGTGGTATTGTTATCGTC
>MAAD01000040.1:1781-2177 GCA_002162985.1 Bermanella sp. 47_1433_sub80_T6 | reverse complement strand
ACGCCATTGAACTGACAAACTTAAACCCAATATTAACGTCATACACAATCAACAATCGCGAATTAAGGAATCTACTTCATGATGCGCATCATCCTGTTTTTAGCCACTAACCTGGCTGTGATACTGGTAGCCAGTATTACCCTGAGCCTGCTGGGTGTGGGCTCGTACGTGACCAGCCAGGGGCTGGACTTTGGTAACCTTATGGCCTTCTGTTTGGTATTTGGTATGGCGGGTTCTGTGATCTCGTTATTAATGTCTAAATTCATGGCCAAACGTGGCATGGGCGTGCAGATTATTGAGCAAGCCAGCAACGCCGATGAGCAATGGTTATTAAGTGCAGTGAAAGAGCTCTCGCAAAAAGCCAAAATCGGCATGCCGGAAGTGGGCATCTTTGCC
>MAAD01000040.1:0-1769 GCA_002162985.1 Bermanella sp. 47_1433_sub80_T6 | reverse complement strand
TTTGCCACCGGCTGGAACCGTAACAACGCCCTGGTGGCGGTGAGCACCGGTTTGTTAAATAACATGACCCGTGATGAAGTAAAGGCCGTACTGGGCCACGAGATTGGCCACGTGGCCAATGGCGACATGATTACGCTTACGCTTATTCAGGGCGTGGTGAACGCTTTTGTGATGTTCTTTGCGCGCATCATAGGTAACTTTGTAGACAGGGTAGTGTTTAAAAATGAAGACGGCCCGGGTATCGCCTTTTATGTGGCGACCTTTGTCTCCGAGATGATTTTGGGTATTTTGGCCAGCACCATCGTGTTCTGGTTTAGCCGTCGCCGTGAATACAAGGCCGACATCGCCGGTGCCGAACTGGTAAGCCCTAAAGCCATGCATGATGCATTGGTGCGCTTGCAGACTGCCGCAGACAAACCCAGCGACATGCCTACCGAGATGGTGGCGTTTGGTATTAGCGGTGAAATGAAGCATTCATTAGCGGGCTTGTTTATGTCGCACCCGCCGCTGGAATTGCGCATTCAGGCGTTGAAGGACAGATACCAAAGCTAGGATTTGGTTAGTCGCCTGCGAGCAGCCTCGTACTTGTGGCCTTCTACAGTTTTCAAATTAAGGTTTAGTCTGTACGAGGCTGCTTGCAGGCGATTATTTGAGTAGGCGAATTACTCGATTTCAATGGCCTCAGCTTCGTCTGCCGGTGGGCCTAACAGCTCACCCACCTTGCACTGATTACGTCCCGCTTCCTTGGCTTGATACAAGGCAGCGTCGGCGGCATCAAATACCTGAGCAATACGATACCCCTTCTTAAAACTGGCAATGCCACAAGATACGGTGATTTGCACCGGTTTGCTCTTAAAATGAAACGGGCTGCCCGCCACTTGTTCGCGTATTTTTTCGGCCACTAATAATGCATTTTCACTGTCGGTTTCAGGCAGTATCACCACAAACTCTTCACCGCCGTAACGGGTTAACAGGTCGCTTTCTCGAGTGCCTTTTTTAATCTGACGGCTGATAAGTTGCAGTACCTTGTCTCCAGCCTGGTGGCCGTAGTTATCGTTGATGCTCTTAAACTTATCCACATCACATACCAGCATGCTCAATTGCCCACCATAGCGGCGGAAGCGCTCGTATTCCTTTTGGATGTAAATGTCATAGGCACCGCGATTGGGCAGCTTAGTGAGGCTGTCGGTCATGGCCTTTAGCTGGCTCTTGTTTAGTTGCTGCTGAGCGTGCTGTAGGTCAACCTCCATGCTTTCCAGGCGCTCGGATAACTCTTTAATGTGCCGCTCAAAGGCTTGCTCACGAGAGGTCTGCTTAACTTTAAAACTGTCCAGCGTGGTAAATACATCATCCAATTGCTTGCTCACCGAGCCTTGTAAATTACCACTGGATTCAGCTCCGTTTGCCAGTACCATTTTTAGCTCATGCAAGTGGTCACGCATTTTTTCATCAAAATCGGTAGAAGCCGATTTAAAATCCGCCTCGAGGGTTTGCCCTAACGTCATCCACTCCTGCAGGGTCTGCAGGCGCTCGTTAAGGTTAGTGAGAAAGGCATCAAACTCTTCCTGCTCCGAACCCAGGGCCGACAGCACTAAATCAGACAAAATTTCCAGGGCGGGCACCAGCTCATACCAATCCAGGCCGGCCTTCACCTTATTTAGCAGGCGCAGGGCTCTGGGTTGTTCGGCATTGGGCAGGGTAAGCTTTGAAACCAGGGCGGTGAGTACCTTGCTGGCTTCCTGGCTTAAGTTGTTTAAACCGTCACAACA
>MAAD01000129.1 GCA_002162985.1 Bermanella sp. 47_1433_sub80_T6 | reverse complement strand
AAAAACATGCTGCGCCCGGGGGCCCGTAACATGCCTAAGGTGTGAAATAGTAATACCCCTTTAATTACCAGTAAGGCGCTAATCACAATAATGGGGGATAACATATCCATGGTGGGCAGGGCGGTGAAACCTATGGACAAGAAGAAACCAATTAAAAAGATATCTTTAAAACTTAATAAAGATTTGGCCAGTTCCACCGACTTACTGTGCTGGCTTAACAACAACCCGGCCATTAACGCACCCAGGTCCCCTTTTAAATTCAGCGCGGTAAATAACTCGTATCCGCCCATGGCATAGAAAAAACCAATTAACGGTAATAATTCCCCGTGACCACTTTGGTTAAGCAAGCGCCCAATGAGGTTTCGTGCGGGCCACAACAACAGTAATAGTAAAGCGTAAGGACTGGGTATGCTGCCGGTGGCCACCACCAGAAAAACCACCGCCACCAGGTCCTGCATGACCAGGATACCCACCGCCAACTTGCCGTGACGGCTTTTCATTTCTCCCTTGTCTTCTAATAGTTTTACCACACACACAGTACTGGAGAAACTTAAGGCAAAGGCAATTAAGGTGATGGCTTGCCAATCCAGGTTGTCTAAATAACTGAGGCCCAACCAGGCCAGTCCCTTCAATAAAATGCTGCCCACTATGACCCAGCTCAACATGTGAATGCCGGTACCTGCCCATACTTGGGGTTTCAATAAAGTATGGAGATTAATTTTCAGGCCAATGGTGAATAACATGAGGGTAATGCCCAAATGGGCCAGGGTTTGCAGGTTTTCATGGGGGGTAATGCCAAAGCTGTGCAGGGCAAAGCCCGCCGCCAGATAACCAATTAAGGGGGGCAATTTAACTTGCTTGGCTACGAAGCCGCAGCCAAAGGCGATTAAAATCCAAAGAAAGTCCATATGTAAGACCTAAAACTATTAACCAAGTGTATATGCCATACACTATACCTGTAAAACAGATAATTGATAGATGTATTACCCATTTTGCAAATATAAGGCCTGGGTCTATTCTGGATTCATCAAAACTTACTACGACATACCTAAGACAGGGGCCAGAAAATGAAAGGATTTAATACCGAAACCGTCACCAGCGTACATCACTGGAACGAGAGCTTGTTCAGCTTCAAGGTGACCCGAGATGCTGGCCTGCGTTTCAAGAATGGCCATTTCATCATGATTGGTTTGCAGGTGGAAGATAAGCCCCTAATGCGCGCCTACAGTATCGCCAGCGCCAACTACGAAGAGGAAATGGAGTTCTTCAGCATTAAGGTACAAGACGGCCCATTAACTTCTCGACTGCAAAAAATTAAGCCAGGTGATGAAATTTTAATTAGCAAAAAACCCACAGGTACTTTGCTGGTGGATGATTTGTTACCGGGTAAAAACCTGTATTTGTTAAGCACAGGCACAGGCCTTGCGCCGTTTTTAAGTATTATTCGTGACCCTTATACGTATGAGAAATACGACAAGGTGATCTTGACCCACGGTGTGCGTTACAAGGATGAGTTGGCTTATAAAGAGTTGATTCAGGATCATTTACCAAAAGACGAATACCTGGGCGAATTGATTAAGGAAAAACTAATTTATTACCCCACCGTGACCCGTGAAGACTATGAAAATCAGGGGCGCTTAACCAACTTGTTAGAAAGCGGTAAATTGTACGAAGACATAGGTTTGCCAAAACCCAATAAAGACGACGATCGCTTTATGTTGTGCGGCAGCCCTAGCATGCTGAAAGACTTTACCAAGATCCTGGATGCACAGGGTTTCACCGAGACCCGTCATGGCAACCTGGCTGAGTATGTCATTGAGCGTGCTTTTGTAGAGTAAGTACTTTTTTATAGAAGTATAAAAACCCTCACAGGCTGGATTAACCTCTGGCGTGTGAGGGTTTTCTTTTTTGTATTTATTCACTCATTGCATTGCCCTCATAAGAGTCATCCATGACTCGATCGTACGAGTGCAGCCCCTGCGCGACTCTTTAAATTAATTTTTTATTATATTTTTGGACAAGTTAACTCCTACTGGCGCATCCGCGCCACTATTTAAGGGCAAGTTCGCCAGAGTATTTTAAATCGTCTTGTTTGGTCCGCTTTATGGCCAAATAGAACATGTTTGGATTTCTATATTTCTCCTATTACTTATTGGTTCAGAGGAACTGGCAGCTCAATGTCAGAACTTTCGCACATCTCACCAATAATAATTCGAGAATTAAATGAAATTAAAACAATTAGGTGCAAGTTTACTTGTGGGCAGTTTATGGCTATCCAGCGCCGCCTACGGAATGTCATCTCCACCCTCCATTCAATCACCCACCGAGTTAGCCAACGCCCAGGGTGTGCAAGCCAGTAGCAGCAGTGATGCGGTGAATGGTTTGGCGCAAGGTTGTTACGCCATTCAATCGGCCGAACATGGCACCTATTTAAAAAAATATTATAAGGGCGGCGCCATCGACAATGGTCTGGGGTATCGCTTCGAGGTGGTGAGCCAGCAAGACGCCACACACTTCTTCATGAAACCCACCTCCATGAGCCATTTTTTATTAACCGATAAAGACGGTCGCTATTTTGCCAGTCACTTACCGGCAGAAATCAGTGCCGGTCGTTACGCCGGCGAGTTTGCCGAGTGGCAGATCAGCGCTCACGACAATGGCAGTGGTGAATATAATTTTAAACTCAAGGGCACCGCTTTAAACATGGACGTGAGGCATCACTTCACCGACAAACATATGTACTTTTTTGACCTGCTAAACCCGTTTAATTTGAACAGCGAAGACAGCTTTCGTTTGATTGCACAAAACGATTGTACGGCGTTTCCGGAAGTCACCACCAATGTGAGTGGCGATGCCAACGTGTTAAAAGGCGATGCCAATCAGGCGGTACGTGGTTTCATTGATCCCCATACACATATCACCAGCTATGAATTTATGGGCGGCAAGATGATGCACGGCAAACCTTACCACCGTTGGGGAGTGGAGGAAGCCTTGCAAGACAGTAAAATTATTCACGGCCCTAATGGTGCATTGGATATCATAGGTAACCTTTATACTTTTGGTGATGTGAATAACCGTTACGATACTCGCGGCTGGCCTGAATTTCCTTACTGGCCTAATCATCAGCAGATGAGCCACATGGGCTATTACTACAAGTGGATTGAACGGGCTTACTTGTCTGGCATGCGTTTAATGGTGTCCGACCTGGTAGAAAACGAAGTGCTGTGTAAAGTGCAAAGTACCGTAAACCCCGCCAGTTGGATTAACCCCAATAGCTGCGACACCATGGACAGCATACGTTTACAGGCAAGAAGGTTGAAAGAGATCGAAGCCTACATTGACGCGCAACAGGGTGG
>MAAD01000174.1 GCA_002162985.1 Bermanella sp. 47_1433_sub80_T6 | reverse complement strand
TTATTTATCCAAACAATGCCACCTCTGCCACTGAGTATTGTTTTTATGTAAAGGAAAACAGTGGCTGGCACTTTACGGATTATTCCACCCTCAATAAAATTCGTTTTGCGGCTACCTCGGGCTATATTTACAGCCCTAAAATGGATGCTTATATTGCCCAGCATGCAAACAAAACGAATGGGGTTGTTTACCTTTTAAAGGGGGAAGACGTCCCTACAAGGATGTTTAAAATGATCATTAAAGGCCGCTATGATGCTTTTCTCGAAGACACTCGCCTGATAGATTTTTTGCGGTCTAGTGGGAAATTAGCTGGGCTTAAAAAGGCAGGTTGTCTGGATATTATAAACTATGGTTATTTAGCATTGACACCCAGTGCAACATTCCCCTCAAGACAAATGGCGAAGTACTTTGACGAAGGACTGTTGATTCTACGTAAGAGTGGAAAGCTGAAAGAAATTTTGGATAAATATGGGGTACAGGATTGGCAATAACTAACGGGTCAATTTAGCCGGATGAATAAATTTGTGAAGCTCAAAAGATCATTTGAAATGACTTTTTAACTTCACAAATTTAGGCTGAACGCTAAAGAGTTAAAGGCGTACTTCAATCCCTTCGCTGCGCATATGCTCTTTGGCTTGCTGCACAGTATATTCCCCAAAGTGAAAAATACTCGCGGCCAATACAGCATCCGCTTTACCATTAGTCACACCATCTGCAAGGTGTTGCAAATTTCCCACACCACCAGAGGCGATTACAGGTACGTTCACCGCTTCACTCACGGCACGAGTTAACTCAATATCAAAACCGGATTTAACGCCATCCTGGTCCATGCTAGTTAATAGCACTTCACCAGCTCCAAAGTCGGTCATTTTAATGGCCCACTCCACCACATCTATGCCAGTAGGTTTACGGCCGCCGTGGGTAAAGATTTCCCATTTACCGGGTTCGCCTTCTTTGCTCACTTTCTTGGCATCAATGGCAATCACAATGCACTGGCTACCAAATTTCTCGGCGGCTTGTTTTACAAATTCAGGATTGCTAATGGCCGCACTGTTAATGGCGGTTTTGTCGGCCCCCGCATTTAACATATTACGAATGTCTTCTATGCAACGAATGCCACCGCCCACGGTTAATGGAATAAATACCTGGTCGGCAATGGCTTCTACCATGTGAATGGTGGTGGCGCGATTATCTGAACTGGCGGTAATGTCCAGAAAGGTAATTTCGTCTGCACCCTGTTGATCGTAGCGTTTGGCTACTTCTACCGGGTCACCGGCATCACGAATGTCTACAAACTGAACGCCTTTAACCACACGACCGTTGTCTACATCCAGGCAAGGAATAATACGTTTTGCTAATGCCATAATTTATCTCTCCAACCAATTAAGGCTGCCCATCCCAGTTAAGGAAATTCTGTAAAAGTTGCAAACCGGCTTTGTGGCTTTTTTCCGGGTGAAACTGCACTGCAAATACATTGTCTTGGCCAACGGCTGCCGCAAAGTCTTTACCGTAATGGCCATGGCCTTTTACTTGGCTTGGGTTTTTAGCATTTACAAAGTAGCTGTGCACAAAGTAAAAACGGGCTTCGTCTTCGATGCCATTCCAAAGGGGGTGGGCAACCTGCTTTACCTGGTTCCAGCCCATGTGCGGCACCTTAAGTTTCACGCCGTCTTCGCTGCCTTGAGTACCTATTAGCGGGTTGCCAAAAAACTCCACTTCACCTTCAAAGTGCTTCAGGCAATCAACGCCGTTGTTTTCCTGGCTGTGATTCATCATGGCTTGCATGCCCACACAAATACCCAATAGAGGTTTGCTTTTGGCCACCTCTGCTACCACTTGGTCAACACCCAGGCGTTTAATCTCGCCCATGCAATCGCGCATGGCACCCACACCGGGTAACACCACATGATCTGCTTTTAATATGGTTTCAGGGTCAGAGGTGACCAAGACTTGAGTGTTGTCGCTGACAAACTCAAGTGCTTTAGAGGCGCTATGTAAATTGCCCATGCCATAGTCGATAACGGCGCAAATTTTACTGCTCATGCAATATGCTCATTTCATCAATCACAAAGCTCGGTGGGGTTCACTTAGGTGAGACCTTGGTTGGCAGGGATGCCAACGTGAGCTTACAAGGATGTATTCACAGCGAGTCTCACCTAAGTGAACCCCGCCGGGCGATCTAATTAAACCCTAAGGATTACAAGGTACCCTTAGTAGAAGGCATCATGCCCTCCATTCGCGGGTCATGCTCCATGGCCATTCTTAAGGCGCGGCCAAAGGCTTTAAACACAGTTTCAATCTGGTGGTGCGCATTGCGACCCTTAAGGTTATCAATGTGCAGACTCACGTTGGCGTGGTTGGTGAACCCCTGAAAGAACTCAAAGAACAATTCGGTGTCAAAACCACCCACAGCACCACGGGTAAACGGGATCTTGTATTCCAGGCCCGGACGACCGGAAAAATCGATCACTACGCGAGAAAGGGCTTCATCTAATGGCACATAGGCGTGGCCATAACGGCGAATGCCTTTTTTGTCACCAATGGCTTTGGCAAAAGCCTGACCTAGGGTAATGCCTGTGTCTTCGGCGCTGTGGTGATCATCTATGTGATTATCGCCTTTACAAACGATGTCCAGGTCAATCAGACCGTGACGACCAATTTGATCCAGCATGTGCTCAAGGAAAGGCATGCCAGTGTCGAAGCTGGTTTTGCCGGTGCCATCTATGTTGATGGAGACTTTAATTTGAGTCTCCAGGGTATTGCGTTCAATAGACGCAGTACGCGCAGTCATGGCTTTCTCCGAGCAGGGGAATAAAAAAAACGCATTATACAAAAGAACAGATTAAAGAGCACCTTAAGGGCACCTATATTAATGGCTTACTCCTGACTTTACGCCTATCCCCTAATTAGAAAAGCCTAAGTGTGCCTTTCGGCCAATTGCTGGGTACAATATTGCCCAGTGATCAGTGGAGTAGATAAGTTGCCAGTACACCTAGAATGGATCGAATCCCCCAGTGAGCAAGACTGGATTGACCTGAATAAACTGTATAAAGACGCCCCGGTCCATTGGGTTGTTGGCAATGGCGAGCATCCAGCGCAAGACTACTTGGCCCATAAACAGCAGCAAGGTTTCAAAATTGCGGCGGGCCGCTTCAATGATCGTTTAATTGTGACCGCGGCACTTAAGGTGAATAGTGAAAAAGTAAACGCCTACTTCATCGAAGACCTGTGTGTGCGAGCACTTACCCGTGAGCGTGGGGTGGCCAAACAGCTGATGGTGCGCCTTTGCCAGTGGAGCGATGAGCAAAAAAGCAGCCTGTGGGTTGAAGATGAGGGTGCTAAGCTAAGAGTATTAATGGAGTTTGGTTTTGTGCACGACCACGGAAAGTGGTATCGACAAGGTTAGCATTGTCTTATTTGTGGAACAATGATTTAAAAATCACGGCCTTTATATATATATCCGCCGGTAGTAAACTGGGCAAAGATTAAAAGGAGAGAAGTAAAATGGTACGAATAATTAGTATATTGAGTTTGTTGGTGGCATTGGTGATGCCTGCACAGGCTCAGCAAGTGGACCCTCAGGTGTTAGTGAAGGCGGTTTCCGACAAAGTATTAACCACTATCTTAGCCAATAAAGAGCAGATGGCGGCTGGCCCGGATTTTTTGGCCAATCTTATCGAAAGTCAGATGATCCCCATTATCGATCAACCCAGAATGGCCAAGTATGTGCTGAATAAATACTGGAAAACCATCAATGACCAGCAGAAACAAGATTTCACGGCGGGTTTCAAGCGTCTGTTAATCAAGACCTATTCCGGAGCCTTCAAGGCCTATACCGGGCAGGACGTGACCTATGGTGAAACCAAGTACAGCAAGAAGGGCGATAGAGCCATTGTTGTATCAGATATTCACATGGCCGGTGGCAGCCCAATTCGCCTCAAGTATCGCCTGTATCACTCTAAACAGGGCAAGTGGTTGGTATACGATGCCAACATTGCCGGACTGGGTTTGTTGAAAACCTATCGCGCGCAATTTAACGAACAAATACAGCGTGATGGCATAGAAAACACCATCGCCAAACTTAATGCGGTACAGCAATAACCTCCCTCTAATCCCCAATAAATATCTGCTATTTACCAGGTCAGCGTTGCGCTGTCCTGGTTTGCGTTACCCGTTAAACCCACCTAATCTTTAGGTGGTGGTGCGTGTCGCACCGCCCACTTAAGACTCGGAATTGTTCATTTATGGCCAAGGGTTGGCGGCAGATTTGCTTTGTGCCTACTTTTGCAGCGCTTATTTTTAGCTGTATGGTGCCTGTGTGCCATGCAGAATTGAAAACCCATCAAATTAAAGCCGCCTATCTGTACCAAATCAGCAAGTTTGTGTTTTGGCCGGCCGAGCGTAAACAGGTGGATACTTTTCAGGTTTGTCAGCTGGGGCCGGACAGTTATGGGGGCACCCTGCAAAAAATGGTGGGTCGCACGGTGTTTAATAAACCGGTGACCATTCAATCTATCAGTTCACTTCAGCAAGCCCAGTCCTGTCATCTGTTAATTATCTCCGACCCTAAATCCGTACCCTCTGATTCTCTTAGAAAGCTGGTGAGCGAGCACAGTGTGTTAACCGTCGTGGACGGCAGCAAACATTGGGATATTGGCATGGTGTCATTTGTACTGGAAAAGAAGCGAGTGCGCCTGCATATAAATTTAAGTCTGGCAAAACTGTCGGGGTTAACCTTCGCTGCCAATCTATTAGAGGTGGCCAGTGAAATTCACACCGACAAAAAGTAAACCTGTGTTACTCGCGCTGAAGGTTAAAACTGCAATGGAATGGGTCAGTGTTGTAGATGCAGATTAAAAATAAAAATTTCGATTATCATTTAGCTAACACCGTGCAGGTGGCAACTGAATGAAGTTGATCAGGCTGCTTCACCTCAGAACCAAGCTCATCGCCAGTATTTTATTAACCAGCGTTTTAGCGGTGGTGCTTACCAGTTTGGCGTTGGTGAGTTACGACCGTTATTACCAAATTAAAAATGTATCCGAAGACATGCGTATTTTGGCCGATGTGGTGGCCAACCGCAGTACTGCCGCTTTGGTGTTTGCCGATACCCACCAGGCTGAAGCCAATTTAATTGCATTAGGTGAAAACCCTAATGTGATTATGGCGTGCATCTACGACAGCGGTGGTGAGGTATTTGCCCTGCATCATTTTACCCAATTAGATCAAAAACCTTGCCCTGTTAACGCCAGCAGCTCGGCAATGACCATAGATGACAACATTGAGATATTTGCCCCCATCGAACTGGATGGCTTGGTGGTGGGTTCCCTGTATATCGATTTAAGTTTGTTGTGGATTAATAATCGTTGGCAACAACAAATTCAATTTATATTCATTGTGTCTTTGTTGGTGATTGCGTTGGCGTTCATGATTGCGCGCTATTTACAGCAGTTATTGATAAAACCCATTCAAAAAATTACCAGCACTGCCCGCACCATTAGCGAACAACAAGACTACAGTCTGCGCGCCGAGCGCGGCGTGAAGGATGAGCTGGGGGATATGGTGGATGTATTCAACGATATGCTCAGTAAAATCCAGCAGGAAAATGACCGCCTGGGGGCCAGTGAAGAAAAATTCCGACAGTTGTCTACCGTGTCTCCGGTGGGCATTTTTCAGGTGGACCTGGAACATAAAATCACCTATGTGAATAATAGGTGGTCGCAAATAACCGGCATGGAACAACCCCATGTCAGTTTGGAAAACTGGTTGTCCCGCATCCGCATTCAGGATCGGCGCCGTGCACTTAAGGCTTGGTCGGCACTGATGCAGCACCATCAGGACTTTGTGGTGGAGGTGGGGTTTGAAAAAGGAGAGGACATTACCTGGAGCATTATTGAGGCCAGTGTCTTGCACGATGGCAAGGGTGAAGTGTACGGCTACATGGGTGCCATCAGCGACATTACCGATTTAAAAAATGCTCAGTTACAGATGGAAACCCTGGCTTTCTTCGATCCGCTTACCGGGTTATCTAATCGAAGGCTGTTCATCGATCGCCTGGAAAAAGCGGTGAGCGAGAGCCGGCGTCGGAGCACTTTTATAGCCTTGCTGTTTATCGATCTGGATCAATTTAAGCGCATTAACGATAGCCTGGGGCACGAAGCCGGTGATCAATTGTTGGTGGAAATCGCTCGGCGCCTGGAAACCAGTGTGCGCGAAAGTGATACCGTATCGCGCATCGGCGGTGATGAATTTACGGTGTTACTCAGCGACATAGATTCCAGTAATGGCGTGCGACATATTTGTGAAAAAATACTAACGCGACTGGGTAAACCCATTGCCATTAATAATCAGGAAGTGATTACCACGGTCAGCATCGGCATCACTTTGGGGCCCAGTGATGGCGATACAGGCTCTACTCTAATGCGCAACGCCGACATGGCCATGTATCAGGCCAAGGCCATGGGGCGCAATAACTATCAATTTTTCTCGGAGGATATGAATCAGGAAATGATGGGTTATTTGGAGATTGAAAAAAATCTGCGGGCATCCATCAAGGCACAAGATGAGTTTGTTATTTTTTATCAACCCAAGACAAACTTAAGCGATGGTGAATTTATAGGTGCTGAAGCCCTCATTCGCTGGCTGCCCAAGGGCAAGGATATGATTAGTCCAGATCGTTTTATCCCCATCGCCGAAGAAAGTGGATTAATTGTGCCCATTGGCAAGTGGGTGCTGCGCGAAAGTTGTATGCAGATTAAGCGCTTAATTGATTTAGGGGTGTGGCCAGAGCATGCCAAAGTAGCGGTGAATTTATCGGCCCGGCAATTTAGTGACCCTGAGTTAATTCATCATATCCAGGAAACTCTACAGCTTACCGGCTGCCCGGTAAGCATATTAGAGCTGGAAATTACCGAAAGCACTCTCATGGGGGACGTGGAGAGCGCCATACTCACCATGCGCCACATTAAAGAGATAGGCATTTCCATCGCTATCGATGATTTTGGCACAGGCTATTCTTCTCTTAGTTATCTGAAGCGTTTTCCCATTGATGTTTTAAAGGTGGACCGCTCCTTTGTCATGGACATTCCTAAAGATCGCAACGACATGGAGATCACCGCGGCGGTAATTGCCATGGCTCACAAGCTGCACCTGAAGGTGGTGGCTGAGGGCATAGAAACCCAGGCTCAACTAGACTTTTTAAAAGACAATCATTGTGAGTACGGACAGGGTTATTACATTGCCAAACCCATGCCCATGGAACAGTTAGAGGCTTACATAGGCGGCCAGCTTTTGGTAGGCTTGCCCTCCGTTTGATTGCCTGAATTTTTATTTTTACCATGAAATCTTTGTCCCTGTTTAGTAAGGCCGTGCTTGGCTGGTTTGATGAGCACGGGCGTCATGATCTTCCCTGGCAACATGATAAGACCCCCTACCGAGTGTGGGTCTCCGAGATCATGCTGCAGCAAACCCAGGTGGTTACCGTAATTCCCTATTACCAGCGCTTTATGGCGTCTTTTCCGAATGTGCAGGCTTTGGCCCGCGCCACCAGCGATGAGGTTTTGCATCACTGGACTGGCCTGGGGTATTACGCGCGGGCGCGCAATCTGCACAAGTGTGCGCAAACCATAGTGAATGATTACGGCGGTGAATTCCCCCGTGATGCTGAACTATTGGAAGGGTTATCGGGCATTGGGCGCAGCACCGCCGGGGCCATCGCCAGCATTAGCATGGGCATGGACAGCGCCATTCTTGACGGCAATGTGAAACGGGTGCTGAGTCGCTTTCACGCCATCGAAGGCTGGCCCGGCAACAAAAAAATCAGCGATGCCATGTGGATAGTTGCAGAAGGGTATACCCCCAAAAAGCGCACCGGCGATTACACTCAGGCCATGATGGATTTAGGGGCGACCCTGTGCACACGCAGTAAACCCCAGTGTGAAATTTGCCCGCTCATGCCGCAATGTGAAGCCTACGAATTGGGTACCGTGAAAACCTTCCCCAACAGCAAACCGAAAAAAGTGAAACCGGTTAAGAGTACCCGCATGTTAATCATCGAACATCAGGGGGAAGTGTTGTTACGCCAGCAACCCAGCAGCGGTTTGTGGGGTGGGCTGTGGATCTTTCCCCAGCAAGACATACAAGATGAAGCTTTACAGCATCCCATGTTGGATAACTGTAAGGTGTCGCAAGTGCAGGCGGGAGAGCCATTTCGCCATACCTTCAGCCATTATCATCTGGATATTCACCCTCTGCGTATTACCCTTAAAGATAAGGTAGAGCAGGTAGGTGAAGCCCAAATACTTTGGTATAACCTTAAACAGCCGGCCAGCGTGGGTTTGGCCGCGCCGGTGAAAAAATTATTGGATGCCCTATGAGTGATACAGACGTAAGAATGGTGTTTTGTCGCCGCTTCAAAAAAGACCTACCTGGGCTGAGCAAGATTCCCTTTCCCGGACCCAAGGGCCAGGATGTGTTCGACAATATCAGCCAGCAAGCCTGGATGGATTGGCTGGAGCATCAGACCCGCATTATCAACGAGCAGCAGCTTAATATGATGGATATGACCTCCCGCAAATACTTGCAGGAGCAGATGGCCAAGTACTTCGCGGGTGAAGCGGTGGATCAGGCCGAGGGATTTGTGCCTCCTACCACCGGCTAGTCTAAATTTGCTATGTTGCTGAAATGTAAGCATAAATTAATTACATTCGGGTTAAGCCAGCGCTTGACACTAAAACCAAATACAGGTTTAATACGCCACCTCGACAAGCCATGGCTTGCAGAGATGCCCAGATAGCTCAGTCGGTAGAGCAGAGGATTGAAAATCCTCGTG
>MAAD01000035.1:362-10935 GCA_002162985.1 Bermanella sp. 47_1433_sub80_T6 | reverse complement strand
ATGAACCTGGCCAAGGGGGCGTGGAATAACCCGGCGTTAAACGGCTTAATTACTATGTATCGACGTTTGTGTGATGGCACTGAAAATTTAGGCTTAGTGCATGGCAATGGTGGTTTGGGGTATCGGCAGGGGGTGGCGATCATGGAGACGATTTCACCGTAATTGCTCATAACCCTAGATATCTATTAAAAGATTATTCACCTAACGGAATAGTCTTTTCCAACCCTAGTAACTGCTCGTCACTGTCCCTATTATAAAACGCTACTGACTTACCGATGACTTTGCGAGCACAAAAAATATGGAATATAACTCTCTTGGCAGCAGCCAATTAAAAGTCTCTGAAGTGTGTTTGGGCAGCATGACCTGGGGCGTGCAAAATAATCAGCAAGACGCCAACCAACAAATTGAATATGCGCTGTCTCGTGGCATTAACTTTATCGACACCGCCGAGATGTATGCGGTGCCGCCATCTCCAGACACTTACGGAAAAACCGAAGGCATCATTGGCAATTGGTTGGGCAACAATCAACAAAAGCGCAAAGACATTTTCGTGGCCAGTAAAATTGCAGGGGCGGGTTTGCCTTGGATACGAGAAGGTGGCCCCATCACTAAGGCCAGTATCGGTGAATCGGTAGATGCCTCGTTGCAGCGTTTGCAAACCGATTACATAGACGTTTATCAGTTGCATTGGCCTAACCGTACCTCGCCGCATTTCAGCAAGCACTGGCCCAACAGCTTTAAATTTAGCGATTTAAATCGTGAACGAGAAGTGGAGGGCATGTTGGCCATTCTAGAAGGGCTTAATGACTGCATTAAGGCCGGTAAAATTCGCCATTGTGGTTTATCGGATGATACTACCTGGGGCATCAATACCTACCTAAGCCTGGCCAAAGAGCATGACTTGCCACGCATGGTATCCATACAAAACGAATTCAGCTTGATGCACGCCAAAGACTGGCCCTATTTAATTGAAAACTGCGTGCACGAAGACATTGCCTTTTTGCCATGGTCCCCTTTAGGGGGCGGTGCTCTGAGTGGCAAGTATTTAAATGGTCAGCGCCCGGAAGGGTCCCGCTGGAGCATGAGCCAGCGCAATGGTTTGTTTAGAGATTCACCGCAAAGCCAACAGGCCATTCAAAAATATGTGGATTTGGCCCGTGAATTTAGTATCACCCCCAGTCAGTTGGCTTTGGCCTGGTGTCAGCAGGTGGATGGGGTCACGTCTACCATTATTGGTGCCACGACTATGGGGCAGTTGGAGGAAAACATTAACAGCTTTGAGCTTGAGTTAAGCCCCGAGCTACAAGCCGGCATCATGGATATATTTAAGCAGCACCCTTTACCCTTTTAAATATGCCCCTTTAGGCAGGCCCTTAGAGAGGGCTTGTCTTTTCTCTTGTGTTTGCCAATTGCCTCAGCGCAACCAATGCCCTCATGTGTTAACCTTCCGCTCCTTAAAACTTGCAATGCAATCAAGACTGATTGACCCAATTTTATTCACAAAGGTAGTAAACGTGCTTAATGTATTTCGCGCCATCAGTATTCTGGAAGGGTTATCCTATTTGGCCATCTTATGTGTGGCCTACGGGGTACTTAGCCGGGACTTAGGCTTTCCCATAGGCATGACCCACGGCGTACTATTTATGCTGTATTTGGTGGTCTCCCTGGCGGTTGCCCATAAACAGGCTTGGTCACTTAAAATATGGTTGCCGGTGTTTCTTGCCTCCATTGTGCCGCTCGCATTTATAGGCCTTGAGATGTATTTGCAAAAAACAGCTTCAACACAAGATTCCCAGGCCGAACCCACTTGATTTAGAAAAACTGTGTAGCGGGGCCAAATTAAAAAATAAATGGCTCCCTTCCTTTTAACCCCTTTTACTCACCTTGTTAGAACTCGCTACTATGAAAATAATAATATCCCTACTGATTACCCTGTTTGCTTTTTCAATTCAGGCAGATGAAATATACCAGCAAAGCGCCGTTGACCTTTGTCAAAATATTAAGCAGAAAAGTTATCAAACTAAATGCCTAAAGCAGGTTAAAACACACACCTTTAATGAAACCGCTCTTAGCTATTGTGGCAATATTGGCAGCTGGAACAAGATTAAAACTTGCCTGGAACTTATTAAAAATAATAACTATCAAGAGTCACCACTAAAGTTGTGTCACTCAGCCAAGTATTTTAATAATGATTTTAAAGCGTGTATGAAAGAGGCTGCCAATAAAAGCTATGTGTCAGACATTGAAGTGAAGCTTTGCCAGCAACAAAAAAGCTTTAATAAACAGGTTAAGTGCTTGCAGGCGGCCAGCTCCAAGCCCTATGTGGCTGCTGTCGAAATGGAAAAATCCAGTAACACAGAAGCGTTGGCCAGTTTGCAGGGTGAAATAAAAAAAGCCTACGAGCTATTAAGAAATAATAAAACAGCCGATGCCACCATCCTGTTACATGATTTAGTGACGTCATTTAAAAAATAATACTCAGTAATCAGGCTGGTTTCCTCCAGCCTGTTATCTTCGCTCAGCTATCCTATAAACCTCTGATAGGGGCGAAGCAGCACCGCCTTTCTTGCTAAAAAAACACCACTTTGGAAGCCACTCTATTGTCGGGTACTTCTAATTATTCGGGTTTAAGTTAATATATCTTCTTCCGTCCCCCCCCAAAAAAAATAATAGAGCCAAATTCAATATGAGCCATGTCGTTAATAAAAACCTGTTTCTGGTAAAAGAGCATGTGGGGTTGTTCAAAGCCGCCAATAATTTTGATGTGCATGACCCCGAAACGGGTGATGTGATTATGCACTGCCGCGAACCGTCCTTGGGCTTTATCACTAAACTGTTACGTTTTACCGACTATAAACGCATGACCCCGTTTGATATTCAAATTACTACGCCCACTGGCGAGCGTATTGTGCGCCTGCAGCGAGGTATTTCATTATTTTTATCTAACGTGACGGTAACCGATCAGAATAATAGCGTTATTGGTCATTTTGAGCAGAAGCTGTTCTCTATTGGCGGTAAGTTTGATGTGACAGATAAAAACCACAAGCATATTTGTAAGTTGGAAGGGAAATGGACTGGCTGGAACTTTCATTTTAAAAACGGCAATACAGAATTTGCCCACGTTACTAAAAAGTGGGCAGGTCTGGGCAAGGAAATGTTCACCAGTGCCGACAATTACGTACTGGAAATAGCCGATAGTGTGCCCTTGGACGACAACATTCGTAAACTTATTTTGGCGGCGGTGATGTGTATTGATATGGTTTTGAAAGAATAGCGAAGGGTTAAATACCCAGAGGCAGCATGCCTGCTTTTAGTCTTGCTGAATCACCCTTGCCTATATTGGATATTTAACCGCTTTATGGCGAACTTCTGCATAATGTTTCCTGCTAGAAAATAAACACTAGCATCTCTATTTGCCATAAGGAATGAATGTGGAAATCGAAAGCAAATACCAATTGGATTACAAGGTGCAGTCTAAGGACTTGGCGAAAGAGCTCTCTATACATGAGGGTGATAATTTTCCAGAGGTGTTTGCCACCTCAAGGATGGTGGCGTTAATGGAATTGGCCGCCGCAAGATTAATGAAGCCATTGCTTGGGGTAGGAGAATTATCTGTGGGGGTGAACGTTAATGTTAACCATATCGCCGCCACCCCAAACAACGAAATGGTACAAAGCATCGCCACGTTTAAGGGCATGGAAGGCAAGCTGTATAAGTTTCAGGTGGATCTATACGATAACGGAGGCAAGGCAGGCAGTGGCACCCACACTCGGGCCATCGTCAAGACCGAACGTTTATTGCAAGGGGCGCAAGACAGAGTAAAAGCCTAAGCTGATCAAGGGGCCGCCTTGTGTTTTTCGCCAAGGCACCGCGCCACTCCAACCCCTGTGCTAAACCCTCAAATTTGCCTTATGTATTAATATTACTAATTAATGCCAATTAATATTATTCAGTGTGTTTATACTGTTAACCCACTAAAATGTACCTATTAAAACGATAATAAAGAGGGTTTGATCATGAGTGTAAACGAAGTAGTTCAATCACGAGTAAGTTGTCGCGGCTTTAAATCGGACCCTGTGGATGAAAGCGTGTTGCGCGATATTTTCGCCACGGCCCAGCAATCCCCTTCTAACTGTAATGTTCAGCCCTGGCAGGTGTTGGTGGTATCGGGCAAGAAAAAAGACGAGCTAAAAAACAAGCTTATTCAAAACGTTATGACCAAAGGCAAGCCTAACCCGGACTTTAACTGGAAGGTTGGCTATGAAGGTGTACACCGTGACCGTCAATTTGGTTCTGCAGCGGCCTTGTACGGTGCCATGGACATAGGTCGTGAAGACAAGTCCAAGCGTCAAATGGCCATGCTTAAAAACTGGGCTTTCTTCGATGCCCCCCATGTGGCATTTTTCACTATGGATAAGTACCTGGATATTATGGGTGCCGTGGACATGGGTATTTACGCACAAACCCTAACCTTGTTATTGCAAGAGCAAGGTATCTCCAGCTGTATGCAGGGTGCCCTGGGTCAGTTCCCTGATCCTGTGAAAGCCATGTTTGATCTGCCGGAAGAGCGTGGCATTTTGTTTGGTATGTCGTTTGGTTATGCCGATGAAACAGCCCCTGCTAACGCTACCCGTACCGACCGTGAAGCACTGGAAAGCTCGGTTATTTTTGCATAGTTATTCTGTTAGACCTGTCTTCCGGTTTTGCGCGAAGTCTTCGCGCAAGGCCTGACTTCTCCCTTATTGCCAATTCCCTAAACCTCGCTTAACGCTAGTATTTTTATCCTGGGTTCTGCTCTTGTAACTAAGATAGCTGTGTATATCCGTATCGAAATTACTTCCAGTATCTCCAAGGAACAACCCATTCCTGGGCATACCTTATTTTTTTGCTCCTGCAAAAACAAGATACCGCCCATCCTTGGGCATACCCTAAAATATTGCTCCTGCAATTTTAGGATACAGCCCAATCCCTGGGCATAAAAAAACCGGGCAATGCCCGGTTTGAAAAGAGGGTGGAAAAGCTTAAGGCTTAATAGCGGCTCTGCTTCAGCAAAGAAACATTACGGCCCGGGTGAAGGCTGATGCTAGGCTGATCACTATCAGCTTGCTGGTAGCTGTGACGTAAACGGTAACCCTTATCCAGGCGACGCACACACAAGGTTAGACGAACGGTTAACCAACGGTAGTCGGCTTTGCTTTGGGTATGCAATACCACAGACGCTTCGTTATCCAAAATCTCCTGGCAAATTGGCACAAGCGCTGGGCGAATGTCGCTGGCGCTATGGTTATCCAGTAAATCCTGTTTAAGGTCGAAGCTGGCAATTTCAGAGCTGGCAGCCACTAGTTGAGCGTTAGCGGCGCGTTCTCTTTGTACGTTTAAGGTGGCCAGCTTGGCGGCGGCCTGACGTTTGGCTTCCAGCTCTTTACGCTGCAATACCAGCTTGCGTTCTTTCTCTTCGGCTAGACGCTGCTTCTGAGCTAGCTGTGCCTTGGCTTTTTTCTTGGCCAGTTTAGCGGCGGCTAATTCTTTTTTACGCTTGGCGGCTTTGGCGGCGGCTTCTTTTTTGCTGTCTACCTTGGCTACTTTTTTAGGGGCGGTTTTCTTAACGGCCTTAGCAACGACTTTTTTCGCTGGGGCTTTTTTAGTTGTTTTAGCGGTTTTACTGCCACCCTTGTAAATTTTGTCCAGAGCGTCTTGTGACGCTTCTAAACCCGGTGTTAGGTAAGACAGCATCCAGGCATTGTCTAGATAGGTTTGAGCCTTGCTGAATTTTTTGGCCAAACGGCTGCGGTTAGCCAGGGATACGTAGCTGGCGCCCACTTCATTAGCGCGGCTGTTGATGCGCTGGTCGTAAGGGGCCACTGCCTTAAAGTGCCAAATTTTATCTATGGCGTTGTTGTCGGCTGGGGTACTGAGTCGACTGGCGCTGATGTCAGCGTCAATTTGGCTTAATAGCTCATCAAGGTTCGCTTCAGCCTGGGTGAAAGAGGCCAAAGAGACGAGCATAAAAGGGATTAATACTGTTTTTAATAAAGTTTTCATGAGCAATACTCTCAAATTATTCTTTTTATAGGCGTATCTTCTGGCCATTATTGCCTAAGTTTGTGGGATAATGCAACGATTGTAAGAATTTGTAAATGTTCAAACCTGTCAAATTGATTGTTATTTGTTCATATAATTAAAAGTACTAAAGAGAGGAGACCCGAATGTTACGTTGGGGAATGATGATGTTGTTTATGCCCAGCGTACTGCTGGTGACTTTCTATATGTTAGAAGCGCAGAATGTGGCGCGCTGCCTGAATGTGGGTGGCAGTTGGGACTATGTGTTGGCGGTATGCGATATGGCCCAGCAACATGAAACCAGTACCTTCATGCAGCGCCATGGCTTGTGGGTAAATTTGGGCATGTTGGTCTCGTTGGTGGGATTGGCAGCTGGTACTTGGGGCATGATCCTTAAGGGTATGTCGACGCCTAAAGACGGCGAGTAAGCCTTAGTCGCGCACAGGGTGCACTCGTACGAGGCCACCCCGTGGCCGATAGTCATTTGCTAGCCGTCACCACCATATTGGAACTTTAGGTGGCGGTAGTAGCGAGATCCACTGGGTACCTGATAGCGTATCACCCCTCGTATGGCCAATAGGGCCGATTCATCCAAGGCGCGATTACCGCTGGGAAGATGTACCCAGGCTCTGAGTAAATAGCCCTGCTGATCCAATTCCATGGAAATCACCCCCCAAGTGCGTTTGTCGATCCCCTCGGGTTTCACCCAGATATAATTCACTTGTTCGGTGATGCGCTTTAGCACTTCGTTATACCAACGGGCTCTTTCTTCCTCAAACTCGTTTAACGGGTTTTCCACATTGCTGTCATCCAATATGTCTTCTTCCACTTCACTGAGTTCGTTTTTGGTTTCCTGATCGCTGCCGCCATTTACCTCTACTTCTTGACCAAATATTTCCTGCAGGGCGGCCAGGTTTTTATCTGTACTTTCCTGCTGGCTGGGCTTGGCTGCATTGGCTTGCTGGTTATCGGGTTGCTTGGCCTGCCCTTGTTTGCTGGCCCGGCTGCGTTTCCCCCCGGGTGTGTCGCTGCTGCCATCACTGCTATTAGCCTTGCTGATATCGTCTTCCAGGTGTTTGCTGGCAGGCGGTTTGTCTTCGGGTTCTGGCTCTGGTGGGGGTGGCGGCTTGGGGGCTTCAACTATTTTCGGGGGCGCAGGAGGCTGTAAACTGATTTCAATTTTTTGCGGCGGCTCTTCAACCTCTATTGGTGCAGGCAGCTCGAAGCCTCCCCAGGGCTGAAATATCGCCAGGTGAATCAACACACTTACCAGGATGGTGAGATAAAAACTTCGGTTCATACTTTGTTAATTTGGCCAGGGCATATTGAGGGGTAAAACACAGTGTTTCGAGTTTACTGCTTATTTAAGACAATTCAACATGGCGTAAATTCCTCAATTGGCATATAAAACGGGTAAAGTTCTGTTAAGCCGCCAATAATAATTTAGGTATCAGCCGTTATGTCCCATCACATCACGCCCAGTTATGACTTCTGCCCCCATTGCGGCGCGGCTACTCAAATGCAGCACATCGATAATCAGGATTTAAAAGCCTGCAGTGCGCAATGTGGTTTTGTGCATTTTAATAATCCCACCCCTGTGGTGGCGGTGATTGTTGAAACAGAAGAAGGGGTGGTACTGGCCCATAATGTGGCTTGGCCGCCTGGCATGTTTTCGGTGATCACAGGTTTTGTGGACGCTTATGAATTGCCCGAGCAAACCGCCATTCGAGAAACTCAGGAAGAGCTGGGCCTAGTGGCCACCGAGGCCAAGTTGGTGGGGCATTATATGTTTAAACAAAAAAACCAGCTGATTATTGCCTATGCGGTGAAGGCTCAGGGTGAAATACAAATCAATCATGAACTGGATGCCTTTAAGGTAATTCCCACCGAAAAATTAAAAGGCTGGCCTGGGCCCACCGGCGCGGCGGTGACCGATTGGCTTGCCACGTTGGTTAATTAATCTGCTTTGAAAATGGCGGCTAGTGTTACTGGCCGCAGCCCTCTATTGGCCGCAGCACTTCTTAAACTTTTTGCCACTGCCGCATAAACACACATCGTTACGCTCTGGTTTATGGGGTTTAATGCTGGTATCTCCTTCCAGGTATAACCAGCGATCCTGAAAAACAAAATCACTGGTTTCATCCAGTACGCTGTAGCCGCCATTTTCATCTTTAAAATAGGCGCGAAAGTGCACCTGTTTTTTTGAGCTGCTAATAATATCCAGTTTTACCCATTGGCTGTCCGGCTCCAACTGCAAGTCATCGGGGCGGGTGCTGGCATGCCAGGTTATTTTCACATACTCGCTTAAACCTAAAACAAATGCACTGTAGCGCGAGCGCATTAAGCGCTCGCAGCTAGGAGCTGGGGTACCTTCATGCAAAGGCTGGCAGCAATCTGCATAGGTCTTTGGCTTTACTTGTAACGCCTGGCAGGGACAAATTCTATTCATGGTTGTTTCCCGCTCATGGCTGTTTTCCGCTTATGACTGTTTGCTGTTTAAGAGTGCCTGTAAGGCTTCGCCTAAAATGTCGGGGCGGTTTTTATCACGCAGAACATTCAACAATAGGTTACGAGTGCCAGGTAAATACAACAGGTCCCCCACAATTTTTATAAAGGAATTAAAGTTGCCATTTAAGGTGGCCAGGGTGACCAGGAAGGGGCTGATTTTATCGGGGATAAATGCCAGGTCATCGTAGTTACGGGTGGCAAAGGTTAACACCGCTGCCATTTGGTTATGGTAGTCACTGTCTAACCATTTCTGCCAACACTCTATGCGCAACTCATCACTTAAACTGGTGCCAATGATTCGCATGCCTGCTTCTACGGCGATGATGTTGTCGGGCTTGGTTAAATCTTCTTCCAGACGTTTTTTAACCACCAATGCCAAGTCATAGGGCAGGGGGTGGTGCTCCATACATTGAGCAAAGGCCAAGTACACTTCGCTGGGAAGTTTAGGCAGACAGTGTTTTAAGCTGATGTTGTGTTTATCGACGCGCGCCGCCACGTCACTAATGCCCTGTAAACCCAAGTGTTGCCAGTTGGATAACTGCTCTGGATTTAGAGTGCCCGCTTGCAAGAAGTTAAGCACACCCTGGTAATGCTCGGAGGGTTTACGATGCATTTGATGCTGGATAATGGCGTGCAAATTAGCGCGGCGCACATCATCCGGGTTAAACGAAAATGGATTGTCCTTTAATGGGTCTTCCATTTCGCTGTCGTTGTTAAGGATTTGTTTGTCCATATCCAGCAGGCGAGCCACCAGGTCATCACGTACGTAGGGAATCAGCTTGCCCTGTTCATCCAAAGGCCATTTTAAAAACCACAGGGTTTCGTTACCCAACTGGTTTTTTTGGGTAATAAATAACGCCAGCCAGGCGTGCTGCAAGTACGGGAACGGGTAGGGGGTGTCCAGGGACTCAAATTGCTGAAACTGGCTTTTATCGAGTTTACGAATACGACGGCCCACATCAAAGATACGATACTGGCCTTCTAACTCAGATAAATAACGCGTCAAATCCATGGGAGGCAATCACTTCAATAAAAAACGCAATTATAACCCAGGGCAGGCCAGCTCACACCTTTTCTAGCAGGAATGAGGGGCCATAGAAGCCCTATTACTTGGAGAATTTAGGCAAACTTAATTTAAACACAATGGCGGCGGCGCGCACCGCGAAGGCCATGACAATGGCCATGAGTAAGCTCAAGGTAGGCTCTTGGGTGAAGTGTAATAACGTCAGGTAGCTAATGGCCCCACAAATAGCCACGGTCACGTAAATTTCCCCGCCCAGCAGCACTACTTCCTGATCGAGTAATATGTCTCGAATCACCGAACCAAAAGTAGGGGTAATGGTGCCCATAGTGACCGCTACCAGTGGGTCCACGCCTAATGAATAGGCCTTGGCGGTGCCAAGCACACTGAACAATGCCAAACCCATGGCATCCATCCACAAGAACAGTTTTTGACGGCTAAACAGGTGGGGCGCGGTAAAGTAGGCCAGTACCGAGGCCGCGATACACACCTGCAAATACAACACATCACTCACCCAAAATACTTCTACACCCAGAATGAGGTCACGAATGGTGCCGCCCCCTATGCCGGTGACGGTGCCAAACAGTATGAAACCTAAAATATCCAAACGCTTTTGAGCGGCCGCCAAGGCGCCGGAAGCGGCAAATACCGCTACGCCAATAACTCCAGCGAGATAAAGGAATTCAGATGTGGTCCAAGTCATAGCGGGCCTGTTAGAGCACAAGAAAATAGTGAAGGGAGTATGCCATAAGGTGGTGGTTTGATGTCCGTATTAATCTAAATAGAGGAGTCTGCCAACCTTGGAGCGAGCTTGCTCCTGTTGAAGGCGCCGTAGACCCATCCGTGGGGGCTTGCTTCGGCATCCATGCCTCAAACACTTCACAGGAGCAAGTCCGCTCCAAGGTTTATTCTTAGATTTACTTACGGCTTTTAAAATCAATATTATGCAGCATAGTTAAATTTGCTTGTAGCTAGGTCTACTGC
>MAAD01000035.1:0-165 GCA_002162985.1 Bermanella sp. 47_1433_sub80_T6 | reverse complement strand
GGGTTCATCCAGGAAAATAGCAATCAAAGTAAATACCGCTACCGAACTTAACGAAATAACAGTGAAGAAGGTTTGCGCATCACTTAACGAAAATACCAACAGAAATGCCGCGGCTCCCACGTTGCCGTACGCTCCAGTCATACCAGCAATTTGCCCGGTTAAACG
>MAAD01000137.1 GCA_002162985.1 Bermanella sp. 47_1433_sub80_T6 | reverse complement strand
CGTCCACCTCATCATCTTCAAACATTAATTCTTCTAAAAGCTCTTCTTCGTATTCACCCATCACTTTATCCTTAAAGTTTAATTAACTTGCAGAAGCCAAACATGCATATTTAGCGGCAATATTAAGCTTAGTACACGACGGGGATAATTTAGTTCAGAAATATGACAAATTGATGAAAAAAGCAAAAAAACACACAGAGCATTAGTCTAAAACGGAAAATTTTTTAGGGGGTTTTAACGCATAATGCTGGACGCATTACAAAAGAAAGTGGCGGACTGGACGAGACTCGAACTCGCGACCTCCGGCGTGACAGGCCGGCATTCTAACCAACTGAACTACCAATCCACTTTAAAGCAATGTCAAACTGACATCTAACCAGTCAATCTTGTAACTAAAGAGTCGCCACAAAATAATTGGTGGGTGATGACGGGATCGAACCGCCGACCCCCTCCTTGTAAGGGAGGTGCTCTCCCAGCTGAGCTAATCACCCTGGGTATCGATTTTACATCTTGATAGATGCCCTATTATTCTTAGGGGAAGATGGCGGACTGGACGAGACTCGAACTCGCGACCTCCGGCGTGACAGGCCGGCATTCTAACCAACTGAACTACCAATCCAAACTATAGTGATGCCTAACAGACATCTAACCAGTCATCCTGTAACAAAAAGTCTGTCACAAAAATAATTGGTGGGTGATGACGGGATCGAACCGCCGACCCCCTCCTTGTAAGGGAGGTGCTCTCCCAGCTGAGCTAATCACCCTGGGTTATCAATTTTACATCTCGATAGATGCCCTTTTATACTTAGGGAAAGTGGCGGACTGGACGAGACTCGAACTCGCGACCTCCGGCGTGACAGGCCGGCATTCTAACCAACTGAACTACCAATCCTCTACATCGCTTAAAGCTACTCAAACATCTTGTCACAGAGTGTTTGGTGGGTGATGACGGGATCGAACCGCCGACCCCCTCCTTGTAAGGGAGGTGCTCTCCCAGCTGAGCTAATCACCCTTGCCTCAAGCGAGGGCCGCATTTTATAGAATTTAAGGGCAGAGTCAAACGTTTCAGCGAAATTTTTTCATACGCCGCAAGCACTTAGCCTCACCTGTATGTATTTTAAACAAAAATACAGGTGAGCCGCATTTGATAGAATAGACCAATAGAAAAGCTAAAGCCCAGACATACAAAACCCGGCACCTGGCCGGGTTCAATTTAACACTTACTTTTGGAGCTATTGGGCCGCGACCATCATGCGTAATCGGTTTTTCTCTATGGTGGCCTTGCCAATGCCTTTTACCTTTTGCAGCTCTTCGATGGAAGTAAATTGCCCATGAAGAGTGCGATACTCGATAATCTGCTGGGCTTTCTTAAGGCCTATGTTACTCAATTTGGACAGCTGCTTGGCATCGGCACTATTAATATCAATGGCGGCACTCGCTTCAGCCTTGTCAGCCGACACTTGAGGCTGAGCCTTCATTTCAACCGGCTCGGCCTGCTCAGCCCAACTTACAACACTTACCAGCATGGTTAAGGCTAATGCCATGGTTTTCAGTTTCAACATAATTTCATCCTTGTTATGAAACTTGACCATAACAAGTGAAGCCAAACTGAACTGTAGGCTTTCAACCCTTTATCTTGTAAGCGTTATGCAAGAGATGCAATTTCTTGCTCTATGAGCTGCAACGCGGCGATGGGATCCTGAGCCTGAGTAATGGGTCGCCCTATCACCATGTAATCGACGCCCGCCTCAATGGCTTGCTTGGGCGTCATGATTCGTCGCTGATCTCCTTGCACCGCAAAGCTTGGGCGAATGCCCGGAGTCACTAATTTAAAGTCGTTACCGCATAGCGCTTTTAAACTAGTGGCTTCCTGAGCCGAACACACCACTCCATCCAACCCACTGTTTTGGGTAAGCTTGGCCAGGCGCTCAACCTGCAATTGGGGCGCAACATCCAAACCTATGCCCGCCAAATCGGACTGCTCCATGCTGGTTAATACGGTCACGGCAATCAACAGGGGCTTTTGCTGAAAATTCGCCAGGGCTTCCTGGGCCGCTTCCATCATGCGCTGACCACCACTGGCATGAACATTCACCATCCATACACCCATTTTAGCCGCCGTGGCCACCGCCTTGGCGGTAGTATTAGGAATGTCATGAAATTTCAAATCCAAAAACACATCAAAATCTTTATTTTGCAAAGCCTCAACCAACTGAGGGCCCTCACCGGTAAACAGTTCCTTTCCTACTTTTAAGCGACAGCGCTTCGGATCGAGACGCTCCACCAGCTCCAGAGTTTGTTTTTTATTATCGAAATCCAGTGCCACGACAATGGGTTTACTTTGCATAATTGATCCTTACTTTATCTTTGGATTTGGCCGTCGCCTTAGACGCCAAGTTAGGCACGAAACTCTCCCACTGTTTGCAGCTAGGGCAGCGCCAATAATGTTTGTCTGCTTCAAAGCCACACTGACGGCAATGGTAGTCGTCTGTGCCGGTACCTAATTGCTCAAGAATATCTTTTAACCCGTGTAGGAAGCTAATTGGCAAAGGCTCTCCCTTATGAATCAGTTCATCCAGTAATAGCCTAAAACCTTCCATGGTGGGAACTTGTGCGATGGAATGAGTTAGCTGGGAGATAGCCGCATCATGGGTACGGTGCTCGGCCAAATGCTTAGTATAACTGTGCAGGGTCAAAGGCATGGGCGCGTCATACCATAACTGTTCGAGTATTTTTTCCAGCTCTTGGGGGCGATGCCTGGACACCAACAAACTTTTAAGTTGTGGCAATACCTGATGCAACAAGCCAGGTTGGTATTGCAAGGCCTCTTGCAAGGAGCCGAGCATTTTTTGCGGAAACCCCTCTATTTCCGCCATTCGCGCTTCTAAAATTAGCGCCCTGATGCACTTGTTATCCCACTTCAAAGCCCGTGTGATTAAATTACTCGCCTCACGCCAACGACTGTTTTTCATGGCCACGTCGGCCAGCTCACAACAGGCATAGGCTACCGATTTACTGCCCCTTAGGGCTTTACGGTCGGTTGCCAGGTCCAGTATTTTTTGCCAGTCCTGTTCTTCCTCGTACAGGGTCACTAACTTATTGAGTACTTTTATCTTAAGGCTTGAATGGCCTTTTAATAATTCCAGCAACAAACGTTCGGCACGATCAAATAGGCCTGCATTTAAATAATCCGAGGCCAGGGCCAATTGCACCTGCGCCGAGGTGTTTTTATCCAGGTCCGGACGAGCAAACAGGCTTTGATGAATGGAGATGGCTTTATCCAGCTCTCCACGGCGCCGATAAAAGGCGCCCAGGTTTAATTGCAGCTCTACCGCTTCCTGGCCTTTGGCCATATCCAGAATCGCCAACATGGTTTCAGAGGGGCCATCGTTGGCAAACATATCCATGCTAGGAAATGGTGTGCCGCTGTTTTTTTTACGTCCGTCATGGCGCCCTAGTAACCAGCCGCAGGCTACGGCCACCACTAAGAGCAACAACATATGTAAATCAAAGAGTGGCATTACTGTAGCTGTTCAAAACGCTTTACGGCGCTGTCCAATTGTTTTTTCAATTTGTTGCGCTGTCGCTTCACCTGCCATAGCCACAAACTATTGGCCAAAATACCCAACAAACAACCCACAAAAAGGGCGGCCACCAGCAACAAACCCAGGGAATATTCCGAGCTACGCCATAACACCATATCCAGAGTCACCAGCTCCGGGTTGCGTAAATTTATTACCACTCCCGCAGCCAAGATCATTAAAGACAGGCTTAAACTGATAAAGGATTTAATCCATCCCATGAACACTCCTAACGATTCAGTGCGTAGATATACAAAATAATGGGGGAATTATCCCTGTTGGACCCGCTTCTTGCAATCCCATCAAGGGTTGCAAGCTTGATTAGCTAGTGACAGCCATGGGCTGGTAGCGCAAAGCCTGCAAGTTAACGTCCAGATGACAATCCAGCTTTAAGCTCACCAGCTTTCTGGCCAGTAAGGCCACTCGATAGTGCTCAATCAGTGCCCTACCTGCTCGCCCCTCAATAGCCTCACTATGAATGAGAATATTATCCAAATCCCCATAGGCCTCGATTAAGGTGCCCGCGGTTTTGGGGCCAATGCCGGGCACACCCGGGACATGGTTGGTGGAGTCCCCCACCAGACTTAAAAAATCCACCAGCTTGTGACTTTTTAAACCCAGAGTTTGCTCCACATCATCCAAGTGCAAGATGCGTTTATCAAAATAATGGTACAGGCTAATGTTGTCGGTGGCGATCTGCATGAAACCCTTGTCGGTAGACACTATCATCACCTTAACCCCCTTGTCGGCCGCCTTCACCGCCAGGGTGGCGATCAGGTCATCGGCTTCAAATTCTTCCATCAACAAACAATTTATGCCCAAGGCCTTAAAACGCTCACGAAACAAGCCTAAGGCCTGCGCCAAATCTTCCGGCATGGGTTTACGGTGGGCCTTATATTCGGAAAACATTTCATGGCGCCAGGTGGGGCCCTTGCCATCAAACACCACCGACACATGCGTGGCGCGACTTACCTCAATATTCTTCAATATGGCATTCTGACTCAATAATAAGGTTTGCTCGATCACATCTGTGGACCGTGTGGCCTGAGCCGCATATATACGCCGAATCAAATTCATGGCGTCGATTAACAATAGTTTCATTTATTTTCTTGGTTACTTTGCTGTAAATGCCACAAACGAGCGTAGTGGCCGGTCTTTTGAAGCAGGCTTTCATGATTACCCTGCTCCACCACTTGGCCATCCTCAATCACCAGAATACGGTCGGCATTGATGATGGTAGAAAGCCGATGCGCAATGACCACACTGCTTTTATTACGGGATACTTCATCTATGGCCTGCAATACCGCCCGTTCGGAAACGCTGTCCAATGAACTGGTGGCCTCATCAAACACCAAAATGGCAGGCCGCTTCAAAATTGTACGGGCGATGGCCACCCGTTGTTTTTCGCCACCCGAAAGTTTAAGCCCGCGCTCTCCCACTTGCGTATCATAACCCTTTGGCAGCTGCTCGATAAAATCTTTTAAATGGGCTAACTCAATGGCCTGCTTTACCTCGTCATCGCGGGCTTCCGGGCAACCATACCGTACATTTTCTAAAATGGAATTGTTAAATAACACGGTATCTTGCGGCACGACGCCTATGGCCTGGCGTAAACTCAGTTGCGACACCTGCTTGATATCCTGATCATCGATGAGGATCTGCCCGTCATTCACATCATAGAATCGAAATAACAACTTGGCGATGGTGGACTTGCCGGCACCACTGCCGCCCACCAGGGCGAGCTTTTCACCGGGCTGCAATACAAAATTTAAACCCTTTAAGATAGGGCGCTCAGGGTCATAGGAAAAAGCCACATCTTTAAATTCAATTTTACCCTGCTGCACATTAAGGCCTGGGGCCTGAGAAGTATCACTTACTTTGGAGTCCACCTTCATTAATTCAAACATGCGCTCAATGTTAATCATGGAGCTTTTGATTTCACGATATACAAACCCCAGGAAATTTAGCGGCATAAAGATTTGCATCATAAATGCGTTGATCAATACAAAGTCCCCCAGGGTCATCTCCCCCTTTGCCACATTACTGGCTGCCAGAGTTAACATGGCGGTCATGGACACAGAGATGATAAGCGCTTGCCCGGTATTCAAGGCAAATAACGTGAGGCGATTTTTACGTTTGGCTTGCTCCCATTTCGATAGCTCTTGATCGTAGAGTTCGGCCTCATGCTTTTCATTAGTAAAATATTTTACGGTTTCAAAGTTAATTAGACTGTCAATGGCGCGAGTACTGCTGCGACTGTCGGCCACATTGGCCTCGCGAATAAATTGGCTGCGCCAGTCGGTGGCGGTCTTAGAAAACCACACATAAGACACCACAGACAACAACACGATAAGGGCAAAATCGATGCTGTACTGTTGCCACAATATGGCCATGACCAGAAATAACTCTAAGAAGGTGGGCACGATATTAAAAATAAGAAAACGCATTAAAAAACTAATGCCATTGGTGCCCCGTTCAATATCCCGCGACAATCCGCCGGTGCGACGCTCAAGGTGAAACGCCAAATCCAGGGCATGCAAGTGTTCAAATACCTTCAGCCCCACTCGGCGCATGGCTCGTTCGGTAACCCGACCAAACAAGGTATCGCGAATTTCACCCAGCAACACATTACTTAAACGAATGAAACCATAGGCCAGCAACAACCCCACAGGCACGGCTATTAATGACAGACTGCTGTCTGCCTGCTGGGTGTCCAGATCATCCACCACAAACTTAAGTACAAAGGGCATGCTGATGCTGGCCAACTTAGCAGCCAACAGACAAAATAATGCCAATCCCACTCGACGTTTGTATTCCATCAAGTGAGGCCAGATTTGCTTGATCACACTCCAGTCTACCGGCTTGTTTGGATCATAATTTGAGCCCATACCGCGCATGAAGACACTCCGTTAATTAATGATAGCCATTCTACCCGAATCATCCGTCACGGGTGTAGTGCCCACAGGATCAATAACCCAGCCTAGTGTTATTGGGTAAATACTCTAAAGTGAGACTTGTGTCTCATTTTGCATTCTCTATAATCCCGCCTGCTCAAAAAACAAACAGGTGCAGATCCATGGACACTCAACAACTCATTATTCCACCCCGCCCTAGTGTGTTGCTTGAATTACAGCAACAGATGCAACAAGAGGAGGTGGATGTTCGAAGCATTGCGCGCCTAATTAAACAAGATGCGGCCCTGTATGCCATATTATTATCTGCCGCCAACAGCCCCTGGAACGGCTTGTCACAACAGATTGACAGCGTAGAAAAGGCCATCGTTATATTAGGCCTTAAGCGCGTAATCAACTTGCTGCAGTCGGTCATGATGCGTTCGTCTTTTAATGATAGCCCTACTCTTGAAAGCTTTTGGAATGCAGCCGGCGAAGTGGCTGCCATCAGTGAGAACCTGGCTCAGGTATACCATATGGTGAACACCGAGCACGCCTATACGGCCGGCATGCTGCACAACATTGGCATTCCCGTGATGATGATGAATTTTGCCGGTTATAGTCACTTTATGCAGCAGATGGCCCATGGCTCGGCCAATGAGCTGAGTCGTATGGAGCAACAAAAATTTAGCACCGACCATTTCCTGCAAGGGGCCCTCATGGCCAAGGACTGGTGCATGGCACCCGAAGTCACCCTGGCCATTCGCTACCAACCTATGGCCCATGATATTTTGCAGGGTAAAAAACAACTACCCAGTAAAGTTATTAAGTTGCTGGCCATTTTGGTCATGGCCAAGAATATCAGTCATGAATACCACCACTATTGGAGCGTTAAAGAGAACAAGTGTCAGCAAAACACCCTGGATTGTGCCCTTGAATACCTGGAAATTTGCCGTACCGAATTTAGCGAACTAAAAGAAGACAAGATAAACGAAATGATAAAAAAAGAAGTGGCTTAAACCTCCTAGAAAAAGCCTATGCAATAGATAAAACGGAAGCATCAGGCCTTTTTTTACCGTCTATTTGACATAACTACCCCAATTTTAACCACTATAATTAGTGTAAACCCTTTAGACGGAGGGTTGTTCGTGACCAGCTCACTGATCATCCCACCACGCCCCACCGTATTATTAACCATTCAATCCCTCATGGCCGAAGAAGAGGTGGATATTAAGGCCATATCCGCTCTAGTGAAGGAAGATATCGCTCTGTATGCGATTTTTTTATCGGCGGTCAATAGCCCGTGGATGGGCCTAGTAACGCCGGCCACCTCGGTTGAACAGGCTATTATGTTGCTGGGGTTAAATCGGGTATTCACCCTGGTGCAAGCGGTTTCGGTGCGTAACAGTTTTGAAGGCTGCCCACTGCAAGAAAGTTTCTGGACCACGGCGGTGGATGTTGCCGGCATTTGCTGCGACCTGGCCAACCATTACACAGGAATCGATAAAAATCAGGCGTACAGTACCGGCATGTTACATAACGCCGGCATTGCGGTAATGATGAATCACCATAAAACCTTCAAGAATTTTATTAAAACCCATGAATTTCTGGCCGCCGATGAATTGTGTGTACGTGAACGTCAGCAATTTTCCACCGACCATTTTTTACAAGGGGCCATCATGGCCAGGAAGTGGCACCTGGGAGAAGAAGTGGCATTAGCCATTCGTTATCAACCCATCGCCGGCAAAATCCTTAAGGGCCAAAAGACCATGGCCGAAGGTACCGCTACCCACCTGGCCATATTAACCCTGGCAAAAAACATCAGCGGCCAATTTCGACGCTACTGGTTAATCGATGCCAACAGTGACCAGGTTGTGCAATCTATCCAGGAGTCACTGGATTACCTGCAAATAAATCATCATGATTTTTCTGAAACCCGCGAAGATTTGCTGGATAAATACCTGCACAGCAGTGTGGTGCCTTAGCTAAAGCAGTTAAAATAAACTTAACTGACTATTATTGAGTTCTTGCAGGCGCCCGCCGATGCCAATTAGCCTTACCGCCTTGTCGGCCCGCAGCATGGCTTGGGCCAATAGCGCACGGTAATCGTCCATGGTAACGCTACGGTGATGGTCAGCCAGGGTGGTTACCTGAAAGTCTGAAAATTTTACCTTAACAAACGGCGCCAGCTGCAATAGTTGCAGGCCGGCCCGCTCCACGCGCGCCAAAAATTTTGGCCACATGTCATCCAGGATCTGGTTAATTTCTTCCTCATCAGTGAGATCACTGACAAAGGTATGTTCCATGCTGATGGATTTGCGGCGATCCCGAACCCGCACCACACGATCATCGATTCCCTGGGCGCGCTGAATGAGTATTTCGCCAAACTTTCCCATTTGTGACCTTAAGCCCTGGGCAGATACATCCCGAACATCCTGACAGGTGTGAATTCCCAGGTCTTTGAGTTTTTCGGCACTTTTAGGCCCCACCCCGGAAATTAATTTAACCGGCAGCCTGCCCACAAATTCATGCACCTCAGCTGGGGCAATGGCAAATTGACCATTAGGTTT
>MAAD01000342.1:45398-45843 GCA_002162985.1 Bermanella sp. 47_1433_sub80_T6 | reverse complement strand
GAACGCACGTTTATTAATAGCTTGGTAAAAATAAATAACAGCAGGTTTTGCATGAAATAAATACCCGCCACCATGAACATCAGTAGCAAGATGACTTCAAGGTTGGCATTCACTTCATTATAAATATTGACAGGGCTGGTCATGCCCAAGGCCACCGCTTCTATGACCAACAAACCACCTGGCTGTAATGGGTAGCATTTTAGCGCCAAAGCCAGGGTGAAAATAAACTCAAGAATCAGGGCCCAACCGGCCACTGTATAACCAATATCCGGAATCATGACCAATAACGGGTTGATTAATAAAAAGGCAATAATGGACTTTTTATACCAGGAGGGGCTATTGCCCAAAAAGTTTTGATATAGGCTGCTCATAGGCTCTATCTTATTTTAAAGTGACGTTGCTTATTTAACGGGGTTAATTATCTTACAGACTAACCGCCAGTGGT
>MAAD01000342.1:40376-45390 GCA_002162985.1 Bermanella sp. 47_1433_sub80_T6 | reverse complement strand
CCAGTGGTGTTCATAAAGCGTAAGATTTTAACCTCTTGCGCTAAATTAAAGTAGTGTCTTTCCGGTTTTATCAGCATCGCATCGCGAATTGCTTGCTTCACAGGTTCCAAATCACCTGGATGCTCCCGAACTACGGCTCTTAAATCCACACTGTGCTCATTTCCTAAGCATAGTAGTAATTTCCCTTCTGCGGTTAATCTTACTCGATTACAACTGCCACAAAAATTATGGCTGTGAGGCGAGATAAATCCCACTCGACTATTATGGCCGTCTAAAAAGCGCCAATATTCACTGGGGCCGCCGCTATTGGCATCGATTTTTTCAATTTTATGCACGCCTTGAATTAAATCGCGGATCTCATCACTGCTCATGAAGGTTTGTTCACGGTCGTGTTCACTGATTTGCCCTAAGGGCATTTCTTCGATGAAGCTGATGTCTAATTGATGCTGGCGAATGTAATCGATTAAGTTAAGAATTTCGTCATCATTACGGCCCTTTAAAATCACCGCGTTGAGTTTAATGCGAGAAAAGCCTTCTTGTTTGGCAGCCTGGATGCCGCTTAATACGGTATCCAATTCCCCGGTGCGGGTCAGTTCTTTAAATCGTTGTGCATCCAAACTGTCTAGCGAGATATTCAGCCGATTTAAACCCGCTTCTTTTAGCTCGCCCGCTAAACGAGGCAATTGACTGCCATTGCTGGTCATATTGAGTTCTTTTAAACCCGGCAAGCCAGATATATTTTTGACTAATTGGGTAATGCCGTTGCGCACCAGAGGTTCACCACCGGTTAGGCGAATTTTTTTGACCCCAAGCTCCACAAAGGCTTGGGCAATGAGCTCAATTTCTTCCAGGGATAATATTTGATTGCGCGGTAGGAAAGTCATGTCTTCAGACATGCAATACACACAGCGAAAATCACAGCGGTCGGTCACTGAAATACGGACGTAATCCACCACCCGGTTAAACTTATCGATTAATTGCTCGGCCATACCCTACACTCAAACTGACGTTCCATTAGAAGGTATCTCCATATTATCAAGAATGAAAAGCTTCCCGCCAGTCTCCTACTGGAATTAACTGTTTTGTTTGAGCAATCAAGGAGTTAGGCACAGATATGTGGCGGGTAATTGATTAAAGGCACTATTAAGGGCCGCTTCTAGCCTCAAATTGAGGAGCGGCCCTTAACAAGAGATCGTTATGCGGTGAGCGCTTCCTTCACATCCAGTTCACGCTCAAGGGAAGACATGCCGGCCGGCAGGTCTATTTGGGCACCGTTACTCTTTAAACTCATGCCAAAGGCATGCAGGGTTCGGTACAAGTTATGGGCTCGGCTTTGCTCCCCCATTTGGCCAATGCGCACGATGGGCAATCCAAATGAGCCGGATATTTCTACCTTGTAAAGGTTCGACATGGTCGACAGTACTTTTTTACCATCCACCCCGCTTGGCAGGCAAATGCCCACCACGCTGTTTAGACGACTTTGAGGGGCCACAAATAATTGTAACCCCATAGCTTCAATGGCCGCCTGCAATGCCTGACTGCAAACCAGGTGTCGCTCAAAGCGTCTGTCCAACGTTTCCAGACACACCTGTCGTAAGGCTTCATGCAAGGCCAAAATACCACTCACGGGAGCCGTGTAGTGATAGCCTTTTTCTTCCCAAAATTGCAGAGCCAAGCGGGCATCCAAACACCAGTGAGGCATGGGCGCGATGCGATTCACAATTTCAGGCCAAACGTGCTCGCTAAAAGCAATAAGTGAAACACCCGGAATGGAAGCCAGGCCTTTTTGCCCGCCGGTAATCACCACATCCACCTGCCATTCATCCATATTGAGCGGCATAGTACTGAGCGTACAAACCGCATCCACGATGGAGAGTACTCCGTGTTGGCGAGCCAGCTGGGTAATCTGGGCCAGTTGATCATTCCACACCGTATTAGAGGTTTCCCCCTGCACTAGGGTGATGACATCAAAATCTCCTTCTACCAGCAGTTTTTCAACTTGCGCGGCATCGGCGCCCTGCCCTTCCGGCAAGGTGTGTAGGGTCACTTCTCCCCCCACACGGGTGGCCATTTCGGCCAAGCGGGCACTAAAAAACCCGTTATTGATGCACAACACCTTGCGACCCGGCCACACCAGGTTAGTGATGGCCATCTCCATGGCCGCGCTGCCCGGCCCCGCCACTCCTAAAATATGCTGGCTGCGGGTTTGGAATACATATTGCGCCATCAAGCGTACCCGCTCGATGACCTTATTCATGGTCTCTCCCAGGTGATTGATCACCACCGAGTTGGCCGAGGCCACTTTTTGAGAGACCGGCACCGGACCCGCCCCCATGAGCAACAAGGGCTCATCAGGCAAAATATTGTCTAAAGGAAGGTCGGCTGGGGGTAAAATTAGCGAGTTATTGGTCAAAATATGATCCAAAGGGGCGTAAGCCCCCATCAAACGGTAAACAGGTAAGTATTAGAAACGAGCGCGGATGCCTAAAATTGAGCCTTCGGCCAGTTTTACATCGTCATCGTTCTTGGCAATCAGTGCCACATAGCGATAGTGAGCGTACACGGCCACATCCCAAGTAAAGGCATATTCCAGACCCGCTTGATATTCATATTCAAGCTGTGCCTGGTCGTCCCAATCGCTGCTTAGAAAGAAGGGGCGAATGTTAAAGCCTATGTTGCTTTGCAAGCCTGCGGCAATGGGAATAAACAGTTGAGTACGAAAACCAATACCGGTGCGCTTGTAGTTGTCTAGGGAGTCGATGCGAGTCTGGGACAGTTCAAAGTCAAACTCGGCACCGCCGTTTAATTTAGGGTTTTCAAGGTAACCAAAACCGCCAGCACCCAGCGCCAGTATTTCAGTCTTCTGTTCACCCAGGTTGGCTTTATTCACTTTTACGATGTCGTCACTCTCAAAGTAACTGAGATAAAACATGCTGGTGACCTTCTCACCTTCACTGCCCGGTGGCGTTTCACCCATGCCCAGACGCAGCTGTGTCATTTCTTCACCCTGTGCCAAGTCTAAAAATAAGGTGTCATATTGAGCGTGGGCAGAAGTGGCTGTGAGCAACAGAGCGCTCATAAAAATAGGGGCAGATATACGTAACAATAATGAATTCATAGATATAACCTCAAAGTCGGGCCAGAGCATAACAAAATAAGCCCGCTTATCAATAGTTTAGCCAGTAACTATCAGGGTTAAAGCCGCATACGACTTTGGTCCCATTCCAGTGTGGCTTATTGGATATGGGCGGCAAGGGTAAATTCACCAATAATACTCAAAATAAACCAACAGGAGCACAGCATGGGCAGAGTCATTTTTATTGCGATACTGATAATGACCACCAGCGCCTGTGTGCCCACCTCTTACGAGCCGCTACAAGAACAGCAAAGCCCATTAAGCAGCTATTGGCAAAAAAATATCAGCGCCGACATTACCCAGTTTTCTTGCATTGTTTGCCACCACAGCGAAAGCATTGCCAATAATAGTGATTATGTCTTGCTGCAGAATGTTGAAGAGGACTACCTGAATAAAAACCTGGAAATGACCCTGGCCTACCTGCAAAGAAGCAACCAACACGGCGCACTGTTTTTAGGTAAATCCCGCGGACTGGAACATACTGAAGTTTTAGAACTGCAGTCTGATAAGTATTTAGCGTTACAGTCCTTTGTTGAAATGGCCACTCAACAGGATGAAGCACGCAGCGATGCCATCGCTTTTTACAAAGAAAATTTATCAGACGACTTAATTCAAGATAAATGCACCCTGTGTCATGGAGAGTTTCGCCTGGCCGGTGATACCCGTCTTATTTTTGTCGACAGTGACATGGCCAGCTATCAAGATATAAACGTCAACCGCATAATCGACTATGGGGCGGTGTCGGCAAACAACTTTGACAACCTGTTTTTAAAGGCCACCGGAACCGGTCATGGGGGCGGCGAGATCATCAAAAGTGATTCACAAACCGCCGATTTACTGAGCCAGTTTTTACAACTACTGACGCCTGGCAGTGATCCCTAAACCGTATTAGGGCTTCCCTATTAAGTGTGCGCGATGAGCGTGGCACGCTTGGGGGCCGGGTAGCCTTCTATGGTTTTGCTGTGATCATTGGGATCCAGAAAATCCTTTAACGAATTAAACTCCATCCAATCTGTGGTGCGCTGCTCTTCAATGCTGGTGAAATTTTGTTCCACCACTTTTACATCTTTAAAACCCACACGGCGCATCCATAAACTTAAGGTTTCCACCGAGGGCAAAAACCACACGTTGCGCATCATGGCGTAGCGGTCTTCCGGCATGAGTACCTGGCCCAAACCACCATCCACCACTAGCGTCTCCAACACCACTTCACCACCGGCGCGCAAAGCCTGATGCAACTCAGACAAATGCTCTAACGGTGAACGACGGTGATACAACACCCCCATTGAAAATACGGTATCAAATGCTCTTAACCCAGCCGGTACTTCTTCCATTTTAAAAGGTAAAAAATGCACCGGCACTTCTTGCCCCTGGGCCAACAAATACTTTTTCATGGCCTCAAATTGCCAGAAAAACAATTTGCTAGGGTCCACCCCAATAACCCGTTGCGCACCTTCTGCCAGCATGCGCCACATGTGATAACCTGAGCCGCAACCCACATCCAGTACCCTGCGGTTTTTAAGCGGGGAAATATGAGGGCTAATGCGCTGCCACTTCCAATCGGAGTGCCATTCGGTATCGATGTGGTGACCAAAAAAATCAAAAGGGCCTTTGCGCCAGGGTTTTAACCCCTTGAGGGCGGCCAGTAATTGAGTCAGCTGTTCGTCGTCAACTTGTGCACTTTGCAGGGTTAATACGTCTTGGCCTAGCTGACTAGACACACCCTTTATATCGGGCAAATTATTAAAAGCCTCCGCCCAACGGGTCATGTCGCCGTGGGTCTGATCCATGAATACCTGCTCAAGCTGGGACTCAAGCGTCTCACCCCAAATCTTAAGGCGGGTCTCATCGGCTTTTATATATTCAAAAAGTTCGCTG
>MAAD01000342.1:24401-40368 GCA_002162985.1 Bermanella sp. 47_1433_sub80_T6 | reverse complement strand
ATATTCAAAAAGTTCGCTGTAAAATTCCAAGAAAGGCATTCACTCTTCCCTTATTTAATGGCAATGAAAGAGCTGAAATTAAAACACTGATACCACTGACTGGCCTGACTAAAACCGGCAAGTTTAAGGCGATCTATATGATCCTGGGCAGTCTCGGGTAACAAGACATTTTCCAAGGCGCTGCGCTTCTGACTGATTTCCAGTTCGCTGTAACCATTGGCTCGTTTAAAGTCCCAATGCAGTTGCTCCTGCAGGCTTTGCTCACCACCTTCAAAACATATTTTTTCAGATAAAATTAAAGCGCCGCCGGGCAGCATGGCATCAAACAGGGTTTGAATTAATGACTGGCGTTTATCCGGGTCGATAAATTGCAGGGTGAAGTTAAGCGTCACCACGGAGGCTTTTTCATAGGGGAAGTTAGTGATGTCCCCATGATGCAATTCCACCGGCACAGTGTTCGCATCTTCATCCACATAGGTTTGGCATTGCTCTAGCATAGCCGCGGCATTGTCTATGCCTACTACCTTGCAGTTGTTGGCCTTCACACCATGGCGCATGGCCAACAAAGAAGCCCCCAAAGAGCAGCCCAAATCATAAAGCAGGCTATTGTCCTGGGCGTAGTGCTCACTGATCACGCCTATCATAGGAATGATAGTGGTGTAACCGGGCACCGAGCGTTTAATCATATCCGGGAATACCCGCGCCACGGCCTCATCGAAGGCAAACGCATCCAATGCTTGATGGTCCTGGGCGTAAATACGATCTCGCGACATGGTGACTCTCGTTTGATGTGCAATTGGTAGGCGGTAAAAGCCGTGCATTGTACGGCAATTATTCCAAGCTGCCAGCGAAAGCTGGTCATACTCTACCAGCCCTCAAATATGCGCAATTACCAGATTATGCTGCTCTATTTTTTAGGAGGATGGAGGTGCAATACAGGGTTCGATTAGAGTCACTATGGCCGCGCACAACTTCTTAACATCCAGCGGTTTGCTCAGATAGCCATTCATGCCCGCCTCCAGGCAAATTTCCTTATCCCCCTTCATGGCATTGGCGGTTAAGGCGATGATGGGCACATCTCGATAGTCATGGCTAGCCTCGCCATTACGAATGGCACGGGTGGTTTGCAAACCATCCATGCCCGGCATCTGGCAATCCATCATCACCCCGTGAATGGGTGCGTGCTCGGAGCAAGTTTTAAGTGTGTTTAAGGCCTCCTGACCACTGTTGGCCATGACAGTGGTGTAACCCAAATCCTCCAAAATAGCGCCTGCCACCTCCAGGTTTATGGCGTTGTCATCCACCACCAGAATTCGAACCTCAGTGCCCGTATGGTGCATAGCCTCCATATAATTATGGGTTAGGGTAGAACTTGCAGTTTCTTTACTTAACTCCCCGTCCACCAGTAAAGACAGGGACGAAACTAAATCTCCATAAATGACCGGTTTTGGAAAGCAGGCAGCGATCCCAAGTTCAGCATAAAACGCCTCGTTGGCGATGGACTCTATGGGGGTCATCATCACCAATATGGTGGCCTCACTGTCTTCACGCTTGTTTAAAACCCTGGCCAAATCAATGCCATCCATATCAGGCATTTTTAGGTCTATGAAGGCCATGGCAAAAGATGAATCTGTGTTTTTTTCAATCCAGCTCAGTGCCTGCTGTGCCGATTGCGCGGTAATGACCTCTGCCCCCCAATCCTGCAGCTGGCCACTCACCACCTGCAGGCTGGTGGCGTTATCATCCACCAGCAATAGCTTTTGCGCCGTTAAATCCGGTGGCGTGACCCTAATGGTTGGCCCTTGGGCGGGTTGCAATTCGATGCCCATTATAAATTTACTGCCCTGCCCGGGCTCGCTCATCACCGTTACCCCCCCTCCCATGAGTTCACACAATTTTTTCACTATGGCCAAGCCCAGCCCTGTACCCCCAAACTCCCGGGAAGTGGACGACTCCACCTGAGTAAATTTATCAAATAATCCGGCCAGCTTGTCCTTTGGAATGCCGATGCCGGTGTCCGTAACAGACACCCGTAAATTGCTGCCCTCACCCTCATCTACCAGCTTGGCACAAATCACCACCTCCCCCTGGTGGGTAAACTTAATGGCATTGCTCACCAGGTTGGAGAGTATTTGGCGCAAACGAGTGGGGTCACCGTGAACCCAGCCCGGATTAACTTGCCGGTAATCCAGTATTAGCTCCAGGCCTTTTACCTCGGCTTGAAAGGCCAGCGCCTCGGATAAATCCCCCAGCAACTCCCTAAGGTCATAGTCCAAAAACTCCAGTTCCTGCTTGCCCGCCTCCACCTTGGAATAATCAAGAATGTCATTGATCAATAACAACAATGATTCGGCACTGCTACGCGCCAGTGTAGCCCTGTGCCTTTGCTCTTGTGTCAGAGAGCTATTAAGCAGCAGTTCTAACATGCCTAACACACCATTAAAGGGAGTGCGTAGCTCATGACTCATGTTGGCAAGAAACTCGGATTTATGGCGATAGGCCTCCTCGGCTTTTTCCTTTTCTATGGTTAAGGCATCACTTAATAGCTTGCGGCTGTTATCGTAAATTCGTGCCACGACGGCCACAAAAATCAATGACAGCATACAGGTCACCAGACGCCCAAATAGTGAGTCATTGGGAAGGGGACTGGTTATCACTTGGGTGAGGTGCAGATAATATAAACCCATCAATAACAGGCTTACCAATAAAACGGTCATGAACGCCCTCATGGTGTGAGCGATAAATTGAGATACCAGGGGGATAGTAGGTAACCAGATAAGGGCGCGCGATGATAAACCACCATCATTGTAGGCAGTGAGCATTAGCGCACATACGGAAAACAGCACACCCAGATCGGCCACCAGGTCCAGGCGATTAAATCGAATATAAAATAATAATAGGGAACCGAATATTGTAGCCCCTATGGCTGAGGTTAGAATTGTGGGCCCCCATCCCTGAGTCAAGTACCTCACCAGCAGTAACAGGTAGCCAAAAAAGCAGGCATAAAACAATATTCCCACCAATAGTCTAGCTCGCCTTAGCTGCTGAGCAGATAAGGAATCACCGTTAGGAATTAACTTGTCCAGCCACCGAATATGCAGCTTGCCAAGTTCCGCCAAGGATGTGTTGAAAAGGTTAATCATCAGCGTAAAACGCCAGTACGGATAAGCATCTTTTGAGTTTAGGTCAGGATGCCGAAGGCACAACAAGGTAAGCGCTTAATTACTCGTCCCCTATCACCCAAGGCTTGCTATAATTCGCCCCCTTTTTAACCTGAGCTTTCTGCATGGCCCTCACCATTCTCTATCAAGACAAACACATTGTGGCCGTGAACAAACCCAGCGGCTTGCTGGTGCATAAAAGCTGGGTGGCCAAGGATGCCAAGGAATTTGCCCTGCAGATGGTGCGTGACCAGATAGGTGAATTTGTCTATCCGGTACACCGACTGGACCGTCCCACCTCTGGGGTACTGTTATTTGCCTTAAGCGGGGAATTGGCCAGAATCATTCAGGAGGATTGGGAACAGAGCGAGAAAACCTATTGGGCCCTCGTGCGTGGCTGGTTAAAAGAGCCAATATTGGTGGATCATGCCTTAAAGGGCATGAAAGATTATGGCCAGGACGATGGCAAGTCACAGGAAGCCCAAACCGAGTTTAGGCCCCTTGAACACACAGAAATAGATGCCACCATCGACCGCTACCCCAAGAGCCGCTTTAGCTGGATTCAGGCCACCCCCAAACAAGGGCGCACCCACCAAATTCGCAGACACTTAAAACACATTAGCCACCCGATTATTGGCGACGCCAGATACGGCAAGGGCAATTACAATCGCTATTTTTCCAGTGAACTGGACTGCCATCGGCTGCTGCTGCACGCCAGAAGTTTGCAATTTACCCACCCGGTAACCGGCGTGCGAATAGAAATTAACGCCCCCTTGGAGACGCATATGGCGGCACTTTTCAATCGCTTTGGTTTTGCCTAACTCTCTTGCTGCAAGCTGTGATGCTGGCGAGCTTTAAAGTTATCCTTTAGGTGCGGATACGCCTGGGCCACACTGGCCACTATTTTTTCATAAGGTACGTCTTCGAAGGTGCCATGCTCGGTAAGGTACTCCATGTGGCGGTCGCCCTCGCCATTATGTTCATGAAAAATAGAGTCTTCCAGCCCATTAAATTCCAAAGGAACCACACCCATACGCTGGCATAACTTGGCGTCGAAGGCCGGCGTCGCCTTTACCCACTGACCCGACAAATACATCTCAATGTAACCATGCATCACAAACACATCACTTTGTAACCACTCGATGAGCGCCGGGCTGGATAAGTGATTGCGCACATCAGCCAAGCCCAGGCGAGCCGGAATGCCGTTTAAACGACACAATGCCCCCAATAATATGGCCTTGGGAATACAATAAGACTGGCCCTGTTCCAGACATTCGCTGGCTTTGAAGGCATTGGGGGCCGGGTCAAACACATAGGGGTTATAAGCTATGTCATCACGCACCGCGTAATAAAGTACCACCGCCTTTTCAATATCGCTCATACCCACTTCAATTAACTTGTCACTGAATTGCTGTATGCCCGCATCATCATAATCGAAGAATGGGGTATGGGTTAAATACGCTTGCATCAATATTCCTCACTGAAATGACATTCAAAAACGTCTTTCATTAAACCGCGAAGCCTCATTCTGGCCAATAACCACATCAATCAAAATCCATGGCAAAGACGATTTAGGCTCTTTTTAAAACACCTGTATGAAAGAAAAGCCCATGGTTACTGGGTTAAATGGGTTTACCCACAAAAGCTGTGGATAACTTAGTTCATAACTTATTGAAAAGACCCTGTAAGCCCCGTAAAAGCTGACACTAGTTCAAATTGGGCTTTTTTCAAACAATTAGTTTTATTGATGCTTTTCAAGCACTTAGCATTGTCAACAGATCGAATGAGCCAGCGGCCAGTTTTGAGTGACGTTTATTTACCAGTCATAAATAAATGTGCATAACACCCCAAGCAAATGCTTGTTTCTTCCCGTTTCCTACAGTGTAAAAATGTTAATTATGGCCAGGTCGGTCTACCCATCCCGACACATTACGTTGACGTAAACGTCAACTATGTCTAGACTGATTACATGACTAAAAATACACCAAGCTCTAACAGTGGCGGCACCATCTATACCATCAGTGATTTGGCACAGCGCTTCGACATCACCACCCGTGCTATTCGCTTCTATGAAAGTGAGGGCCTACTTAGCCCAGAACGCCAGGGGCAAAAGCGTCTCTATAGTCCGCGTGATTACGCCACCCTCAAACTCATTATTAGAGGCAAGCGTTTGGGTTGGAGCCTGGCGCAAAGCCGTGAACTGATTCAATTGTATAACCCGGCTGAAAATAACCAGCAGCAATACCAAAAAGTACTAGAGAAAGTGCGACAAAGTCGCGAGCGCCTGCAGGAACAGATGAACGACATTGAAATCATGATGATTGAATTGAATGACCAAGAAAGCCGTATTCGTGAAGCTATGGACAAGCAGTAATTAAAACTTTGGGCGCAGCCCTAATCAAACTAAATTAATGAGAGTGAGAATAACAAGATGAAAAGCATTTATAACGAATTTAACTTTGGCCTAGGCGAAACCATCAACATGTTGCGCGCCCAGGTAAATGAATTTGCCAGCCGCGAAATTTCACCGCTGGCGCAAGCCACCGATAAAGAAAACGCTTTTCCTAACGAGCTTTGGAAAAAATTTGGCGACATGGGTCTACTGGGTGTAACCGCCGAAGAAGAATACGGTGGCATTAATATGGGTTACCTGGCTCACGTGGTGGCCATGGAAGAAATAAGCCGTGCTTCTGCCTCCATTGGTTTGAGTTACGGTGCCTTCTCAAACTTGTGTGTGAATCAATTAACCAAGAACGGCAGCAAGGAGCAAAAAGCCAAGTACCTGCCAAAGCTATTAACCGGCGAACACATTGGTGCCCTGGCCATGAGTGAACCCAATGCCGGTTCAGATGTGGTAAGCATGAAATTGCGCGCGGATAAAAAAGGCGACAATTACGTATTAAATGGCGGCAAGATGTGGATCACCAACGGCCCGGACGCAGACGTGTATGTTATTTACGCCAAGACCGATTTTGAGAAAGGCGCCCATGGCATTACCGCTTTTATTGTAGAGCGTGACTTCCCTGGTTTTAGCCGTGGCCAAAAACTGGATAAGTTAGGCATGCGTGGTTCCAACACCTGCGAGCTAATTTTTGAAGACTGTGAAGTGCCCGCTGAAAATATCATGGGTGGCCTTAACCAGGGTGTAAAAGTATTGATGAGCGGCCTGGATTACGAGCGAGTGGTATTAAGTGGTGGCCCCACCGGTATCATGCAAGCCTGTATGGATTTAGTGATTCCTTACATTCACGACCGCAAGCAGTTTGGTAAAAGCATAGGTGAGTTCCAATTAATTCAAGGCAAGGTAGCTGATATGTACAGCACCATGAACGCCTGTAAATCTTATTTGTATGCCGTGGCTGCCGCCTGTGACCGTGGTGAAACCACCCGTAAAGATGCCGCCGGTGTGATTTTATACTGCGCCGAAAAAGCAACCCAGATGGCGCTGGATGCCATTCAAATTCTAGGTGGTAACGGCTACATCAACGATTTTGATTGTGGCCGTTTATTGCGCGATGCCAAGCTGTATGAAATTGGTGCCGGTACCTCTGAAGTGCGACGCATGTTAATTGGTCGTGAATTGTTTAACGAAAGTAAATAGCAGCGTAGAACTGAACGGGATATTGATGCTCACGGCACGTCGTGAATACATCCATGTAGACTCGCGCCCGAATCCATTCGGGCAACGGCCATGATCAACAATATCCCATTCACTCATAACAATTCTGCATATTTTTACGGTTAAGAGGACTGCTTCATGCCCGTCATTCATTCAAAATTAAATATTCATTCCGCCGAATTTAAAGACAACCAGGCCCACTTACAGGGCCAGGTTGATGATCTTAAAAGTTTGGTTGCCACCATCCAGTTAGGCGGTGGTGAAAAATCACAGGCCCGTCATAAAAGCCGCGGCAAACTATTGGTGCGCGAACGCATCGCGCACTTGTTAGACGAAGGTTCACCATTTTTAGAGGTGGGTCAACTGGCCGCTCACGATGTTTACAGCGATAACGTGCCCTGTGCCGGAGTAGTAGCTGGCATAGGCAAGGTCAACGGCGTTGAATGCATGATCGTAGGCAACGACGCCACCGTTAAAGGCGGCTCTTATTATCCAATAAGCGTTAAAAAACATTTACGCGCTCAAGAGATTGCCGAGAAAAATTACCTACCATGCATTTATTTGGTAGACAGCGGCGGTGCTAACCTGCCCCGTCAGGATGAAGTATTTCCCGACCGTGAACATTTTGGTCGCATCTTTTTTAATCAAGCCAATATGTCTGCCAAGGGCATCCCACAAATTGCAGTGGTCATGGGCAGCTGTACTGCCGGGGGCGCTTATGTGCCCGCCATGGCCGATGAATCCATCATCGTTAAAGAACAAGGCACCATCTTTTTAGCAGGTCCACCATTGGTAAAAATGGCCACGGGTGAAGAAGTAGACGCACAAACTCTGGGCGGTGGCGACATGCATACTAGCCAAAGTGGTGTGGCCGATCATTTGGCTGAAAACGATGAACACGCTTTGCAAATTGCCCGCAACATTGTGGATCGCCTTAACTGGAAAAAACAAACCGAGCTGGATGTGCGTGACGTCGTTGCGCCCTTGCACGACGCAAAAGAGCTTTACGGTGTGGTGCCTAAAGACAGCAAAAAACCCATGGATGTGCGCGAAATTATTGCACGCATGGTAGATGGCAGTGAGTTTGACGAATACAAGGCCAGATACGGTACAACACTAGTATGTGGTTTTGCCCGCATCTGGGGTTATCCGGTGGGAATCGTGGCCAACAACGGCGTGCTGTTTTCCGAGAGCGCACAAAAAGGCGCTAACTTCATTGAGCTGTGCTGTCAGCGCAACATCCCGTTAATCTTTTTGCAAAACATCACAGGTTTCATGGTGGGTAGCAAGTACGAACAGGAAGGCATCGCCAAACATGGCGCCAAGATGGTAACGGCCGTGGCCTGTGCCAAAGTGCCTAAATTTACTATGGTCATTGGCGGCAGTTTTGGTGCCGGTAACTATGGTATGTGTGGTCGAGCATACGATCCCAACTTCATGTGGATGTGGCCCAACGCGCGCATCTCGGTGATGGGTGGTGAACAGGCAGCTGGAGTAATGGCATTAATTACCAAGGGGGCCAAAGAAAAACGCGGGGAAAGTTTCAGCGAAGAAGAAGAAGCCGAGTTTAAAAAACCTCTGTTAGAAAAATATGAAAAAGAAGGTCACCCCTATTATGCATCTGCCCGTTTGTGGGATGACGGAGTTATAGATCCGGCTCAGAGTCGAGACATATTAGGCCTGGCCATCAGTGCATCGTTAAATGCACCGGTTCAGGAAACAAAATTCGGCATCTTTAGAATGTAAGGGGAGACATCATGAGTCATTTATTATTTACCATAGAAGACGGCATCGCTCGCCTGACCCTAAACAAACCCGAAATACACAACGCTTTCGACGACTTATTGATCGCCGAAATATTAGCGGCCCTTCACGAGATTGAAGATAACGATCAAGTACGAGTAGTGGTATTGGGTTCCAACGGCAAACACTTTTCTGCCGGTGCCGACCTTGCCTGGATGAAACGCATGGCGCAGCTTAACGAGCAACAAAACCGTGACGATGCTCAGCACCTGGCCGAGCTCATGCACAAACTTAATGGTTTAAACAAACCCACCATTGCCCTGGTGGATGGCGCAGCCTTTGGTGGCGCAGTGGGTTTAGTGGCGTGCTGCGACATGAGCGTCGCCACCACTCGCAGTCGTTTTTGTTTAAGTGAAGTAAAAATAGGTTTAAGCCCGGCGGTGATTAGCCCGTTTGTGGTGAGTGCCATAGGGGAGCGTGCATCGCGCCGCTACTTCTTAACCGCCGAAGCATTTGATGCCCAAACCGCCGGCGAATTGGGTTTAGTTCACGTTGTGGTGGCCGATAAAGAGGCGCTTGCTGAAAAAGGCCAATTGTTAATTGATGCGCTATTGAAAAACAGCCCACAAGCCATAGACAAAACCAAGCAACTTATTCAAACCGTGAGTCGCGGTGACATAGATAAAGAGATGCGCGATTACACGGTAAACCTCATTGCCGCTATCCGTGTGAGCAATGAAGGCCAAGAAGGCCTGTCGTCATTTTTAGAAAAGCGCACAGCAAATTGGGTGAAGGAATCTTAATATGAGCACCTCTATTAATACAAAAATTATTACTCGCCTGCTGATTGCTAACCGTGGCGAAATTGCCATTCGCATCATGCAAAGTGCGCAAAAATTGGGCATACACTGTATTGCCCTTTACTCTGAAGCAGACCGCAACGCCCTGCACGTAAAAAAGGCAGACGAAGCCTGGTTCATTGGCCCCTCCCCTGCCAAAGAAAGTTACCTGGTGGTGGAAAAAATTCTTGAAGTAGCGAAAAACTCAAACGCAGATGCGGTACACCCTGGTTACGGATTTTTATCTGAGAATGCAGAATTTGCCCAAGCCATCATGGATGCTGGCATGGCATGGGTGGGGCCACCAGTGGGTGCCATACAAGCCATGGGTTCAAAAATTGAATCCAAAAAACTCATGGAAGCGGCCAACGTGCCCCTGGTACCCGGTTACCACGGTGACAACCAGGACGAAGCATTTTTAAGTGAAGAAGTGCGTAAAATTGGCTTCCCGGTATTGGTAAAAGCCAGCGCCGGTGGCGGTGGTAAAGGCATGCGTGTGATTGAGTCGGAAGATGAAATTGCCGCTGCCATTGCTGCCTCTAAACGTGAAGGCTTAAACAGCTTTGGTGACGACAAGTTACTGGTTGAAAAATACATCACTCGCCCTCGTCACGTGGAGATTCAGGTTTTCATGGATGAATCTGGCAACGGCGTGTATTTGTTTGAGCGTGACTGCTCCATTCAGCGTCGCCACCAAAAAGTTATCGAAGAAGCGCCCGCACCCCAGTTCAGCCAAAGTGAACGAGAAAAAATGGGCGAAGTGGCGTTGTTATCGGCCAAGGCCATTAACTATGTGGGGGCCGGTACCGTAGAGTTTCTCTATGTTCAAGGCGAGGGGGCCAGCGGCGAGTTTTACTTTATGGAAATGAATACCCGCTTGCAGGTTGAACACCCGGTAACCGAAATGATCACCGGACAGGATTTAGTGGCCTGGCAAATTAAAGTGGCGCAAGGTGAAACACTTCCTTTAACGCAAGATCAGTTAAGCATTAACGGCCACAGCATGGAAGTTCGCATCTATGCCGAAGACCCGGACAATCAGTTTTTACCCACCACGGGCACACTTGATTATGTACAACTGCCTGAGCTAATTGACGGCAAGGTTCGCCTGGATACCGGCGTCGTGCAAGGGGACGAGGTAAGCCCGTTTTACGATCCCATGATTGCCAAGTTAATTGTATGGGGTGAAGACCGCCGCCAGTGTTTAAGCACTTTAAAAAATGCCCTACAGCAATACCAGATTGCCGGTGTCACCACTAACCTGTCGTTTTTACGCCGCTTGGTGAACGTGGCCGCCTTTAAAGAAGGCATGGTTAGCACCGCCTTTATTGAAGAGTTTGAAAGCCAACTCACCACCGACAATCAAGTTAAGCAACATCACCTGATCGCAGCCGTTTGCCAACATATGTTGGTACGAACAAGCGCGGGAATTAATAGTAACGCCCAGGGGGATGCTAATAGTCCATGGCATAATATGAGCGCCTTACGTCTCAATGCCTGCGCCCGGGAAACCTTGAGGTTGGCCTACAGCAATGGCGACGCCCTGGAAATTCAGGTGGACTCTCTTTCAGAAAATGAATGGTGTCTGCATCTGGAATCTGGCGCCATTAACGTTTTGGCCCGCTTAGAAGACCAGCAGCTGCAATATGAATTTAATGGCCAGTGGCACAACGCCCGGGTGATCAATCACGATCAACGCATCTGGGTATATGACAATCTGGGTGAAAGCGAAATTCATTATCAACAAAATAACTACAGCCAGGACGAAGAAGTGGGTGGCAGCCTAAAGGCGCCCATGAACGGCACTTTAATTCAATTGGATGTGGCGGTTGGTCAAAGCGTAAAGGCAGACGATTCGCTGATGATCATGGAAGCCATGAAGATGGAGCACGCCATAAAAGCTCCCCATGACGGTGTGGTGAAATCCATCACCTTCGCGGTAGGTGACCTGGTAGGCGGTGGTGACATATTAATCGAACTGGAAGAGGTGATTGAGTCATGAGCCTGCCTAGGAACGTTGAAATCATCGAAGTGGGCCCAAGAGACGGCCTGCAAAACGAAAAGAAAACACTCAGTGTTGAGTTGAGAGTTGAGCTCATTGAAAGATTGGCCAAGGCTGGTCTTAAAAAAATTGAGGCCGGCAGCTTTGTGTCCCCTAAGTGGGTGCCACAAATGGCGGGCACCGATTTGGTATTGGATAGACTCAATGACAACCAGGCACTCATGTCAAAAACAGGAGTGCGCTACGCCGCCCTCACCCCTAATTTAAAAGGACTTGAAGGGGCTATCCAGCACCGTGCCGGTGAGGTGGCTATTTTTAGCGCTGCTTCGGAGTCCTTCACGCAAAAAAACATCAACTGCTCCATTAAGGAAAGTTTGCAACGCTTCGATGCCATCATGGCCCAGGCACAACAAATTAACCTACCGGTGCGCGGCTATGTGTCCACCATAGTGGGCTGCCCCTACGAGGGCGACATAGACCCGCTAAAGGTAGCCGAGGTGGCCAAGCACTTGTATCAGATGGGCTGCTACGAAGTGTCCCTGGGGGACACCATAGGCGTGGGCACACCACTAACTTTTAAGCGCATGCTGGAAGCAGTGATGAAAGAAGTACCTGTGAATAAATTGGCGGTGCATTGCCACAACACTTACGGTCAGGCATTGGCCAACATTTACGCCAGCCTTCAATTGGGCATCTCAAAAATCGACGCGGCGGTGGCTGGTTTAGGCGGCTGTCCTTATGCCAAGGGTGCCAGTGGCAACATCGCCACCGAAGATGTGTTGTTTATGCTAAACGGCATGAATATCCAAACCGGGGTGAATTTGGATGAAGTGATTGAGATTGGCCACTGGATTTGCAATGAGTTAGAAAGAGACAACCAAAGCAAGGTGGCCCAGGCTCGTTAAAAAGGCAGTTACTAGAACTGCACTAGACACCTCTATTAAAAATAGTTTGATGCATTGAGCATTCGTTATCCACATGAGTTTAATGCACACAGGACAGGTAGAAAAATATGACATTCCAATCGGTACTGCGTAGCGGCACTTTTGATCAACGCACCATTATTGTCACCGGTGGCGGCAGTGGTATCGGCCGTTGTATTTCCCACGAACTTGCCTCACTGGGGGCTCAAGTGATTTTATTCGGTCGCACCGAAGAAAAATTGCGCACCGTACAAAAAGAGATTCAACAAGATGGTGGCTGGTGCGAATATCGTTGCGGCGATATTCGTGATACCGATGTGGTTGTGCAAAATATCGCATCCTGTGTAGAAAAATACGGCCCAATCCATGGCCTGGTGAATAATGCTGGCGGTCAATTTCCAGCCAACCTGGAAGACATCAGTGCCAACGGTTTCCTGGCGGTACTCAAGGTTAACTTGTTAGGCGGCTTCTTGATGTCCAAAGAAACCTACCGTCATTCCATGCAGCAACATGGTGGCGCCATCGTGAACATCACCGCCGATTACTTTGGTGGCATGCCACGCATGGGGCACTCGGGTGCGGCGCGCGCCGGCATGGAAAACCTAAGCCAAACAGCCGCCGTGGAGTGGGCCAAATCAGGAGTACGAGTTAACAGTGTGGCCCCTGGTTACATCGCCTCCTCTGGCATGGACAGTTACGAAGACCCGGAGATGATTGCCCGTATTCCCAAGTTTGGTCAAAGCATCCCTTGGGGACGTATGGGCACAGAGTCGGAGGTGAGTGCGGCTGTGTGTTTTCTGCTGAGCGATGGTGCGAGCTACATTAACGGTGCCACCATCCGCATCGACGGCGGCAGTTCACTGTGTCTAAACTCCCCGCTCACAGATTTGCAAACCGCCACCCAGCACAACGCCCCCTTTGATGGCTTTCACTTAAGCGAAACCCCCGATATTCTTAAATCTGCTAAGTAGTAACGACTAATATAGCTTCATTACCGCGCCTTTTATAACGGTTACAGGGCGCAGATGACCCGGCCAGCCAGTCACTGGCCAGAGGCATCACCCAAGCCAAATCATAATGCCCTCCCCCATTAACGTTTCCTGAATATTATCAGGCACTTGCGTCTGCCTATTCCGTCTTCCTTGTTAGTGACCATTTTTAGGCTCGAAAAAGCCAAAGCGCTTACGCTCAAAAAATGCCCGTTCACCACCACCGCGTCATTTAACCCGGAGAGGTCTATACTTAGTGGGGGTCATGGCAACCGAAATGCTCCATTTAAGTTGCCAAACAGAGGCAATTCACATGCTTAGAAACATCAATATATCCACCAAACTGGTGGCCGGCAGCATGATATTTTCCATGATTGTGGCCGTGGCCTTTATCTTTATTCTATTCACCATCAACAACACCTCAGACATCAGCCAACAGCAACAGTCACAGGTGGAGTCACAGGTGGAAGCTATTAAAAATCAGGATCACCTGTTGTTGCAGATGCATGTGGAGCTTAAAAAAATTGCTTTGGCCAACGAGATCAGTGAAGAATTTCGCGATCTGCGCGCCTGGTTACTGGATCTGTCTTTAAGCTGGTTAAACGAGGCGGAAGATTCCGCCGATACCTCCCTGGATCACCTCAACGGCTTGCTAGACCAACTGGCCTTGGCCGATGCCGAGCTGGCCAACACTCTGCGTGTTAAAAATGAAAAGCTTTACGAAGTCATGATCGAGGCGGTGGACATTTATGTGGATGGCAACCGAGTAAAGGGCAATGCCATGGTGGCACAGGGCCGTAGCCTAGTACGAGAAATTGATGACATTATCCTGGCCATGCAGCTTGAAAGTGAGGCCACCTTTGAAGATATTAGCCGCCAGGCCAGCGCTGCCAGCCTCACCGTGAGTGTTTCGGCCGACAAGGTCAAAGCCGCTGCCAATGAGGTGGTGGATAAAAATGCCGAACTATTATTGATTGTGGTGACGATTCTAATCGCCTTCATGTTTATCAGCGGATTTTATAGCTTCTTCATGCGCAGGGAGGTCTGCCGGCCCATCGAAAGACTGCGCAATACGGTGGAACACATAGAGCAAAATTCAGACCTGACCGCCCGTTATGAGGGACGCTCTGCTGACGAAATTGGCATCACGGGCATCGCCTTTAACAAGATGATGGATCAATTTGGTGAAATCGTGAAACAGGTTAAAAGCAGTTGCCAGATTTTGGATAAGGCCATATCACAACAGGTGGACGTGATGAAACAAGCCAAGGAAGGCGTGGTGCAACAGCAACATTCCACCGACCAGGTGGCGACTGCCATTAATGAGATGGCCGCCACCGTACAAGAAGTAGCGGTGCATACTCAAAGGGCTAAAGACTCCACCGAAGGGGTTAAACAGGCCGCTGACCAGGGACGCCAAGAAGTAGATACTTCAGTGGCCAGCACGTTGGTATTATCTGATTTGATTAAAGAGGCCAACCAAGTGATCTTGCAAGTGGAGCAAGACAGCAGCGCCATTGGCGGGGTATTGGATGTGATTCGTGGCATCTCGGAGCAAACCAACCTGTTGGCATTAAACGCCGCCATCGAGGCGGCACGTGCGGGAGAGTCGGGTCGTGGGTTTGCCGTGGTGGCCGATGAAGTACGCACCCTGGCCCAACGCACGCAAGAGTCCACCGAAGAAATCGATACCATGATACATAAGCTGCAATCGGGCAGTCATCAGGCGGTGGAACTCATGTCCAAGGGCACCGAGGATGCACAATCCGCCGCACAACAGGCTAATAAAACCGGTGGCGCGCTGCAAGAGATTGAACACAGGGTCAATGAAGTAAACGACCTCAATGTGCAAATTGCCACCTCGGCAGAAGAACAATCGGCGGTGGCCGATGAAATAAATCGCAATGTGGTGAACATCAGTGACAGTTGCGCACAGACCAGCCAGGCCATGGAACAAACTGTAGAGGCCAGTGAAAATTTGATGACACTGTCCCAGGAACTGGACTCACTGGTGCAGCAATTTAAAGTTTAGTTTTTATGAAGAGGAAGTATTCAAAGTTAGTAAGCTGGTTCAGGCACTTCTTGGCGTCCATGCCACCGTTCTAGGCTTTTCATTTTAAAATTTAAGAGCCTGCAATGGCCTGTGAAGTGCCTTTTAACAGGTCCCCAATGGTCATGATATTTCTATGCACCAAGAAATAGGGGGTGATGTCGTCATAATTAATGAGGCTTTTTTTCACAAAACTGAATTTGGTATTCACCTTACGGATTTTGGCTACCTGGTCCTTAGGAAGATCCAGTTTTAGCAATTCATCTATGTGACGTTGCACGGTAGCCGCCAGCTTAATCTCATTAACTTGCAATTCGTGCTCGGTAAATATTCTGCTGCCACTTTGTGCCGCCACTACATCTATCAAACGAGCCGATAACATAGCCGTAATGATATTGATGCTTTGCAGTTTGCTGGCCACCACACTTTGATGGGCGGGTAATTTTTCAGCATAAAGATAAACATCGGTAAGATAACGGCGCACATCACCGCGAACCACTGAATCCAGATTTAGTCCCACCCCTTTTACAAAGTTAAACTTCCAATAGGGTTGAAAATTTTGCCATTCTTCCAGGAACAGCTTTTGTTCTAAAGAGGTGCTGTTATTTAGCGCACGGCTGGCCGTGAGTTGGTGCTGTTTG